>CAZHKK010000039.1:0-1526 GCA_964532735.1 uncultured Gammaproteobacteria bacterium | reverse complement strand
TAAAAGATAAAACTTCTGATATATTTCCTTGTCCATCTTTTAATATTGTTTCTATAGCACCTTCTGGATTGTGTTCAAATTGTTCCTCATAATATTTAAACGCTTTTATTTCAACATATTCAATTTCATTTTCTAAACTTTCACTTTGATTTCTTAGTTTTAAATCTTCTTGATTTGGTTTTTCAAAATTCATAAACGTTATTTTAATAATTTAATTTTATTAATAAACATACTAAAATTTTATAAATTTACAAAGGAGGTTTTATGGAAGGAAGATATGTTGTTGTTTGTTTTGAAAAGAATATTATTTCCATTAGCTTTAATATTCATCTTGAGTCTAATATATATAAAAAATGTGAGAGGAGACATGAATATGAAAGTAAAGGCATTGAAGAAGTTTTAATAATAGATAAGAAGGCTGAAATTACAATAAAAACTTTTCCTGTTTTAAATGAATTAATAAATATTTTCAGGCTTTGGAACATTTCTATTTCAAAAGAAGAATTTTATAAACAAGTATTGGAATATTCTAAAAAAACAATCTTCCAAATCGTAAATGGAATGATAGTATTTGTATTGATTATTAATTTTTTATTCTTTCCAAGTATTATATATATGTATATAAGAACTTGGATAATATTTTCAATAAAAAATATTATTTAAATTTTTTCAAAACACGAGGTGAAATATCCTCGTTTTTTATTTTTTATAAACAACTATCTTCTTAATATTGTTTTTATAATTTTATTTTTTAAATTATTTGATTTTTTATTGTTAAAATAATAAAAATTTGGAACAAAATTTCTAAGTATTCTTTTATATTTTTTAAGTCCTTCAAAAATCTTGTTTGAATTTAAAATGTTTATTTTATTTGTTAATTTATTAAAAATAAAAAGTGACTTTAGAGTTATTAAAAAATCAAAAATAATTAATATTAAAAATACTAAAAATATATACTTATAATTTTTTGAAGATAAAGAAGAAGATACAGAAGAAAATATTGGATTTATTATTGTTAACAAAATAAAAGACAATGCTCCCCAATATAAAGAAAATTGTAAACACACATAACCTTTTATGTTTAAATCTCTATTTGAATAATCCCATAATCTCATTTTAAATATTTTTTCTATTAGTAGTCCTGTAAAAAATTCTACTATTGTCGCAACTATTATTGAAACTAAAAATATTGAAACATAAAAATAATTGCTTGATAAATTTAATTTTGAAATAACAAAATCTAATATGTTTATTATAATCAAAGCAGAGAAACCATACATCGGGCAATATGGTCCTTTCAAAAATCCTCTATTTATTAATCTTTTTGATATTATAGAACAATATATAGTTTCTATAACCCAACCGATAAATGAGTAAATAAAGAATAAAATTAAAATTTTGAAAAATATATTCATCTAATTTTTGTTTATAATACTATTATAACATAATGTTTTATTTTTTAGTGTAAAAAATTTGTTCTAAAATAATATTTTATATTAGCTTTTATTTTTTAATGCTCCAAATTT
>CAZHKK010000038.1:0-1544 GCA_964532735.1 uncultured Gammaproteobacteria bacterium | reverse complement strand
ATTATGTCAGCCTTCCAAGCTGAAGAGGGGAGTTCGATTCTCCTTACCCGCTCCAATAAAAATAACGCTTAAATTAGCGTTATTTTTTGTTCACCCCTAAATATAATCGAAATTAAATTGATTTTTATATATTTTTGTGTTATAGTATTAAAACAATTTAGGAGGTTTTCATGTTTGACGTAAATAATTTTCTTTCAATAATGAAAAGCGTTATGAAACCTGAAACTATATATATAAAAGAAGTTGATGGTTTAGTAGTTGTGTTTTATAAACACTATAAAGAAAATTCTGTTTTCATGATAATAAAAAATAAAAACGAGGTAAGTGTTTTCAGAAATGGAAATAATATATTAAGTTTTGAAATTGAAAATGTCAAAAAGGGTATAAGAACTCTTAATGACATGCTTAATTCTTTTGCTGTTTATGTTGCTATTAATTATGATAGCAAAAAAACAATAAAAGAATTAAAAGATTCGTCAGCCAGTGATACGATAGATGATTCGTTTGATGGGTTGTTTTGGGTTGATGATGATGATATTGATATCACACTGATAAGGTTTGATATCAAAAAAGAGTGATTAATCACTCTTTTTTAAATTTCTAATAATTTTTCCATTTCTTTTATCTCTTCAATATATTTTTCAAACTTCATTAAGGCTGATTCTTTAATATTGTTTTCATTTTCTTTAAAAAATGTTTCATAGTCAGATATAAATTTTTTTATTTCTGGTTTTATTTCTCTTACATCAAATTTAGTAGGTTGAAAATATCCTATTATTGCTTCTATGTTTTCTATAAATTCTTCAACTTCTTTTATTTTGTTTTTAAAGTTTTCGTTTTTAGAAATAAAATCAGCATAAACTTCTAAAGTTATTTTTTTATCTTCTAACATTTTTTTTGTTTTTAAAATAGCATTTAATCTATTTTCTTCTGATGCAATTCTTTCTTGAGTAGTTTCTGTCGTGTAATTGTTTACTCTATCTATTTTTTCTGTTGCTAAACTCATGTTTATTGTTTTAATTTATTTAGTATTTCATTTATTTTATCTCGATCATTTTCTTCTTGTTCTATGTTAATAAAATCATTATTAGTTTTATAATCTAATTGTTTATTTTTGTTTAAAAACATTTCATTTATAATTTCTTTTGAAATTTTTAAATCTTCTTCTGTAAAATATTTTTTACTTTCTATTATATTTTGATATGAATTATGTAAATTTTCTAAAATACCATTAATAATTATAAACAAACCATCTTCTCCGTTTTTTCTATAAAATCTTTTAAAAAGTTATTGTCTTGAGATATTTCCTTTATAAATAATCTACTATTTTCATCCAAGTTTAATTTATTCAAATTATCTATTTTAATTAAAACAGATTTTATTTTTTCTAGATCATTAATATCCATAAATGTTTCTCATTTTTTAATATACAAATATTATAATTTATTTTTAAGTAAAACAATATAGTGAGCGCAACTAATGTACACCTAAATTAGTTCGAACGTCATGTATGAAGGAGCTCCAGCTTTAAAATATGCACCAAT
>CAZHKK010000037.1:0-1664 GCA_964532735.1 uncultured Gammaproteobacteria bacterium | reverse complement strand
TTTAATTTAATTATAAAATATCAGTATATTGATAATAAATCAATACTTTATTTTTAAATGTTTATATTATAAAATATTTAAATTAGTATTAATAAAAAAATATGAAACAAGTAGTTTTAGTTATATGTGATGGGATGGGTTATAGTTCAAATACAGAATATAATGCTATAGCTAATGCCAATACTCCAAATTTAAATTATTTAAAAAACAATTATCCAAATTGTTTATTAAAAGCATCTGGTTTAGATATAGGCTTACCAGATGGACAAATGGGAACATCAGAAGCAAATCATCTTGTTATAGGTTCTGGTAGAATTATTTATCAAAATTTAGTAAAAATAAATAATTCAATAAAAAATAATACATTAAAAGATAATATTGTTTTAATAAATACAATAAACCATGTAAAAAATAATGATAGTGTGTTTCATATAATGGGAATTCTTGGTCCGGGAGGTGTTCATGGTCATTCTGATCATATAAAATCAATATTAAAAGTAGCGAATGATTATAATGTAAAAATATCATTACATTTAATAACTGACGGAAGAGATACATTTCCAAAGTCATCTTTAGAATATTTGAAAGATGTTAGTGATTTCGTGTCTAGTTTTAATAATGAAAATATAAGAATTTCTTCAATATCTGGTAGATATTTTGCTATGGACAGAGATAATAATCTAGATCGTACAAAAAAGTATTTTGACATGATAACAAAAAAAGAATTTAAAGAAGATTCTAGCGCTGAAAATATTATAAATAAATCATATCAAGACAATGTAACTGACGAATTTTTAGAACCAACATTTATATCTAATGGTTTTGAAATTAAAGAAAACGATGGACTTATTTTCTCAAACTTTAGAAGTGATAGAGCAATACAAATTACAAAAACGATTTATAATGCAAATATTCCAAATTTAAAATTTGTAACAATGACAAATTATTTTGATGATAATGATAAATCAGTAAATATAGAAGCTTTATTTGGAAAAGAAATTATAAATAACACATTATCAGAAATTATTAGTAAAAATAATTTAAAACAATTAAAAGTTACGGAAACAGAAAAATTTGTTCATCTTACTTTTTTCTTTAATGCTCAAAAATATGATTCAGAAATAGGAGAAGAAAGGATAATGATTGATAGTAATAAAGATGTTAAAACGCATGACGAAAAACCAGAAATGAAAGCCAAAGAAATATCGGAAAAGGTTGTAGAAGCTATTTCTTCTGAAAAATATTCTTTTATAGCAACAAATTTGGTAAATTGCGATATGGTAGGGCATACTGGAAACTGGGAGGCTATAATAAAAGGCGTAGAAGCTGTTGATTTAGCTCTAGGAAATATAATTGAAGAAGCTAAAAAACATGATGCCATCGTTTTAATAACAGCAGACCATGGAAATGCAGAAGAGACTTTTGATAAAGAAACAAATCAACCCATAACATCTCACACATTGAATCCTGTTCCTTTGGTGATATTTGGAAATGAGTACAAAGGAAAAAATACAAAAAAAGATGTAGGTTATTTAAGTGATATATCCCCAACTATATTGAACATGTTGAATTTAGAAATTCCAAAAGAAATGACAGGGGAAGTTTTAATATAACAAAAATAGCTAGAAATAGCTATTTTTTTATGTATTTTTATTTAAAAAATA
>CAZHKK010000036.1:0-1666 GCA_964532735.1 uncultured Gammaproteobacteria bacterium | reverse complement strand
CCACCACGATTAATAATAGCTAATATTGGCTATTATTTTATTTAATAAAAATAATTGAAAAAATATAAGTTTTATGTTATAATATAAAAACTTTCAAATACTAGGAGGAGAGAATGAAAAAAAAGATGAAATATTCATCAGAAGGAATTCCTTTCCCTCCTGAAATGGGAATGGATGAGGATGAAGAAAATTTTCTTTTTTATGAATCTATAGCTTGGAAACAAGGTAAAAAGATTCTTGAGGGGAAATTAAATAAAAAAACAGGGGTCATTGAATTATTTTATAATGAAAGGTCTATAAATAAATTTATAAATTTCTTAGAAGAAAAAAATATGATAGATTTTAATTCATCAAAAGGAAAAAACACATCCAGAAAGGAATTAAAAAATTCTAAAATATTTGAAAATTTAAAGATGCATGAAGCAATAAGAATATTATCCATAGCAACTTGTTATGTTCACTATAAACACTTCATGTCTCAATGGAAAATCAACCCGAACTAATACTTAGTATAAGTTCGGGATTTTTATTTTACAATCTCTCTAGCTCTTTCTAGCCACTTTTTAATCATTTCTTTAAATTTATCAGAATCATCTTCATTAATTTTTATATTTTCAAAAAATTTAATAAAATCATCCTTAGATCTAATATTATTGTAATTTGAAACTATATCATTAATTCTATCTAAATAATTTTCAAAATCTTTTTTAGATAAAATATAATCCTTTGTTGTAATTATTACTCTAGAATTAATATCATCAATAAATGAGTTTATTAAAAAATATAAATCATTATTTTCTTCCTTAATTTTATTATTAGTTTCTTGATCTCTTTTATCTATCTGAGTTGTATAAGCTAAATCCAAAATTTGTTTAACTTTATTAAGTTTTTCTGTGTATTCTTTTTTTACATGTTTAGTAATACTTTCCATACCAATTTTAATAAAAGATTCATTCTTTTTAAAAAATTTAGCAAATTCATTACTTGTTTGAATGGTTGAAAATTCAGAAACTAATTCATTAGAAATATTAACTAATTTATTAATATCTTTAATATCACCATCAAAGCTTTCTTTAATATCTATTTGTTGTTCTTTTAAAGAATTACTTATAGATTGCAAAGCGGAGTGAATAACTTCTTTTGATTTTATAGCTTCTATATTATTAACCATATAATTAAATTTTATTTTCTTTAATATATTTATTTAAAACCTCTTCTTTTTCTAATTCTTTAGATTCTAGATCAGTTATTAATTGCTTTATTTTTTCATTATCAATATTAATAATATTTTCTAGTTTGTTATGAATAGTTTGCAAATCTATTAATACTATATCCAAAAATATAATTAAATTATCTATATTTATTTTATTAATTAATTTATCTAAAAATTCTTTATTATTACAAATCTTTTCAATATATATTCTATTATTTTTATCTAAACCAAACTTTTCTAACTTAAAACTTTTAATATTTTCTATTAGCAAATATAGTTCTTCTATTTTTTCCATAAAACAATATGATGATTATTTTATAATATACTAACATAAAATATTTTAACAAACAAAAATCCTTCTATTTTCATAACTCATATAGCTCTTACCATTAGCAACAAAGTAATACTTAATAGGAATAATGAATTTCTCACCAATCCTTTGACTACCACCAT
>CAZHKK010000035.1:0-1919 GCA_964532735.1 uncultured Gammaproteobacteria bacterium | reverse complement strand
ATATATATCCATTTAAAGTAGTTTTAATTTTTATTAAATCTCTATCATTATCATCCAAAATCTCTCCTGCTTTTCTTTTCCTTTCTTCTTCTGTTGGATTCCATTTAAATTCTAAAGACATTTTTTATTATAATTAATTATCATGCTTATTATATTATCATTTTTAATATATTTATTACAATAATATAATATTATTTAATATTGGCCAATAATTATTAATATAAGTCAATTATATTACACTAATTACTTCCCTATTTATCTAGCAATACCACCTCGCACTAGTGTCGCATGTGTCGCATTAAACACATCTTTTTTATGTGTAACATTTGTAATATTTTGAGATGTTAATGCGTCATTTATGACAGCATTATAAACTTCATAATCCTTTGTGGTATTGAGATACATCTACACCTAACGCGACTGTTGAGCCAATACCTTAAAAATAGCTTATATTAGCTATTTTTTATTTTAAAACTCCCCTATAATAAAAATAAAAAATCATTTGACTTTATAATTAAAAAGATGTATAATATGTAGACCAAATTCCATAGGAGGAATTTTATGTTCAAAGTTCAAAGAAACGAAAAAACTCCCAACATTGTGGAGTTTTATAGTGAAGAGTACAAGGATGGTAAAGAGCCTGAAATTACTCTTGACGAAGAGACTGGTTCACTTATTCTCTACAAGACTTTCAAACATGTTCCAATTGAAATTAACGTAATGTTTGAAGTCAAAATGAAAAGAGAAAAACGAAAAAGAACAGAGGATGAAAAAAAACTTCTAAAATCTCAATTGGCTCAGAAATGTAGTCATTCTGGAGATGAAATAAGAATAATTTCTTCATTCAACGATTATTACTCGTTTGAAACTAGTCATTGATGAGCAAGCTAAAACAACAGCCTGCTCTTTTTATTTTATGCTGATAATGCATCTAACGCATTTTCATAAGACTTTATTATACTTAAATATTGTCTTACTACTTCTATCTTATATTCTCTTGGAAGATTTGTATTACTCTTAATTTCATCTTTATCTTCTTCTATTTTAATCAAAGCTACTTCTAGTCTAGATTTTCTTTCATCTAATGACCTTTTATCATCAAGCATATCAAAAGTTTCAATACCATAAATATATGAACTTAAATTTTCAAACTCTCTACTTTCAATTGATTCTTTGCAAAGATTCATATTTTCAATATTTCTTTCTAAATCTAGAATAGCATCTGGATTTGTATTATTTTCTAATCTTTTTTGCAATCTAGCTATAGTTTCATCAAACTTATCAATATATGCTTGTTTTAACACAGAAACACCATCTTCTAATAATCCTTTAAATATTTTATTATTCATTCTATCACTTAAATTTCCTGAATTTTGAGCATCTGCGATTTCTTTTTTTTGTTCTGACAATCTTCCAACTGCTTTACCTATTAATGGATTAGACTTATTAGCGTTATCCATTTGTTTTCTTAAAAAGTCATCTATCTTTGAAATATACCCATTTAATTTAGTTTTTACTTCTATTAAATTCCTATCATTATCATCTAATGTTTCTCCTGCTTTTCTTTTTCTTTCCTCTTCTGTTGGATTCCATTTAAAATCTTCTAATCCCATAGTTATTATTTTATTTATTATTTACAGCTCTAATTATAATATATGATTAAATAAAAAAACAACTCTAATTAAAGAATTGCTTTTACTTTTTTAATTATTACTATTTTTTCTTTATATATTCAAGTTAATTTCCTGTTTTAAGATATTAAAATCTTCTGTTATTTTTGACCAATTCAAAGTTCTAAATTCGTTAACAAATTGGAGCCAAGCTATGCACCCTATGCGGGTGCGTTTTTTATCTCAAAAAAATCAAAAAAGTGATGATTTTGTAAATGCCATCACTTTTTATTTATGTACTTATTTTGT
>CAZHKK010000034.1:0-2018 GCA_964532735.1 uncultured Gammaproteobacteria bacterium | reverse complement strand
CTTTCTTTGCAGGAGCTTTTTTAGCAACTGCTTTTTTAGCAACAACCTTTTTTGTTGCAACTTTCTTTGCAGGAGCTTTTTTAGCAACTGCTTTTTTAGCAACAACCTTTTTTGTAGTAGCCATTTTAAATTATTAAACTGATTATATATATATTATACCATTTTTTTTAAAGGTTTCAACATGTTCCACACATTAATTTTTTAACTAAAGAAAGCCTTTTTATAAAGAAATCCACAGAAAAAAAATAAATAAAAATAACTAATTTTCGCTTTTTTAAAAAAATAGTTCCATAGAACTATTGACCAAAAAAACAAAAAATAATATATTAATAAAACAAAAGGAGAATATATGGAGAAAAAATCAAAAAACCAACCAAAAAACTTTAGAAAAGAAAATTTAACTTTTAATAGTTTTTTTGACAAAGCTCACAAACCAAGGCCATGCTTCCCTTCTAATAGAGAAACGAATCCAGAATATTCAGAGAGATTACAAAAAACATGGGAAAACTCAAAAGATCCAACAAAAACAGGAGAAAAATGGAAAATTTCAAACTGTGGCAAAGGTAAATCAAAAGCAATAAAACTATAATAAAATAAAGCTAATATTAAAAAATATTAGCTTTTTATTTTATTCTAATCTTTCTATTTTATAATCAACATTATTTTCACTTTTCCAAAGAACCCATACTTCATAAAAATATCTTTTAAAATAATTATCTTTTTTAAATGGCAAATAAGACTTTAAAACAAGATCTACATCTTTTTTTGTAACAGTAGGACTTAACATATCACAAACAAGAATTATTTTACCATTTGATCCATCATATAAACCATTATTTAATTTTTGAGTTTTTTCTAATATTTTTTTATTTAAATTATCAAAAGAAAATAAGTTAAACTTATAATCTTCTTTTATTTTTGTTTCCATATTGTTCCCCCAGATTTTTTTTGCTTGCTTTTCGCTATCATAAATACCAACTATTTCAATAAAAAAATTATCAGAACAAATACAATCTGCTTCAAATTTATGAGGATTACCATGTTTTAAAAATTTTATCTTTTTATTGTAAATATTTAAAAAATTTTTACAAACAGATATCTCATGATTATTTTTTTGAACTTCGCTTTTATTCATATAACAATTATAACCCTTATTTAAAAGTAAATAAACATTTGACTTTTACAATAAAATAATGTAAAACACAATAAATAACTTAATGGAGGTTATATGAAAAAATATTTTTTTATTTTTTTTATTATTGTTTTTATAATATTACTTTTTGGATGTGAAGAAAAAGGAGTAACAAAAATAAAAATAGGTATAAATAAAAATTTCAACACTGGATCAGAAACTGAAACAATAACAATAGAAATACTAAAAAATTCTGGTAACAAAACACCTATTTGGAGCGATACCTTTTCAACACAATCAGAAAAAGGTGTTGTATTAAAAGAAATAGAAATAGAACCTGGAGAATATTATATCCGAGGTATTGAAAAAAATTTAGAAAAACAAACAATTTTTAGATATGGTGATAATAAAAAATTTTATTCAACAAACATAGAAGAATATAATTTATATTACATAAACATAACACCAAATAGAGGTTTTTCATATGAAGAATTGGAAAACAATACCATAAACAAACAGGAGGAATTATGAAAAAAACTTTTCAATCAAAAGAAATTGGAGTAATGGTATTAAAAGATGATAAAGCATGGGGTATAGATTTTCAAGATGATTCTAGCACTTCTTTTGGATGGATTTATCCAACTAAAGCAGAGTTAAAAAGTGAAAAAATTTGTAAAAAACCAGAAGATATGAGCAAAGATGGAAGAAATACCGGACAATTATCTTTAGGAAAAGTTGTAAAAGTAGAGAGAATAACAATATTAAAAATATTAGAAGAATAAAAAAATAATATTCACAAAAGCGATTCTAATACGAATCGCTTTTTTATTTTTGATATTTTTGTTTTATATCTTGAAAAATTTATCTTTTAATTATATAAATCAAT
>CAZHKK010000033.1:0-3026 GCA_964532735.1 uncultured Gammaproteobacteria bacterium | reverse complement strand
AAAAAAGTGATGATTTTGTAAATGCCATCACTTTTTATTTATGTACTTATTTTGTAAATCTAAAACTTTTTAGAAATTCTATATAACTTTGATCACCAATATTTTCCTTAATATTTATAACAAATAAATTACTATCTTTTATAAAACCAATAGTTTTTTCATAAGGATAATCTTCAAATACATACTTCTTATTTTGATCTAATCCAGCAACATGTGTAATTATCGTTTTATTATTATCAATGTTAGTTCCAGAATTTTCTCTGAAAACAATTATCTCTCTTGGTTTATTTTTTACATAATCATCGAGCCAGTCTTCTATATTTTTATATTCTGTTTTATTTATATCAATAGAAATAATCCATTGATCTGAAATATTTCTAAAAGTAATAACTTTATCTAATAACTTAATAGAATTATCTATGGCTGTTATTTTCTTATTGTCTTCTTCAGTATAAACTAAATTATTTGGATAATTAAATGTAAAATTATACTTATCATTAGAATATTTTTTTAAATCTTCTATTCTTTCTATCTTATTTATCTTTTCAAAACTTTTACTATTATTTAAATAAGAAAAACTCAACAACAAACTTATTGTTGAAATTAATATAATTATTAGTGAAATTAAGATTATTTTTTTATTATTCATAGAGTTATTATATATTTAAAAGGCAGAGGCGACAAGCTTTTCGTCTTCCTCTGCCAAATTGAACTTTGTATTCAATGCTACAATATTCTATTTACTATACACATAAGGATCTGCATTCCAGTAATAGTTTGCCGGGGTAACTGTCGACGGAATCCAGACTGCACCACCGTCTTTGAGTGCCAATCGGTAACGACCCTCGAAGAAATGAGACCAACCAGCGGACTAGTATTGTCGCTAAAATCGATAACCGATTCTGCGACCTATTCCTTTTGCAGATTGCCAGTTACGTCACAACCGACAAGTAATACCACGATCCCAATGATCATAGTAACGAAAGATAAAAACTGTTTTTGTTTCATCAAAAACCTCCTGTAATATTTAAAATGCAAACACATTTCTGTTTTATAATTAAAAAGATGTATAATATTGATACAATTTTCTATAGAAGGAGTTTTCTATGTTCCGAGTTCAAAGAAACAAAAAAACTCCCAATATAGTGGAGTTTTATCATAAAGAGTACAAGGATGGTAAAGAACCAGAAATTACTCTTAATGAGATAGATGGCAAATTGATTCTCTACAAAACCTTCAAGAGAACCTTAGTAGAGGTTAACATTATGCCAGTAATCATTGAAAAGAGAAGAAAGCAATTCATGACCCAAGAACAATCGATTCTGCTGGAATCACAAATACATTCTAAATGTACTCATTCTAGTGATTTTGGGAGGATATATCTCTCTTTTAATGCTTATAGAGAATTTGTATCAAGAGAACTTGATTTATTCTAATAATACAATTAGAATAACAAAACAAAATACAATAAGGGGTATATATGCAGATAATTAATTCTAATTCTATAATTGGAAGATTTATTTTAAAAAATAAAATATCTTTCGAAAATAATATTGACTTTATGATATTATTAATAGAAAGGTTAAGAAAATATAAAATAAAAGAATATTATATAAAAAATATATTATCTGATTTTTTAAAAAATAATTATCTTAATTATATAGACACTAATAAGGTTTATGTAATACATTTTGATGAAAAATATAAAATTTATTACAATTTGTTTAAATTATCAAACAATAGTCTTAATTTATATATAAACATTCCTAGTTATTTTATAAAAAAACGTTATTTAAATAGATTTCAAAAAGAAAGAAGCAAATTTTTTGGATTAATTTTAGATAAATATGATTATATAAATGAAAAAATTGATAATTTTAAATTAAAAATACTAAATAAAAATATTATAAAAAGTAAATAAAACAAATCAACCAGATTTACATATTATGTATATCTGGTTTTTTAAATAATACGTATTCAATTTCTTTATTCATCTATTAAATTTGAAATATTAATTTATTATTTACTATGATATTATAAACCCCTTGTAATCTTTTGTGATATTGAGATACATTTACACCCAATGAGACTATTGAGCCAATACCTTAAAAATAGCTTATATTAGCTATTTTTTATTTTAAAACTCCCCTATAATAAAAATAAAAAATCATTTGACTTTATAATTAAAAA
Organism: uncultured Gammaproteobacteria bacterium; assembly: GCA_964532735.1. GTDB lineage: Bacteria > Patescibacteriota > Patescibacteriia > JAGPKW01 > JAGPKW01 > JAJXYN01. The sequence continues at coordinate 836 of CAZHKK010000033.1, read as the reverse complement.
GATGTATAATATTGATACAATTTTCTATAGAAGGAGTTTTATGTTCACAGTTCAAAGAAACAAAAAAACTCCCAATATCGTGGAGTTTTATCATAAAGAGTATAAAGATGGCAAAGAGCCTGAAATTACTCTTGATGAGAATGATGGCACATTGATTCTTTATAAAACCTTCAAAAAAGGTCCAATAGAGATTAATGTGTTGTTTCAGGTTAAAACAAAAAAAGAGAAAAGGAGTGTAACAGATGAAGAAATGACATTTTTAGCATCACAATTTGATGAAAAATGTAGTCATTTTGCTGATGAAGGCAGGATTATGTATTGTCTTATGGATTATGACTGGTTTGAATCTGGTTATAATCGTCACAAATTCACCTGATGAGCAGGCTAAAACAATTGTCTGCTCTTTTTTATTTTATGCCGATAAAGCTTCTAGAGCATTTTCATAAGATTCTATTATATCTAAATATTGTCTTACTACTTCTATTTTGTATTCTCTTGGGAGTTTTGCATTACTTTTGATTTCATCCTTATCTTCTTCTAATTTTACCAATGTCAAAATCTAGTCTACCACCATTTTGTTTACCATTTTTATCTATTTGTTTTTGTAAAAAAGTATTAATTTTTGAGAAATATTCTGATAAAGTTCTTTTTAATTGCATTAAATCTCTATCGGTTTCTTCTAATTTTTTCCCCTTGTCTCTTTGCCTTCTTTTCTCTGTTAGATTTACTTTCCATTCATTTGGATTGTCTAATGACATACTTTATTATTCTTATTAATTATTTAAGCTATTATACTTAAATAAATTACTTGAATCAAATCTATAAATAAAAAAACA
>CAZHKK010000032.1:0-3168 GCA_964532735.1 uncultured Gammaproteobacteria bacterium | reverse complement strand
TTTTTAAATACTTGATTATATGTTTTTATTTCTACTAATAAGTTTTTATCTATTAAGTCTATAAGAGATCCAAGATCTCCAGCATTTCTAGACAATCTATCAGTATTCCAAGTTAGAATAGAATTAAATTTCTTATCTTTTAAATCAGAAATAATAGAATTAAAAACATCTCTTTTGCTTGATTCTTTTGCTGAATGGCTTTCTTTTTTAATATCAACTATTTCTAATCCTTCTTTTTCTGCTATTTGAAGCATTTCTTTTATTTGAGAATCAATAGAAAGAGCTTGTCTTTCATCTTCTTCACTAGACTTTCTAGCATAAAGACAATATTTCTTATGAATTATTTGATTATCCATCTTTTTGTTTTTATTATTTATCTTTTATTACATTAATGACGCAATAAAAAACTTATATCTAGACTTAAAGAGTAGATAAACAGTAGATAAAAATGCTTTTAATTAATCAATATTTATAATATAATTAAGCTTGAATAATTAAAAAAATAAAAATGACTCAGGAAATTCAAGAATTATTAAATGAAATATATAATGAATTTGATATAGAAAAATTTGGATTAAAAAAAGAATCTAGAATTTTTTTAGATAGATTATTATTGAATAATGAATATTTAAAAGAATTTTTTGAACTTGAATCTGATGAATATATTTTTAAGTTTATTAATATTATTTATTTAGATTTAGTTGAAATAAAAAATAAAATTAATGAAATTAAAGAAGTAGCAAAAAATAGTAGAGAGTTTGAAATTTTATTTATAAAGTATTTTGGTCATAATTTAAAAAATTTAGAACAAGAAAAGAAGAGTAAGTTAAAGGAATTTATAGAAAAAGAATATAATAATTAATCAAGAATATGAATTTAGAAAATCTTAATCAAAAAAATTTAATTCCAGAAATTAAAAAAGATATTTTAGAAAAAGTAGAATCTGATTTATCTATATTAAAAAATATTGATACTTTTATTGATATCTATGTTAAAGATTTTGAAGATGAGCTTGAAAAATCTAACTTAGAAGAATCTAAAAAGAAAGAATTGCAAGATAAATTAAAATCTAATCTATCTAGCATTAAAGATCTTTCTTCTGAAATTAATGATATTATTGAAATTAAAATAGAAGTAAGAAGTGTTGTTTTAAGTATAGAAAATAAATTTAAAGAATTAATAAGAGAGGAATTACCTGAAAAATGGCAAGAAATAATTTCTCAAGAAGATTTTAATATTGCAAAGATTCAAAAAGACAAAGAAGATTTATTAAGAGCTAAGGAGTTTAGAGCTAATAGAAAAGAAACCATAGAACTTTATGACATATTATTAGCTACAATTCATCAAATAAATACTGATAAACATAATGGAATTAATGAAATAGACGAGAATGATATACAAAAAATTATTAATGATTTTAAAGAAGCTAACAATACAAATAAAGATTTGAACATTGCCCTAGAAGAAAAAGATTTTAAAAAAAGAAACATATTAATACAGGTGTTAAAAAATAAAATTAAAAGTTTAGAATTTCAAGAAATAAAACAAAGATATCAAAAATAAAAAAGCGACTCATGTTAGAATCGCTTTTATGGATGTTATTTTTTTCTTTTTTTCCATCCACGAATTGTAGCTATTGCATCAAAATTCTCATCATAATAGAAAAGAAGTTCAACTGAAATAATTCCAAATACAGCATTTTGCTCATATTTTTCAATCAATTCATGCGCTTTTTCTTTTATCTTTTTAAGATCAAAACTTTCAGAAAACCAAGTTTCTTCATTATAAACTAATCTTGTATTGATTTGATTTTTTTCAATATTATGAATCAATTCAAATTCAATATTAGCTCCAAAAATTTCTTTATCAAAAATAATCTTCAAATTCAAAGGATCTTTTGGATCTTTTATGAATTTAACAGCATCTAAATCATCCATATAAATCCTCCAATATAGTCTGTTTGATTTTTGTATTTAACCATATTTTTAACAAAAAAGCAAATTAAATTGATTTTTATCGTAAAAACATTTGATTAATAGACAAATATACTTTAAAATATTAAAAACATAAATCAATGGAGGTTGTATATGTTTATAATTAACCCTTCTTCTATAGTTGGAAAGTTTATTCTAAATAATAAAAATAAAATTATTTTTGAAAACAATAATGATTTTATAATATTATTAATAGAAAAATTAAGAAAATATAAAATAAAAGAGTATTGCATTAAAAAAATATTAGATAGTTTTTTTAAAAACAATTATTATAATCATGTAGAAATTCACAATATACACATAATAAATTTTAAAGATGAATATAAAGTTTATAATAAATTATTTGAACTTGATAATAAAAAATTATACATAAATATTCCAAATTATTTTATAAAAAAAGCCTATATAAAAATTTTTATAAAAACAGAAAATACATTATTACTGGGTTCCGTTTTAGATACTTATGAAAATTTAAATGAAAAACTAGATAATGTATTACTTAAATACAAAAATGCTATCTGTGAAAAAAATAACTAAAACTACTTCAATATAAAACGAAGTAGTTTTTTAATTATTATAAATTTTGTTGATAATATCTTAAATAAAATTAGCCAATAAATACCAAATTAAATCAATAAACTAGTGTCGCATGTGTCGCATTAAACCTCTCTTTTTAATGTTTTTTGGAACTTCTATTTAGGATAAATTAAGCTTTTAAATAACTATTGGAGCATCGCCATCATATAAAAATTCTTCATTTCCACTTTCTAAATCTTTTATATAATTTTTATTTTCAGAGCCATCCCCAAAGACAAAATATTTAACCGTATTGTCTTCCAATACAGGAAATATCATAAGCATAAATTTATTATTAGGAGTATTTTTAAATACTTGATTATATGTTTTTAAGTTTATTAATATTATTTATTTAGATTTGATTGAAATAAAAAATAAAATTAATGAGATTAAAGAAACAGCTAGAGATAATATAGAATTTGAAATTTTATTTATAAAATATTTTGGTCATAATTTAGAAAATTTAGAACAAGAAAAGAAAAATAAGTTAAAGGAATTTATAGAAAATAAATTTAAAGAATTAATAAGAGAGGAATTACCTGAAAAATGGCAAGAAATATGGATTAATGTTGCTTAAAATAAAAAGACGAAGTTTTGT
>CAZHKK010000031.1:0-3640 GCA_964532735.1 uncultured Gammaproteobacteria bacterium | reverse complement strand
AAATTGAGAGAAATTAATCGACCAACCTTAGAGAAAATAAAATAACAAAAAATCACCATTTCTGATGATTTTTTTGGGATAACGCAATGCCATCATAACAAAACTAGGCATCTCGGTAGCCCTGTATGGCGGGAAGCCTCGGTCTGGTACCAATAAATACAAACACCACAATGGGTTTTGAAGGTATGGTTTTGGAGAAAAATGATGCATCTCGGTCGCAAAAAAATGTTACAAATGTTACACATAAAAAATAGAAGGTTTTTAACTTGACTTTATAGATAAATATCAGCATAATATAGCTAATATTAGCCTAAAATATATTAAGTTATCAACTGCTAGATATGTGGTTTTTATTGTGTCATTAATGTGTATAGATAACAAAAACAAAAAATAAAAACCCGCATCATAAGACACGGGCTTGTGAGAGAGATTAATCTCCACCATCTGTTCCCTCGAGCATAGCTTCTTCATTGCAAAACTCAATAACTGTTTTTGCATCGCTATTAAGGTATGACTTTTCGATATGTTCTAATGTTTCTTTTGATAGTGGACTTTCAGAAACTTTTCCATACCAAAATTCAATGTACTTTTCTATTGAAAATACTTCTTCTTTATTCATAATTATATCTACAATCTCATCATCTGATTTATATGAGTATTTCATTTTAATATCCAAAACAAATCTAATAATTTTTTCTTTTATTGTTTTTATGTTTTTAATTTTTTCTTTATAAGAGTCGTCTAACATTTTCCTAAATGCTAGTAAATCTTGATTATTTTTAATTTCTTCTTCCGTTAATTCTGCTCTTGTAAATAAAGAGTCAATTTCTTCTGAAGTTAGATAATGAGTTTCTTTTGATGACATATATAACCTCCTATATATTTAGTGTTAATTTATAATAAATAATTAAAATTGTAAAATATTACAAAAATTTGCTTTTTTATTAAAAATATGGTTTAATATCTTAACAACCTAAAAGGAGGCTGAGATGAGTAATATTATTAAATTTCCTTCTCAGTCCGAACAAGATGAGAAGGTTTTTGACACGATGAAAGAATTTGAATATGTCTCATATGATATGGATAATATTTATATTCATTGGGGCAAAGAAAGAGGATTAAGAGCCGAAATGAACCCAGCTCTTAATAAAATCATAATCACAATCAATGAAGAAGGAAATAGGGCTTGGATATATATTCATGATTGGGATGGAACGGAGTTTAAGTATATTTTAGAGCCAGAATTTTGTCTTTTAATCTCAGATGATGTTAATCAATTAGTTGATGTCGGTGTATATAGGTTATATTATGTATATATAAAATATATAATGTATTTACATACCAACAAAACAATTAATCATGATGAAAAATATATCGAGTACGTCAAGAATAGATATAAAGAAAAATGTGAAACAGAAGAATACTTTATTGAAAATAAAGATTTTATTCTTGATGTTATAAACTCACCTTTAATCGAAGAATTCGATTAAGAAGACGAAGTAAAAACGAAACTTCGTCTTTTTTATTTTTAAGCAATATTATTCCACATTTCCTGCCATTTTGGAGAATTAATAATTGATTGAATTTTAATATATTTTTTAATATTATCTTTATTCTCAGCAAGTAATTTTTGTTCTATAAATTCTTTATAATATTTCTTATATTCTTCTGGATTAAAATCTTGTTTTAAATATTCTTGTATGTCTCTATTTCTAAAAATATCTAAACTAAAAATATCAGAATTATTTTTAGATTCCATAACAACGTTTTCAAAAGATTCATTGCTTAATAAATTAGTAGAACTTGTTTCATTTTGACCAATTAGTCTATTAATCATTAAATAAGACCTAAAAAGATTTTTAATGTTTTGTTTTTTTTTAATATCATCTATATATTCAATAGCAGTTTTTTTGATTTCTGGAATTTTTTCTTTAATTTTCTTTAAAACATTTTTAGCAAAATTTATATCTTCTGGTTTAAATAGTGGATTGTTTTTGATGTAATCGTCTAATTCTTCAAAATAAGTAAATTCATCAATTTTTGATTTGATAATATAGGCTCTTTGACTTATATTATGCGCTATTATATTTTGCCTTTCTTGATATTCTTTAGTTCCTATTATTGGCATAGGTTGTCTTAATATATTTTCATATTCTTGTTGCAATAATAAATCAGACTCATTATTTATATTTTTTACTTCTTGTTCTAATTCTTTTAGTTCTTCTATAAAATCAGAATCTTCTGGTGATAACATAGAACTAGCTTCTTTTAAATTTTCTTGAGTAAGTTTTTGGGCCTCTTCTTTAAAAGATTTACCATCTTCTAGTGAATGATTTTGCTCTATACTCTCAAATTTTTCTCCTTGATTTTCAGATTTATTTTTTAAGTTATCTGGATTCATTTTATTTATTTTTTTAAATCATTTAATATTTCTTGATATTCTTTATTGTCGAGTTCTTCTTGGATTAATCTTTTCTTTATATTATTTTTATTTAATATTTTTAATTTTAAATTATAAATTTTATTATTTATGTTTTTATATTTTTCTTTTATTGTATTAAAAATCTGATTATTCATTTCTATTTATTAATTATATAAATATATTTTAACATAATTTGCTGAAGACATAAAAAGAAAAACTAAAAATAGAAGTAGAAAGATTTGCTCATCTACAAAAACAAGTATTAAAAATAAACAACGTAGAACGAGGTATGAACGATAGAAAAGTAGACTTAGTAGATTATGCCAAGTTCATATTAAATCACGGTTCTATAGAAGAAAAAAGGCAGTTTAAGGATATGTTTAAGAATAGGTTTGTAATAAAAAATAAGAAAATAAATTTAATTAAATTATGATATCATTTGTCATTTTTGGATGAACCGATTTCATAATATTTTCTATTTCATTAAAAGCATCTGGTTGATAAAAAGAACTTTCAGCCCATGGTGTTGCATTTTCTTTATTAAATTCTAAAAACAAAGAAGTTAAATCATCTATTATTTTATCTAGTTTATTTATTAATTTGTTGTTGATAATACTACGATCTCGCATATAAGGAAATCTATTATTAGTATTATCTAAATCCACATGTCCAAGTACCTCATCTCTTACTTTTTTAAAACCAAAATCAACAAATTCTTTATTTATTACTTCTAATTCTTTTAATTTTTTATCAAACAGTCCTTTATGATTAAAAAAACTAATTGATTTATTATGTCTTTTATTTTTATCTAACAATGTGGAAATAACCATAAGAGCATCTGAAAAACAAGAATTACATATTTTTTTATAAAAACTATCAGCAATATCATAATCATTATTGCTATAATCTCTCATCCCATTTTTTATTGGATATTCTGATATGTATTTGCAATATGTTATTCTTCTTTTTGCTGAAATTAATAAATGAGCAAATTGATAATCTTTAGCATTAGCCATATGTTTTTTGAGTTTGTGTTTATATATTTATTCTAACTCCATAAAACAATAACTACAAATCATATAAAATAAAAAAGAAGAAATGATGAAGATTTTATTTCGGTTCAAATTCTACCCACCATAGAGGACAGGATTTGAACCTATATTAAATGTTTCTTAATAAAAGCTCTACCAGAGCCAGATTTCAAATATTTTTCAAAAT
>CAZHKK010000030.1:0-3642 GCA_964532735.1 uncultured Gammaproteobacteria bacterium | reverse complement strand
ATTGTAAGTAATTGTTTTGATATTTTTTTTCTTCTGATAAAAATTCTATATTTTTTTTATAATTATCTGTTTCTTTGTATTTTTTTATAATTTCTAAATCTCCAAAAAATTTTACCATATCTATATAATCATTGTCTGAATTATATTTAATATCTTTTAAAACATTTAATAATAACTCTTTAAACTCATTATTTATACTTTCAAAATGTTTTTTGAAATATTTTTTTGAAAATTTTTCTGGTTTTATTTCTTCTTTAAATTCAAAATTTGTAACTAATTCATTACATGACATTAAATGTATTTTTTTTAATTTTGAATTTATATAAGCTAATAAATTTAAAATTAAGTTATCTTTTTTGTTTGTAACAGGAAAATTTGTTAATATATCTGCTTGTATTACGTCTTTATTTGTACTATAAGTCGTAATGTTAGAATCTACATACCTAATTTCATCCACCCAAACATTTTCATCATTATTTGTTATAAAATCAATTTCTACTGGCCTATTTTTTAAGCTACAAGAATATGTTTCTAAAACAACTTTTCCATAATATATATTATCTAAAACATCCCTTTTTAAAAAATTGTTTTTAAAATTAGGAACCAACTCACTTGGAATTTTTATTTCATTTAACTTAAGAATATTAAATATATTTTTTTTTAACTCTTGAATATAATTAATAATTCCAATATTATCTATTCTCTTTAAAGAATCTGATAATATTTTGTGACCATCAAAAAAATTTAAACCATCTATTTTTTCTACTTTTATTTCTTTTGGAGCTGTATATGAATAAAAAGAATAAGGATTTTGTTTGTTTGCATCTATTAAAGAAAATCCATTAGCTATAACATCTCCAAGCTCTTCATTTATTTTTATAATTTTTTTATCTTTTTCAATAATTTCTTTTATAGTATCTTGTATTTTTGGATTTATTTTTGCAATAGAAGTAATGTTATCTTTCTCCAAAAAAATATCGTTATTTGTATTTTTTAAAAATTCATTACCATAAAATCCACTATTTAGAAAGAAATAACTTCTAAATTTATTTTTCCATGTTTCTGATACTGAAAATAATCTAGAATAAATATTTTTGCCATCGTCAACAAAACATAATATTTTATCATTTTTACCATTTTCTCTTAAAAGACTAGAAAAATAAAAATCTTTATTATCTAAATTTAAAAATTTAACAGGTTGAAATAATTCACTACTGCTAAGCAACATAAATGTTTGAATATTTTCTCTAAAAATAGAAATATCACCTGAAATATTTTCTAATCTATTAAAAAAATTTTTAAAACCATTAACATTATTGAAAGAATACTTTGATATTTCATTTATACAATCTTTTGAATATTGTTCTAAACTCTCTTGGTCGTTTAAAAAATCAACTTGTCCTATAGAATTATCCAAATAAGGAATATCTATTTTTTTTAAAACATTATTTTCTTTTACTTCTTTTGTTTTATCTTTATTGTTTAAATTATTTTCAAATTCTTCAATGTTTTTAGAATTTTCTTGTTTTTTATTTATTTCTAATTCATTTAAAATTTCATCAAATAATTCTTCATTAATTGTTTTTTCTTTATCTATTTTTATAAGCATCCCTCTTATTCTCTTTACGCCATTATTTTCTAATTTTTTATTTAATTCATCACTAAATTCTGGATAATTATCACCAAATAATGAAATAAAAAAATTTTTACCTTCATTTGAATACTCTATAAATCCTGCAAAATTATTACATAATATAATATCAGTTGGATTAGAAATAAATTTAAAATCTCTTTGAATAAAAATTTTACCATATTTAGATTCTTTTACATTTTCTTTGTTATTATATTTATGAAAATCTAATTTTAATTTATTTACTATATTTTTAACTATATTTTTTTTGCTTAAAATACCTATTTCTTTTAATTCGTCATCTGTTAATTCTATAAATTCTAAAGGTAATAAAGGGTTATTTTTAAAATATTTTTCTTTTAGTGTTTTGCAATTGTATATTTTTTCTAAATTATTTGGATTTATAAACTTAGAATAACCATAAATTGTTTTATAAGAATTTAAAAACATTTTTTCTGTAATTTTTATATTCTTATCATATTTATTAAAATTATAACATTTATCATCTTCTCTATTTATAAAATTTACAATTTCTTTTAAAAAATAAAAATTTTGTTTTTCTTCTTTTGATATTTTCAAATATTCTTCTTGGTTTGATTTTTTTATTTTTTCAACGTCTTTTATAAGACCCAATCTTAAAAGTAATTGAAACATTTGAATTGCAGAAGAATTTCCTTTTTTTGAATTTTCTCCATGATGATCCAACGTTGACATAAAATAATCAGAATCAAATCTTTGTCCTTTTGTTTTAAAAACATTCAATCCATCTGTTTGAGATAAGTCTGAAACTAAAGTTTTTGGTAAATTAAATAATATGTCTTTATTTATCGTTCCGTCATTATTTATATAATTAACAGAATTATTTTCATATTTTATAGATCCATTTTCTGTTAAATCTTCTCCTTTTAAATTATATTTTTCATAATTAAAATCAGAAAAATTTAAACCTGCTATTTTTGATAAAAATAAAATACCTTTAGCATCTAGATCTATCTTTTTATGAACAACTATACCATTAAAAGCTAACCTAATTTCATTAATATAAAATTCTCTTCTGTCTTTTTTTGGCAATTTAAAAACGTCCTTTAGATATTTTTTATAATCTTCGGCTTTCTCTTTAGGTAAATTTTTTAATCTTTGTTTAAATAAAAAAAGCGAGAATTCAAAAGCTGAAAAATTTGAATTTATTTTTTCGTAATCATTTAATTTTTCCGCTTCTATCTTCTTCTTTTCTATAATTTGTTTTAACGAAGATTGTATTTCTGAAATTTTTTCTTTTTTTGGATTTTTAACTATTAAAACATTTGGGGTTATTTCATTTTTGATTTTTTTAATATTTTTAACATTATCAGAATCTATTTGTATTAAAAAACCATTAAATCCAGTTTTTTGATATATTGCTATTAAATCATCTATATCTTTATCAGTTGCATCAGTTAAATCTAATTTTATTTTTTTTATGCTATCATTTTTTAATAATACTTCAAATATTATATTATTCAAATAACTTATATTTTTAAAAGGATTTTTTGTAAAATCTAACCCATGTATTTTTTTGTTTTCTATTAAAATTTTTCTTAATAACACGTGACTTAAATTTATCTTATCTACTTTCAATCCTAAATTTATATTTTTTATATTTAAAAAAAAATTATCATCAAAAAAACAATCAAAATCACTTTTTTTAATTATAATCTTATATCTTAAGGATATTTCATTAATTTTATCTTCTATATTTTTATTATAATCAATAAAAACACTATCTTTTATTTTTTTGAATTCATTATCTTCTAAATCTTCTAATTTTTCTTTTTTTTCTGTATTGTTTTCTTTGTTATTTAAAATGAAAGATCTTTTAATAAAAGATCTTTTTAATTCTTCTGCTTCTATTTCGTCTATTTTTCTACTTACATTCTTTCCAATAGATGTTTCTATTCCGCCAACTTCTTCTAATATTTTATTTAAATCTATTGTTGATTTATTGCTTTTATTAAAATTGAAATTCATACTTT
>CAZHKK010000029.1:0-3719 GCA_964532735.1 uncultured Gammaproteobacteria bacterium | reverse complement strand
AAAAAAATAATAGAAATAAGTTACCAACAACAGAAGAGAGTCTAGTACCAATAAAAACAAGCAAATTTGAATACAAAATAAAAAGTGATGATATTATACAAAATCATCACTTTTTTAGTTTTTAGCGATAAATCAACCCACTCGCATAGGGTGCACTACTTGGCTCAACGTAGTGTACAAGATTATAACATTTTTTAAGAATAGAGAAGAATGTTTTTATATTCCTAAAATTTAGATATTGTTTAATTTTTATATTAAAGTAAAATAATTATATAAAAAATATACTAACAATATGGATAATATAATTTTTGAAGAAATAAAAAATATAGCAAAAAATTTATTTGAAAAATCTAATGGAAGTCATGATTGGGAACATGTTCAAAGAGTTTATAATTTATGTTTACATATAAGTAAAACAGAAAATATAGATTTAGAAATATTAAGTATATCCTGCATATTGCATGATATAGGTAGAGCAGAACAAGATAAATTAAAAGGAAAAATAGATCATGCAGAATTGGGTGCTAATATGGCAAAAGATATTTTAAAAAAATACAATTTTTCTATAGATAAAATTAACAAAATAAAACATTGTATAATTTCTCATAGATATAAAAATGATCATAAACCAGAAAGTATTGAAGCAAAGGTTTTATTTGATGCTGACAAATTAGATTCTATAGGTGCTATTGGGATAGGGAGGGCATTTGTTTTTGCTGGTGAAAATGGAGCAAAGGTTCATAATGATAAAGAAACAATAAAAAACATACAAGACACAAAAGAATATAGTCAAGAAGATACAGCTTATAGAGAATATGCTTTAAAACTTATAAAAATAAAAGATTTATTATTTACAAAAGAAGGAAAAAGAATAGCACAAGAAAGACATGATTTTATGATTGAATTTTTTGATAGACTAAACAAAGAAGTAAGTGGAGAAATATAGAATAAAAAAATAAGCTAATTTTAGCTTATTTTTTAGTATTGGCTCAACGTAGTGTATAAGATTATAACATTTTTTAAGAACAGAGAAGGATATTTTTATATTCCTAAAATATAATTTATTTTATTTCTTTTGTTAAAATATTTATAAATCTTGTTCTAGAAATATATCTATCAGATAGAATTTTGCCATTGTTTATAAAAGTGAAAGTTCCATATATATTTGGATTTTTTTGAGCTTCTTTTGAATTTTTTATTTCTATAATATTAATTTTATATTTTTTTATTAAATCTTCTACTTCATAAATAAATCTAGCAACCCAAGGACACTGTTTTGAATATAAAATATTTAATCCTTGATATTTTTCTAATTCTTTTTCGTTGTTATTAATTACTGGATTGCTTGAATTTTTATTTATTTTTTTTACAAGCAAATAAAAATGATTTTTTTGTTCAATAATTTCAAAACCATTTTTTATAAACAAATCTTTTTTAGCCATAAAAGCACCGTCACTTACAATTATTGCAACGCCATCTTTTTTATTATTTTTTGCATCATTAAAACAATCTTCTATTAGAACACTCGCCAAACCTTTATTTTTATTCTTATTAGGATTTGTCCATATGCAATGTATAAATAAATAATTTTTAGCTGATACCGTTCTCCATGCATTTTCTCCGTTTATGTATTCTATAAAACAAGATGGCTTTTTTTCATTTTCTAAAAATAATAATTTAATTTTTAAACCTTCTTTAAATCTTTCTTTAATCCAGTCTATTTTTAAATTGTAGTATTCATTCTTTGGATTTATAAAACATATACAATCAGGGTACTTTTTTAAATTGTCTTTGTTTATTTCTATTATTTTATAATTCATAACATAACAATATTTTTTAGTTATAATAATTATATAATAGAAAAATATAAAAACAAAAAATAGCTAATATAAGCTATTTTTAAAGTACTGGCTCAACGTAGTGTACGAGATTATAACTTTCTTTAAGGATAGGGAAGGATATTTTTATATTCCTAAAGTATGATAGAATATGATCATAAATTAAAATAGTGCATATGAATCAAGAAATACTAGACATACTAAAAAGAATTAGTGAGTTTGAATTAGCAAAATTTACATTATCTCTAAATAATAGAATTTTTATTGAAAAATTAAATATAGATTATAATTATTTAAATAAAATAGTTGAAGAAAAAGGGGAAGAATCTATCTTGAGTTTTTTAAGATTTATTTTAATTGATTTAGAGTTTATAGAAGAGGATATTAATAATATAAAAGAGGAGAACAAAACAAATCAAAAAATAACAGAATATTTTAATAATCATTTATTAGAAATAGAAAAACAAAAAAATGTTTTAATAATAGATAAGATTAAAAAAGATAATGATAATTTTGTAAATAATGTGAATGAAAAATTATCACAAGATCAAGAAGATAAATTAAAATATCAAGAAATATTAAATAAATTAAAAAACTAATAATTAATAAAAACGTATGTCAACAGGAACTTTGGATGGTAAAATTGTTAACATAGAAGAAAGAAAAGAACTAAAAGAAAAAGATATTGAATCTACTAATTTGATCCCAAGAGCTATAAATGAAATTAGTGAAATGTTAGAAGAGAATAGATTAAGCGAATCAAAATCTGGAGAGAAAGTTAAAAATATAAATAATATAAGTTTCGCTATGGAAAATGCGATTAGAGATTTTAATGATGCAAAAAAAGGAACTGAATCAGAAATAAATTTTATAAAAAAATATAAAGATGTTATTAATTTAGGAATACAAAAATTATCTGAAAAGATTAAAAACAAATATATTGGGAAATTAGAAGAACAAAAAAGAGTTTTAGATTTAGCTTATGAATCTCAAATAGATAAAAGAGATGATTCTATAAATACTAGAATAGAAAGAGAAAATACTAATTTAAAAGATTTTATAACTTTTTTTATTGAAGAAATTAATTTAAAAGTTATAGATAGTACTAAAACTTTTCTAGGAGCGGAAAAAGATTTTGAAGAGCAATATTCTAAAATAGAAGAAATAATAAAAGAATATCAAACAGCAAGATCAAAAAATGATTTTAAAGAATTTTTTGAGAATATAAAAATAGACGAAAAAGATTCTGATGCTATGAAAAAATATAAAAAAGAATTATTAGAAAAATCTAGAGAAAAACTAGCTGCTTAATATAAATTAAAAAGACCCATAACTAATTTTTATTAGTTTGGGTCTATTTTTTCCATTGGGACATATATATTTTGTAGTGAGTGTAGCAAAAACAAACACCCATTACTGTGAATATGTCTGATAGGTTTGTTAAAAATGGTGATATTTTTAATTTATTTTCAGCCATCATTTCTTCGCTTATTTCTTTTCTTGTATCCAGATGATTTTCTATTTCAAATAATGTTTTTTCTATTCCATTGACGACACTAGAAAAATCAATAGCTTTCCAACTTTCATCATCTCTACTATAAAAAGTTAGAGTTTTTTTTATTTTATGAAGAAAAGCTCTAGGTTTTTTATTTTTTTCTGTAAACTCACGTTTTGAATCATAAAATATAAAATATTCTCCTTTTTCATCCATTCCCATATTTGGAGGAAATGGTATGCCTTCTGAAGAATATTTCAGAGGTTTTTCTTTTTTCATACTTCCTCCTAATAAAGATTTGTATGATTAAATCATATTTTATTAATAATGTCAAATACATAAAAACAAAAAATAGCTAATATAAGCTATTTTTAATGTGTTGGCTC
>CAZHKK010000028.1:0-5216 GCA_964532735.1 uncultured Gammaproteobacteria bacterium | reverse complement strand
CCAAGCCAATCCATATCTTCATTGTTCGTGTTAGATATTTTATTCGCAGCATTCATATAATTACGAGCGGTTAGACCACCCCCGGTTATAATAACAAATCTTTTATTTTTTTTAATTTGTTTTAAAATTAACTCTCTAAAATTTTTTAGAAATTTTACATTAATATTATCTGGGACAATAAGAGATCCGCCAACAGAAAAAATTATTATTTCCTTTTTTTGCATTATAATTGTTTAATTTTATTAACCCATAAACCATGTAAACTACAATATTCTCTTACTTCTAATATTTCAGAATTAGTATTAAATTCAACTTCTGGATTTTCTCCTGGTTTTAAATATTTTCTGCCAATTTTATTATCAGAAGTCAAAATTTCTATAAATTCAATATAATGAGATTCTTCCATAGGATGAGCAATAGAACCTATTTTAATTTTGATTCCATTTTCTGTTTTTTCAATAATTGGAACATGTTTTTCTAATGAAAATTCTTGATGAGATGTTTTTTCTTCTTGTAATTGCATTTCTTGTCCACAACAAACTAAATTACCATTAGCAGAATGAACAACTTCTACTATATTTCCACAAATTGGGCATTTATATATTTGATTTAATAAGGTCATAATTTAAAAATTATTTATTATAGTAATTATTATAAACTATAATCAAATATAATAAAATATTATTTATTTTTAATTAAATTATATTTATTTAAAAATTCTTCTTTTTCTTTTTTGTCTGTAATGACTTGTGGTTGGCTATTAATACTTTTTAATGGAATGATTTCTATTTCGTATTCATTTTTTAGTTTTTGGTTTTTGGTTTTTAATTTTATAGCAATACTTTCTTGTGTCTCTTCTGAAAAATATTGATCAAATATAAAGTTTCCAAGGGAATAAAATATGTATTTATTATTGTAAACTTCATATTCTTGAGTCACATGAGGATGTGTACCTATAATTAAATCAACCCCATTATCTATAAGTTCATAGGCAAAATCTTGTTGTATAGAATTAGATTTTATTTTATATTCATTTCCCCAATGAGGAAAAGCAATAAAAAACGTATCAGGATTTTCTTGTTTCGTTTTTTCTATAATATCAATAATATATTTTTTATTTTCAGTTAAGTTTTTTTCAAAATCAAAATTTATCATATTAATTCCAAAAAATATAAAATCTTTACCATTAATATTTTTTTTAAAAAAAATATTATGTTCTTGATTATAATAATCTCCAAAAAAATTTATATCTGATTCTTCTAAAAATTTTTTAGTTTGCTTATAGCCATTTAATCCATAATCTTGTAAATGATTATTTGATAAAGATACAAGATTTATATTATTATTTTTTAATACATCAACAGAATATTTTGGAAAAGAAAAAATCGTAGATCCATTTTTTGTTTTTATATTAGGGTCCATTATTGGACCTTCCAAGTTAGTGTATATTATATCCTTGTTTTTAAAAATATCATTATCTTTTATTTTTTCAAAAGGGTAGTTGATGTTTAATTTTGATAAACTTTCAACACTTCTTCCAAACATAGTATCACCTAGAAAAAGCATGTTTATATCTAAAATATTACTATCTTTTTGTATTTTAAATTCATTCTCTAAGTTTTTGTTTTCATGATATAAAAAAATAGGCCATTTTGGGAAAAAAACAAATGACATAAAAAATATAAAAATAAAAATAGGTTTTATAATATTATTTTTTGGCATAATTAAATTTTAACACTAATAAAAAATATTACAATTTATAAACTTTTTTTATATTTATATTTAATGTATAATAAATTAAAAATAAAAGGTAAAATATAAAATGAAATTTAAAAAAATATATATAGGAAGTTGGGTTCCTAGAACAATAGTTCACATTGAGGAGTTCTATGATTTTCTAAAAAATAAAAAAACAAATTTATCTTTAGATAATAAAAAATTATTAGATCTTTATAAAAAATTAAAAGTTTTAGATTTTAAAATAGATTCAAATATTGAAGGTTGTTTTATATATTCAAAATTTGATAAAATTGATTTTTTATATAAAGAAAATGGTCTAATGATTTTTAGTAAAGAAATAGAAGATTTAAAAAAAGATAGTAAATATATAACCGATTTTTCTGTAAATAATATACTAAAAACGTTCTCTTATCTTTATAGTTTGGGTGCTCCAATACCAAAAATTTTTACATCTATGTTCTCTGTTATGCCTTTCATAATAGAAATAGAAACAACAAATCAAAAAGATATAGAAAAAATATTTTTAGAAAAAAATGAAAAAATAAATAAAGAGATAAAGGATAAAGATTTTGATCTATTTCTAGGAGGCGAATTGGTTGTTTTTAATAATAAAAATAAAATTAAAAATCAAAATTTAATTTTTGAAAAAATAATATTTTTATCTGATGTAAAAAGTCAATTTAGTAAAATAATAAATCTCCATAGGTTTATATGGGAAGAACTAGATAAAATTAGAAAAAAAAATAATATAAAATTAGAAAAAATAACTCAAGTTAGAGATTCTCTTTTAGAACTTAATAATGAGGTTATATTTTTTTCTTCAAGATTAGAACAAATAAAATTTAATATAGACAAAGAAATAAATAATTTAGAAAAAAATTATTTTAATAAAAAAATAGAAAATTTTTTAAAAATAGAATTTAAAACATTGTTTGACACTTCTGATTATGTAAATAATTTGTGGAAAATGACTCAAAATAATGTTGATTCCACATTAAATCTTATTAGTCTTATCTATCAAGAAAATACAGAAAAGCAATTAAACGTTTTACAGATAATTTTTATAGTAAGTGCGGTGGCATCTGTTATAGCTCTCGGATCTATTTATGGTTTTAATTTTAATGTTATGGATAATTATAATAATGTTCTATATCATGGAAATACAGTTTCTTTTTCTATAAGAGATTTTATAAAGTTTGGGTCTTTTGCGATTTTAGGAGCATCTATTATATATTTTCTTTTCTTTTTTGTGTTTAGAAAGTTTTCATCTTTTAAAATAACAAATACTAGAGAATTTGAAGAAAGTAGATTAAAAAATATAAAAAATATGTTTAAAAAATAAAAAATCATCCGGCTGGATGATTTTTTATTCGGTAATAAATATAATTTTATTTTTACAATTAACAAGACTAAAAACATTATCAATTTTAGGTTGATATCCTTCTATTCTAGAATTATTTTTTAATTTTATAGAAACAAGACCACTATGTAATTGTGTTATTTCTTTTATATTACAATTTAATATTTCTTTTTTTATTAATAACCAATTATTATCAAAAACAGGATTAGAGTTTAATATATTTTCAACTTCTTCATATCCATTTAAAAAAGCAAAATTATATCTAGCAGGTAATGCGAAAAAATAATTTTGATTTCTAGCTAATAAAGTAGGATTAATAGGGGCAGCTCCTATATGAAATTCATTGTTTTGTAATTTGGTCCATTGATTTTCTGTAAAAACCATAATAGGTATATCTTGTCTTTTATTATATTCAGACCATTCCGGGTGTCTTATATAAATAATATCTCCATTGTAATTTTCATTACCACCCAAATCTAATCCAGTCCATTTTTCTGATAATATAGAATAATTTTGCCATGTATTTGGTAAATTAACGCTAAAACCATATTCAGAATTTATATACGTAATTTTATTTTCATTATTATTAATATTAGTAGGAATATTTCTATTTTTAATATTATTAAGAATAAAAACAACACTTAATAAAGATATTATCAATATTAATGATAATATAGATAATGAAAATATTTTTTTATTTTTTGTCATATTTTTAGATTTTATATTTATATATAGAATATAACACAAAAATTAATAATAGTTAATTAAATTAATACAATATAAAAACAGCTAATACTATCTATTTGTATTTTGACGGAGAATCGGGGTTGCGTAAATGTAGATAAAAGCACCACAAGGGGATTTAGGGTGCTAGTTTTGAAGAATTGTGACGCTCTCGGGTCTCAATGTATATGGGTATTTCTGGTGTTTAAAGTAGGGGAGTTAATGCGACACATGCGACACTACGTAAGCTTGTATTCACTAGTTAAACAGGAGATTGTTTAGTATAGTTTTTGACTTAATATAATAATTATCGGCTAATATTAAATAATTATATTCATTTTATTGCTTTTTTATTAAAAATATGGTTAAATATATAAACAAATCATAAGGAGGCTGAGATGAGTAATATTATTCAATTTCCTTCTCAGTCTGAACAAGACGAGAAAGTATTCGAAACAATTAAAGAATTTGAATATACATCATATAATATGTTTAATATTTATCTTCATTGGGGTAAGGATCGTGGTTTAAGAGCAGAAACAGAACCCGCTGGAGATAAATTCATTCTTAAAGTTAATGAAATTGGAGATAGAGCTTGGGTATATATAAAAGAATGGAGTGGAGTTGAACATAAATATATTATTGAGCCAAAATTATTTCCAACTCTTGGTCTTATAGTTTCTGATGATGTTGATCAATTAGTTGGTGGATCAAATAATATAAATAATTCAGATTATATTTATATAAGTTATATATTAAGTTTTCATACCGAAAAAACGGTTGAACATAATGAGGATTATATAAAACATACAAAAGAAATATATTCCAGATTTTGTGAAGAATATGAATACTATAAAAAACGAAAAAAACATGTTTCTGATATTTTAAATAGCGAAATAATAGAAAAATTCGATTAAAAAGACGAAGTGAAATAAAATTTCGTCTTTTTCTTTTTAGGCAACATTATTCCACATTTCCTGCCATTTTGGAGAATTAATAATTGATTGAATTTTAATATATTTTTTAATATTATCTTTATTCTCAGCAAGTAATTTTTGTTCTATAAATTCTTTATAATATTTCTTATATTCTTCTGGATTAAAATCTTGTTTTAAATGTTCTTGTATGTCTCTATTTCTAAAAATATCTAAACTAAAAATATCTGATGTGCTCTTAGTTTTAATAACAATATTTTCAAAAGATTCTTTACTTAATAAATTAGTAGCACTTGTTTCTTTTTGACCAATTAATCTATTAATCATTAGATAAGATCTAAAAAGATCTTTGGTTCTAATATCGTTTTTAATTTTATCAATATATTTCTTCGAATTTATTTCTATTTTTGGATTCCTATTTTTTATACGATTTAAAGCAATGTTTGCATTTTCTTTAT
>CAZHKK010000027.1:0-5434 GCA_964532735.1 uncultured Gammaproteobacteria bacterium | reverse complement strand
ATTTGTTCTAAAATAATATTTTATATTAGCTTTTATTTTTTAATGCTCCAAATTTAAATAGACAAAAAGTCAAAAAAATGTTATAATTATAAAGTATAAAAAATAAATAATTAAAAACAAAAACATGAATAAATTTGAAACAAAAAAAGAAGTAAAAACTTCAGAAGAATTAATGAATCAAAGAGTTGATAAACAATACGATAAACTTCAAAAAAAATATAATTGGATATATGAAGATGATAACGGTCAAATAAGAGATATTAACGGTGTAGAAATAAAAAATGCTATAAGAGATGTATTTTTGGCTGAAAACAATAAACAAAAAGAAGAATGCTTAGAAAAACTTCAAGCATTAATAGATGAAGCTGATGATATAAAAAGAAAAAATGAATCTCTAAAAGATAAAAGAAAAACAGCTTAAAACACTCAGTCACCTTATTTTTTATGGTGACTGTTTTTTATATTAAATTTTAAATTATTTTGACATAAAATATTATTTATATTATTGTAACAGTAAATTTCATGGAGGTCTTTATGAATAAAAATGATTTAAATGTTCTTTTGTTTGAATCTGTTGCTAGTAACAAATATTACTCTATAAAATATGCATTAGAACATGGAGCTGATCCAAATGTAAAAATGGGAAAATACAACATCACTCCATTAATGAATATTCCTGATGATAATTTATTTATAGCAAAGCTTCTTGTAAAACATGGCGCAGATATAAATATGATTAGCAATAATGGCTTTACTGCATTATTATCATATTCTTCTAGTGGATATATTAAAATATTTAATTATTTAATAAAAATGGGTTCCGATTTTAATCATAAAAATATTAATGGTTGGACAGCTGCTCATTTTGCAGCTAGAAATAATTATATAAACATACTTAGAAGTCTTAAAAAACACAAAGCTGATTTATATGAAAGAAATGATCAAAAACTTTCTCCATATGATATTGCTGGAATTTATAAGCATAAAAAAATTCAAAGAATTATAATTGGTATGGAAAAATAGCCAAAAACTATTCTCTAACCTTCGCTTTTTTGCGAAGGTTTTTTATTTGTTTTAATAATTAAAAATGATATAATTATTATAATAAAAAGATAAAAATTTATATGGATTTTAAAAAATTTACTTCTCTCTCTTTATTAGATACAGAAAAATTTTTAAATACAAATTTTTCCAATGGATTATCTCAAAAAAAATCAAAAGAACTTCAAAAAACAATTGGAATAAATGAATTAGAAAATAAAAAAATTGGTGCTTTTATTATTTTTTTTAGACAATTTAAATCTTCGTTTATATATTTACTTTTTGGAGCATCTATAACATCTTTTATTTTTGGAGAAAAATTTGATGCTATTTTTATTTTTTCTTTTATTGTTATAAATATAGTTCTTAGTTTTATTCAAGAATATAAATCTTCTAAAACTATTGAAATATTAAATAAACACTTATCTCCTATTTGTAGAGTTAAAAGATTTGGTAAATTTATTTCTATGAAAAGTAAATTTTTGGTTCCTGGTGATATTGTTGTTTTGGAAGCTGGTGATATTGTTCCTGCTGATGTTAAAATTATTTCTGATTCTAATTTTTATGTAAATGAATCTATTCTTACTGGCGAATCTATAGATATAAGAAAAGATTGTGAAATTATAAAAAATAATATAAAACATTTTTTTGAAGCTACAAATATTTGTTTTTCTGGAACTAATGTAAAATCCGGAAAAGCTGAATGTGTTGTTATAGCTACTGGTAAAAATACAGAGGTTGGGAAAATAGCAAAATTATCTTCGGAGGTTGAAGATAAAAGTATTTTTAAACAAGAAACTGATAAGATTAGTAAATTTGTATTAATTATTGTTTCAATAACATTAGGATTACTTATTTTATCTAAACTAATTTTAAATAATGGAGAAAATTTTGTTCAAATAATGGTTTTTGCTGTTGCTCTTGCTGTTAGCGCAATACCTGAATCATTACCTGCTGTTGTTACTTTTTCTTTGTCAAAAGGTGCTTATGTTTTAGCAAAAAATAAAGTTATTATTAAAAGACTTTCTTCTGTTGAAGATATTGGTTCTATAGAAATACTTTGTACTGACAAAACTGGAACAATAACTAAAAATGATATGACTATTAGTGATTCATATTATCCTTATGTTGATAAAGAAACTTATTTAAAATATTTATCTTTATCTTGTTCTTTTGATATAAAGAAAAAAACTGTAAACAATTCTTTTGATTTGGCAATTTTTAAAATAATTAATTTAAAACATAAAAAAAATGTTTTTGATTCTATAAGATTAAAAGAATTTCCTTTTGATCCTCAAAGAAAAAAAAATTCAGTTTTGATTAAAAATAAAAATAAAAATATACTAATAGTAAAAGGTGCCCCTGAAGAAATTTTAAATGCTTGCAATATTAGTAACTTAGAAAAAAATAAAATATTAAATCTGCACACCAAATATGGCATTGAAGGTAAAAGATCTATTGCTTTGGCTATTAAAGAAACTGATAAAAACACTTATTCAAAAGATGATGAAAATTGTAATTTAAAATTTATATCCTTAACAGCTTTTGAAGACCCTATAAAAGAAAGCACTATTCCTGTTGTTAAAAAAGCAAAAAAAAAGGGTGTTGTTATAAAAATAATTACTGGAGATGGAGTTGAGGTCGCTGGAGCTGTTGGTAAAAAAATTGGTATTATTAAAAATCATGAAAATGTTATAACTGGAAATATGATAGACGAAATTGAAGATGAAAAAGAATTAGAAAAAATATGCAAAGAAAATAATGTTTTTGCCAGATGTACTCCTTTACATAAATATAAAATTATTAAAATACTACAACAAAATAATAGAGTTGCTTTTTTGGGTGAAGGAATAAATGATGCTCCTGCATTAAAAGTTGCTCATGTTGGTATAGTTGTAAAAGATGCTTCTGATATTGCTAGAGATTCTGCTGATATTATTTTATTAAATAAAAGTCTTTCTATTATTATTGATGGTATAGAACAAGGAAGGTCTATAGTTGTAAATATTTCTAAATATATAAAAGCTACTTTGACTTCAAATTTTGGTAATTTTTATGCGATTGTTATTTCTACTTTTTTTATAGAATTTTTACCAATGTTACCTATTCAAATTTTATTATTAAATTTATTATCTGATTTTCCTATGATGTCTATTGCTACTGATAAAGTTGATAATGAAGAAACTCAATACCCTACTAAATTTGATATTAAAAAATTTGCATCTTCTACAACTATTTTGGGTCTTGTTAGTACTGCTTTTGACCTTATATTCTTCTTTACTTTCTTGCCTTATGGAGAAAAAACATTACAAACTGCTTGGTTTATCGGGAGTGTTTTAACTGAATTATTATTAATTTATTCTATCAGAACAAATAAAATATTTTATAAAGCAAAATCTCCTTCTTCTATAATAGTTGCATTTACAATTATCGCTTCTCTTTCTACTTTATTATTACCTCTTATTGGAATAGAAAAATTAGGTTTTGTTAAGTTTGGTATAAAAACTTATTTGATAATAATTTTTATAGCTATTGGATATTTTGCTTGCACAGAAATTGCTAAAATTTTTTACAATAAATCTTTTAAAAAATATAAGACTAAAAATATTTAAAAAAAGAAGTATTTATTTGCTTCTTTTTTTATTATTTATTATATTATTATTCTTATTATATTATTTATGAATATGAAATTTGATTTAGAAAATATAATTTTAGTTGATAAGCCAAAAGATATTACTTCTTTTCAAGTTATTAAAATAATGAGAAAAAAACTAGGTATTAAAAAAATTGGACATGCTGGAACATTAGATCCTCTCGCTACTGGTCTTATGATTCTTGGTGTTGATAAAGGAACAAAAAAATTAGATCAATTTATAAAACTAGACAAAGTTTATAATGCTTCTATTTTGATTGGTAAAAAAACTTCTACGGGAGATCTTTATAAAAATTGTGAAATTATTAAAGAACAAAAAATTTCGAATAATGATATTAATAATATAAAAAATAATATAGAAAATATTTTAAATGATTTATTTGGTGTTATAAAATTAAAAGTTCCTATTTATTCTGCAATTAAAATAAAAGGTAAAAGACTTTACGATCATGCTTTTAATGGTAATATTATAGAAACACCTACTCGTGATATGAAGATTTATTATATAAAACTACTAAATCAATATTGTTTTGAAGATTATTATGTTATTGATATAGAAATTAAAGTATCTTCTGGAACTTATATTAGATCTATTGCTGAAGAAATTGGAAATAGACTTAATTTACCTGCTACTATAAAAAATTTAAGAAGAATAAGTATTGATGAATTAAGAGTTGAAGATGCTATTATTATAGAATAAATTTGATTTAATTTAAAAAACTTGACTAAATTACAAAAAAAGTGTAAATATTATTAAAATACTTATGTATTTTGGAGGAAAAAAATGAGAAAAAAACTCACGATATATATTATAATAATCATATTTATTCTTTTGACAAATAGTATTTTTGCCCAAAAAAGTGATTTTTATGATAAAGGTATATTTGGAATGGCAACTTTTGATTCTAAGTTTTTTCATCAAGATATTTTATTCAAATTTGAAATATCAAATATTCCAATAAAAGGAACTATAGAAAGATATTACTATGATGAAAGAAAAGCTCTTTTGATTGAAAAACTTTATGATGATTATGCCGGAAAAATAATTAATATGTTAACATCTTCTAATGAATGGGTTTATAGAACCACACAAGAAATGGTTGATCAAAAAATTGTTGTTCCTCTTGTATATGGAGTTGTAACTATTGTTTGTTTTAATCCTGTTAATGATTATGAAGCTCTTTATACTGATGTTGAAATCAGAGTTGAGTTTGTTGATCCTAATGGTAATGCTCATAGACTTGATAATAAGACTAATCTTGAAAAAATAGATTTTGTTTCTAGTTTGAGATTTAGTTTTAAAAATAATGGACTATGGATATCTAAAGAGGATGAAAACATTATTCCAAACAAACGTCTTCCCGTTGTAACGTGGAAAGAAATAACAGTTGAAAGACTTTATCTTCAATTGTTATTTGAACAAATACCAAAATAAAAACAAGGCAACTTTTATGTTGCCTTTTTTATTTTGAAAATTAATAATTATTTATTTCCTAATATAAGCCTTTTTATAATAAAAATTTTTATACATATGAACTATTGATTTTTTAAATTTTTAGTATTATAATATTTATTATTAAATTTCAATAATTTAATTACCTTCCGGGATAGCTCAGTTGGTAGAGCAGTTGGCTGTTAACCAATTGGTCGTGGGTTCGAGTCCCTCTCCCGGAGCCAAGAGATGCACCCTATGCGGGTGCGTTTTTTATTGCTAAAAACTAAAAAAGTGATGATTTTGTA
>CAZHKK010000026.1:0-5545 GCA_964532735.1 uncultured Gammaproteobacteria bacterium | reverse complement strand
GAAAATTTATAACCTCTTTTGTAATCAAATTTTTCTACAGCTCTAAATAAACCAATATTTCCTTCTTGTATTAAATCTAATAATGATAATTTTCTTCCCGTAAATTTTTTAGCAATAGAAACAACTAATCTAAGATTGGCTTCTATAAGTTTTTGTTTTGCAACTCTATCTCCTTTATCTTTTCTTTTTGCTAAAGCCATTTCTTCTGAAAATGTTAAAAGAGATACACTTCCTATTTCTCTTAAATACATCTGAATTGAATCTGAAGAAACCAATTCTGCTTCTAATTTTTTTAACAATGAAACCTCAGAAGAAACTGAGTCTTTTACTTTTTTAGTTTTAGTTTTAGTTTTTTTATCAACAACTTCATCTTTTTTTTCTTCTTTTTTAATTTTACTTGGGCCAAATATTGCTTCTGAAGTTTCAATAAGTTCTATACCTAAAATATCTAAAACATCTAAAAATCTTTCAAATTCTTTTACGCAATTTTCTAAATTAGACATTGAATATAAGATTTCATCTTCTGTAATAAAACATCTTGTCTTACCTTTTTGAATAAGATTTTTGGCTTCCTGTTTTATCCAAAATTCATTATCAGATTCAATATCTTCTATGTTTGGTTTTGCAAACTTTATATCATTAACAATATCATCTATAACCTCCTCTTGAACATCTTTATCTAAATCATCCTCAATACTATCAATAGAATTTTTATAAGATAAGTCTGTAACTATCTTCGGCATTTAATTAATTTTATTAATTTATTAATTTAAGCTATAAATATTTTTTTAATTACATTTATTAATATTAATTGAAAAAATATTTTATTTAATTGTTTGAAATTTTTTTAAATTGATTTAATTTTTCAATTAAAATATTTTGTAATTTTATTATTTCTTCTTTATTGTTTTGTTTTTCTGCTATTTCTATATTATGTTTTATTTCTTTTAGTTCTTTGTTTATTAAATTTCTATATAATTTTATAATATTAGATTTTATATCTTTTTTTATATCTTTTAAACTAAAAAATCGGTCAGAAAAAAACTTCTCACCTAACATAGCAAGATAGCTAATATAATCGCTATTTTTTTTATCATTTGCGAATAGATGTTCTAAAATATTATCTATTTTTTTATTATAACATTCTTTTATGCTAGTAGCAATAGACTTTATATCATCATGCTCAAAAATATTTAAATTAATTTTTTCTAAAACACCAACTATTCCTTGATTAACTAATATTGCAGAAATTAAAAATTCTTCTGTCTTTCTTATTGGGTCTTCATTTTGTAATTTTTTTTCTTCTTTTTTTATTTCTATTTTTTTAGAAGGAATAAATGTTGTTTTATTTTTTTTTACAATTATAATACTAAGTTCATCTTTGAGTATTGTTTCGTCTATGTTTGTTATTTTTGATATATTTTTTATCCAAATATTTTTTTCTATTTCAGAATTTATTTTACTTAATTTTATTAGAAATGGATTTATTAAATCTTTTATTTCTTTTGGTTTATTTATTATTGATATATTATTGTTTATTTTTTCAGATAACAAATTAAAATAAAATTCTAAATAAGGCATTGCTTCGCTTATTGCATTTGTCCATTTTGTTAAATCGTTTTTTATGCACTCATCTGGATCTTTGTATCCTGTTTTTTCTAAACTTATAACTTTAAGATTTATTTCATTTTCAAGTGCTATATCTATAGCTCTTTCTGACGCATTTTGACCTGCTACATCTGAATCAAAGCAAAAACAAATAGTATTACTAAATCTTTTTAGTGTTTTAATATGATACTCTGTAAGTGCTGTTCCTGAAGAAGCAACAACATTTTCACTACCTACTTGATGAGAAGAAATACAATCCATTTGACCTTCTACAATTATGGAACAATCATTCTTTCTTATACTTTCTTTTGAAAAATTTAACCCAAAAATAATACTACTTTTATCATATATTTCTGTTTGTGGTGAATTTATATATTTTGGCTCATCTTTATTTGTTTCTATTTGTCTAGCTGTAAAAGCAACAGTATTGCCTGATATATTAAAAATTGGATACATTATTCTACCTCTAAATCTATCATAATATTTGCCAGAATTATTTTTTATTATTAATCCTGATAAAAATATATCTTCATCACTATATTTTTTTGATTTTAAAAAATCATATAAACCATTCCACAAATTTAATGAATACCCTAATTTAAACTTTTGAATTGTTTCATCTTGTAATCCTCTTTTTTTTAAATATTCTAATGCTTTTTTACCTTGGTCGGTTTTAGTAAGTAAATAATTATAATAATTAGCTGATAAGTTTGATATTTCTACTAATATTTCCTTTCTTGATTTTTTAACTGAATCTTCTTTATTAAATTTTAGTTCTACATTTGATTTTTTTGCCAATACATTTAATGCCTCTTTAAAATCTATGTTCTCTAATTTCATTAGAAACTTAAAAATATCTCCACCCTCCCCACAACCAAAGCAATGGAATATTTGTTTTGTTTGTGAAACCATGAATGATGGTGATTTTTCGTTATGAAATGGACATAATCCTTTATATGTTCCTCCTCCCGCTTGTTTAAGTGTTACATATTCTGAAATTATATCTATTATATCTAACTTAGATTTTATTTCTTCTACTTGATTGTTCATTACTTATATTTAATCATTTCATGAATAAAAATAAAAGACCCGATCTGCACAAACTGTGTAGAACGGGTCGTATTTTAAGCTGTAGCAAAATATCTTCTGATTATAAAATCAGAAAGATCTTCTCCTACAACCTTCATGGTATTAAAGTCATAAAAGACGTCTTGCTTTAGTCTTTCAGACAAAAACCACTTTTCTTTATCAATAAAATCCAAGATCTCTTTATCATTCATTGCATAATCCATAAAGAAATCTATGAACCCCAAGAACAATTCTTCATCTGACCATTTTCTATTATTTAGAACGGTCAACCAAACTGTTCTATACACTTTACCAAACACTGCAACGCGTTGACAGACGTTGTTGCTCTCAGCAAAGTAACAATTTTCTTCTAAGAACATTTTTTGATGTTCTAAGAATTTTTTAATCCCAATTTCAGATTCGGGATCCAAATCTATAAAATCATAGTTATTCATATTTCCCTCCTCTTAAAGAAATATAAAATATTTACTTTATTGTAAATTTACTATATATTATGTTTGTATTATACCATATTTTGGTCAAAAAGTAAATAGTTTTCCACAATACGTCTAATGCACCCTTAGCGCAACTGGATAGCGCATCTGGCTTCGAACCAGGAGGTTGCAGGTTCAAATCCTGCAGGGTGCACCAAATAAAATTAATTATTTTTATTTATTATCTTAAAATAGAAAATATTATATATACTACATAAGATAAAACAAATAAAATACCTTGCCATCTTTCTATTTTATATTTTTTACCAACAAATATAAATCCTAACAATAAAAATGATGTTAATATTACCATTAATATATTTATATTATCACTAATATTAAAAACTAGTGGTTTTATTAAACTACTAAACCCTAAAATAAATAATATATTAAAAATATTTGAACCTACAACATTTCCTATGGCTATGTCTGAATTTTTTTTCATTGCAGCAACCGCTGATGTTGCTAATTCTGGCAAAGATGTCCCAATTGCTACTATTGTTAGACCTATAATAGATTCACTTATATTAAAAAACCTAGCTATATGAGTTGCTCCATCAACTATCCACTTGCCTCCTACTATTAAAGCTACTACTCCCAAAACAATTAACACAACAGATAATAATATTGTTCTTTCTTTTATTTCATCTTCTTCATCTTTGGTTTCTTTTGGAATTTTTGATATTGCAAATGTATAATATAAAAAAATTATAAAAAATAGCAATAAAATAAAGCCGTCAATTCTTGTTAATGCAGAAACAATCTGTCCATCAAAAAAAATATCATTAGCCATAAAAAAAACAGCGAAACTAGCTAATATACTTAATGGTATTTCTCTTTTAACTGTATTTTTTGTTATTGATATTGGGTATATAATTGCAGAAATACCAAGAATAAGTAATATATTTGCTATATTACTACCTAGTATATTTCCTATCGCTATTCCAGAACTACCTGATGTGCTAGAAAATATATTAACAACTAATTCTGGCATAGATGTCCCAAAAGCTACTATTGTAAGCCCTATTACAATAGATGGAATTTTTAATTTTTTAGCCAATGAAGATGCTCCGTCTACTAAAAAATCAGCACCTTTTACAAGAATTATGAATCCTATTATAAATAATAAATATATTAACATAAAAAATTAATAAATTATAAATCGTCATATTATTATATACTATTATAAATAATAGTAAAATCAATTTATTTCAATTCTGTTTATGAGTAAACAAAAAATAACGCTAATTTAAGCGTTATTTTTATTGGAGCTCTTTTGTAGAGGACGTTCGAACTGGTTTGGATGCACACTAGTGCGACTCACTATGTTGTTAGTTTATTTTTTAGTATAATAAATATCAATAAATAATTAAATTTTGTATGAATTTTGATAAGCCAAAAAATAATATAGAAAAATCTAATAACATTACTTTATCTAAAGAAGAATTTGAATCTATAACACTATTTTTAAAAGTTAATTATAATGATTTAAAAGACAATAAAATTACTATAACCGATAAAGATTTAGATTTATTTGTAAGAGGTCAAAAATTTTTTAGAGATAGAATTAAAAAACTTAATAATTCTACTATAAAAACAGAAGATACTAATAAACTTATTAGTAAATGTAAGACTAACCTACAGGCAATTAATGATTTTATTAGAGTTTACACTATTGAAAAATATGGCCCATATTCTGATATTATTAATATTTATAAGGATAGTAATAATAATTTTAATTTTAGAAAGTTTTTTGATGAAAACTCAAACAAAGACCATATAATAGATTTTTTTAAAAACTTTAGAAGTTATGAGATTATAAATAAAAATAATTTAAACTTATTAAATAATGAAGAAATTTATTTAATAAAAAGGAGTAATCCCAATATATTTTTATAAAAAATAGAGCACTAGCATTTTTAATACTAGTGCTTCTTGTTAAACTGCCTCAAGTACAACAGAATTAATGATTTTCATTTCTTCTATTGAACACGTGTGTTGCATTTCTAATTTTGCATATTTTTCATATTCAAAACCATGTTTTTGTGTTTGAAAAGAAAGCATTAATGCATATCTTTCTAACAATGTTTCGGTAAATATTGATGAATTTCTTGTACCATAAACCCTTTCCTTGTTGTTTCTTTTAAAAATTAACTTGGATTCTCTACAATACAAAATCAAATCTACCTTATCACCGTTTAGGTCGGTAAAACTTATTTTGTCTGTTGCCTTAATGGCATCAGCTTCCATGTAGAAAAATATCTTATTTGCCATTTTGGCCTCCTCTTTGTTGTTAATATACTATAACATAAAACATACTAAAAATCAATTAAAGTTCAATTTACACAAACCAGTACAAAAAAATATGCAGTATT
>CAZHKK010000025.1:0-6306 GCA_964532735.1 uncultured Gammaproteobacteria bacterium | reverse complement strand
AAAAAAACACTTAAACAAAATATAAAAATAAATTTGTTTTTTTATTTAATTTTCAATAAATTTATTGACTTTACCATTATAAAATGTTATAAATATTTAAATAATATATTAGGAGGAAATTTTGAAAGATATAGTTTTGGCGCTTAGTAGGGGTGTTTGTTTTAGAAATAGAATAGATAATTCTACAATAAAAAATTGTGACTCTGCTATTGAGACTTATAAAGAAAGAAATTGTGAGTTTATTGCTGTTGTTGGCGGTATATTCAATAACGACAATATTCAAACAAAACCTATTGCAGATCTTATGACAGATTATATTCTTAAAATAGAAAAAAATATAAAAATTATTTCAGAAAATAAATCTTTAGATACATGGGAAAATATTATTTTTTTAAATAATATTTTTTCTGAAAAATCTATCTCTAAAAAAAATAAAATTTTTATTTGCGCTGACAAACTTCATGCAATAAGAGTTTATATATTATTAAAATATTATGGCTTTACTCCTGTAATTATAAAATCAAAAATAAAACTTGATTTTAAAACAATAGCAAAAGAAATAATTCTTATAGCTATGACATTATTGGACAAAACTGGAGAAAAAAATATTTTTATAAAAAATATTTTAAAAAAAGAAAGAGAAAAAAGAAAAAATGGAGATGTATTTTTATCTTATAATGTAAAATAAAAAAAAATAACAGGGAAAAATCCCTGTTATTGTTTTTTTTATTTTTTGCTTTTTATTTTTCTATGTAATAAATAAGAATAAATAGAAGGAATAAATAAAGATAATAATAAAGAAATAATTGTAATATATTCTACATTCCATAAAAAATAAGACTCTATTAAAAATACTATTCCTAATAAAACAAACATGTAACCACCCAGTCTATTTGTTTTATTCCAAACTTCTTCATTATCTATTGTCCATGGCAACTTAAAACCAATTGTATAATTTTGTCTTATTTTCCCCATATAATTTCCTATTAATATAAACAATATACCTACCCCTATAAATATTAATGGTTCTATTCTTTGTGTTTGATTAAAAGATATATATATTGTTATGTAATAAAGATAAGACATAAATGCAACTATTCCTGTTTTAATTATTTCCCATTCTTTTTTAAATGCTTCATATCTCTCTTTTCTTGGATCTATTAATTGTCCTATTTTAAACAAAGCAATCATACCAAATGTCATAGCTGGTATAAAAAAAATAAAAAAATTTTTTGATGAATAATCATCTATTTTTCCATCAATACCCCAATGGATAGGAAGCATTTCTGGTAAATCTTTATAAAAAAACACCCCTACAAACAGCATTAATAACACCAATAATATTCTTATTAATAAATATATATATTTTTTCATAATTATTTTTTATTAAATATTTTAGAAATATTAACTAACACATCTTCAAATACAGAAGTGTTTAAAGAATAATATATAAACTGACCTCTTCTCTCTCCTATTATTAAATTAACTCTTTTTAATATATCTAAATGATGAGAAATGGATGCATTTGTTATTGAAAAATTTTCTAATATTTCTCCAACTGACATATCTTTTTTCTTTAACAATTGTAATATTTTTATTCTATTTTTATCAGATAAAGCCTGAAATGTTTGTTCTATCATATTATTTATATATTTAGATATATATCTAAATCTTATCAGTATTTTCTTTTTATGTCAATGCAATATAATATAATAATATTGTTTTAAATAATTTATTTACCATGAAAAAATTTTTAACTACAATCTCTATAATATCTATAATTTTTTTTATATTTGTTTTTATGTTATTTTTTTATTATAAAAATACTACTAAAACAATTTCGAATACAAACACACAAGAAGATGATTATAAAAACCCAATAGTTGCATCTGCTAGAAAACAAATCGGTGTTGTTACTAAATATGATTCTGGTTATTATCAAGGTGGATATCCACCAGAAGATAGTGGTGCTTGCAGTGATGTTATTATAAGAGCTTTGCTAGATAATAAATATGATCTAAAAAATAAAATAAATGAAGACATAAAAAAATATCCCGAAAGATATAATGAAAAAATTGATTCAAATATTAATCATAGAAGAGTAAAAAATATAAAAATATATTTTGATAATTATGAAAATAAATTAAATATAAAAGTAGACAGAGATAATTTAAACGAATGGCAACCTGGAGATATTGTCACTTACGATAAAATGATTGGCGGTCTTTGGCATATTGCTATTATATCTAATAGAAAAAACTTAAAAGGTATACCGTTATTAATACATAATCATGGGCAAGGAACAATTGAAAATGATTTATTATTGGATTGGCCAACAAAAATAACTGGACATTATAGAATATATTTAGATTAATTAAAAAAGAATCTAAGACTCTTTTTTAATTTTATTTTGCTATAAAAAATATTTGAGATATTAAAAAACATAAATATATAAAAAGTAATATTATACCCTCTTTTCTTGAAAATGATTTATCTGTTCTATGAAATATAATAACCAATATTAGATTAATTAAAATAAATACAAACATAAAAATAAAAGAAATGTTTATATTTACTTTAAATGTTGTAAATAAAGATAATAAACTCAAAACTACTATATTTGTCATTGCTGAACCTATTAAATGATTTACAGATAATTCTGAATTTTTTTTAATTGCCGATTTTATTGTAACTATTATTTCTGGTAAATTTGTTCCTAATGAAAACATTACTAAACCTATAACAAATTTTGAGACATTAAATTGAATTAATATATCTTCAAAAATACATATTATTAAATTTGATATTAAAATCAAACCAATTAATGAAAAAATAAAAAATACAACCTCTTTTAAAAAACTTTTATCTTTAAATTCTTTTATTCTACTTATTATACCTTTATTTTTTTCTATTATTTTTACTTCTTCTTTAACCTTATATTCATTGTTTGTATAAAATATTAAAATAAAATAAAGCACTAAAAAAAATAACCCGTCTATAAAATTAAAACTTCCCTTAAAACAAAATGCTATTGGTAATATTATAAATAAAAAATTTAATAATATCTTCTTTGTGTTTCCGTCTGTATCAATATTTTTATTTAAAACAAGTGCTAAACCAAATACTAAAGAAAAAATGACAATTATTCCCCCTAATAAATTACCAAAAGAAACAGACTCTATACCACTTCTTATTGCATTAATTCCCAAAAAAAATTCTGGAATAGTTGTAAGAAAACCTAATATTATACCAATAATAAAAGTTTTTATTTTAAATCTTTCTGCTATATTTTTTACATTATCTATAAGAATTCCAGCAGTTTTACTTAACAACAAAAACAACATTATCATTATAATAATTTTAATAAATATCATAATAATATTATTAATTAAACTTATTACAGAGTATTATACCATATAAAAATAATATTCCAATTAAAAAATAGGAGTTACTTAAACTTCTATTTTTTAATTTTAAATTTATTTATTACCAAATGATTTATTTTTTGATTTTTCTTTGATATTTTTATTTCTTTCTTCTTTTTTATTATTTATTTTTTCTAATTTTATATTTTCTTTTTCCTCTATATCTTTTATCTGTTCAAATTCTAATTCTATTTTTTCATTTAATTTTATTATTTCTAATAGAATATTTGATACTGCCGATTTATCAGTATTTACAGAGTCAGCATAAGCCACTTTAACTAAAACTATACTTAATTTATTGTTTTCTAAAAAATTATTATTACTTAAATATTCTAATTCATTTGTTATTTTAGAATCTATATTTTCGTCTTCATCGTCAAATATTAATAAATCTTTCTTTTTTCTAAAATAATCAACCAATTTATTATGTGCTATTCTATAAATCCATACCTTAAGATTATTCT
This sequence comes from uncultured Gammaproteobacteria bacterium, assembly GCA_964532735.1. GTDB lineage: Bacteria > Patescibacteriota > Patescibacteriia > JAGPKW01 > JAGPKW01 > JAJXYN01. The sequence continues at coordinate 2,417 of CAZHKK010000025.1, read as the reverse complement.
CATCTTTTAATGAATTTATATTTTCAATAACTTTTTCAAAAACCTCCTCTGTTAAGTCTTCCGATAATTCTTTATCAAAATTTGTTTTGAATAAAAAATAATTATAAATCTTGTCTTTGAAAGTTTTGTATATTTTATTAAAATCTTTGAATGTTGACATTTTGTTCTCTCTATTTAGAGACGTTATATTTTATATAATATTACATAATAACCATACAACCTTAAATTATAAAAATTAATAATTTATTGCTTTATTTCTATTGCTTTTATATCATAATTGTCTTTTTCTCCTTTGATATTTATAGAATCACCTTCTTTTAGTTCTAACATCTGTTTAAAAATAGTATTTTCTGATATTATAATCTTCCATTTATTATTTTTATCATCAATAACATATAAATATTGATCATCTAGAGTTATTTTTTTACTATCTATTTTACCTATAATATTTATAATATTGCTATTTTCTGATTTTTTATTATTTTTTATGTAAAAAATACCTAATAATACAGAAATTATTATGATAAATATTATTAAAATTAAGTTTATTTTTTTCATATAATTATAATTTATAGAATTATTTTATCATAATGTTTTATAATATAAAAAAATAGCTAAAAATAGCTACTATTGGTGCCGACGGTGAGAATCGAACTCACGACGCCAGGCTCTTCAGGCCTGCGCTCTACCACTGAGCTACATCGGCTTATTTGTGATAAAGATATAATATCAAATATATAAATTTTATTCAAGAGCATTAATTGATATTATACTTTATACAAAAAATATTGACTTTTTTTTATATCATATATATAATATGTTTTATAAATTTAATTTTGGAGGCTCTATATGAGAGTTGTTTTTAATGAAGAAGGTGGTGGTGGAGAAGAATAGTTTCTCCACCAATAATTACAATCATCTAATATCCCAAATAATTTGGGATATTTTTATTTACTAAAAATATCCGATAAATAACCATAATCTGAAAATGTAAACAATTCTATTAATTTATGATCATTTTCTACTGCTTTTTTAAAATTTTTATCATCTAAAACAAAAATATAAAATAATTTTGTATTATTATTTTTGTAAGAATTAGAAAAATAACCACTTTTTAAATATTCCATAAAAAAAATACTTCTATAAATGTCTATATCCAAGAATTCTTTTAACTTGTTATGTATAAATTCCTTAAAAGATTCTGTTGTTTTTTTAGGTTTTCTATTTATTATATTTATTGCATTTATGTGTTTTGGAAAGAAATGTTTTATTTTGACAATATTTATATTTTTATTTTTTTTTAATGGAACATAAAAATATTTTTCTTTTTTAAAATTAATAAAATTACTTAAACTTATATTTAAAATTTCTTTTCCTGTTAATATATCATGTATTTCTTTTGAAAATATATCTCTAGATCCTCCAGACCTAGCGCCCCATTCTATAAAACCAACAATATCTTTATTTGTATCATATTTATATTCTAGATGGATTATTCCTTTATATTTTATTTCTTGTAATTTTAATTTTATATTATTTAAAAAATCAATTTCCGTATTAGATAAAGATTTAAAATCAATAGAATAAACTATTGGAATATGATTTAAAAAATATTTATTTATATATTCTCCATATAAAGATAAAAATTTTTCTGAAAAAATATTTTTTTCCATATATTCATTAAAACAAGTTTCTTTTGTTAAACAAAATATAAAAATATCTTTTCCATTAAAATAAAAATCTACAGCTTTCAAATCACCTGTTAAATATTCTTCTATTATATAATCATATTTTTTTTGACTATTTTTTATAAAAAAATCAAAATCTTTTTCATTTAATACTTTAAAAGAAGAAACAGAAGCTGCTGCATTTATTGGTTTTACAATAAAAGGAATATTTAATATTTGCTTTATTTTATTAAAAGAATATTTTTGTATTTCATTGTTTTTAATTAATATATTTTTTTTATCAAAAACATCAGTTATAAAATTATTCATTATTTTTTTATCTCTGAAAATTTTATAATCTATTTTTGTGTTTTGTATTTTATTAATTGTATATATACTAAACTTTGATTTTGACTCTCCATGAAATAATGGGATTATATTATTATTCTTTTCTTTAGTTATGATTTTATCTATTTCTTTATAAATATTGTTACTTGTTTTTACTCCTAAAAAAATAAATTTCTTATTATCAAAAGATGAAAAATTTTCTATATTTTTTACATTAGTTAAAATATATACTTTATCATAATTAACAATACTTGGATAAATATCTATTAATTTTGATTTTGATAAATAGGTTATTAATATATTTTTCATATTTAATATTATTTTTAATAAATTAAATTATATCAGACTATTTTTTAAATAAAAATACATAAAAAAATAGCTATTTCTAGCTATTTTTGTTAT
>CAZHKK010000024.1:0-6794 GCA_964532735.1 uncultured Gammaproteobacteria bacterium | reverse complement strand
TTCTTTTCTTCAAATTCACCCTTTACTGTTCCATCTTCATTTTTTTGTTCAGTATCACCATTAGAAGTTTGTTCTGTATTAGGTTGAGTTCCAGCTTGTTGTTGAGATTGATACATTTTTGTTCCAATCTTTTGAGCTTCTTCAGATAAAGAATCCAATTCTTTCTTTATTTCATCTTTGGTTGCATCAATTTTAGCCAAGATATCCTTTAAATTTTTTACTCTACCTTCAAGATTTGTTTTATCTTCTGGAGTAAACTTAGTTTCATTTTCCTTAATCATCTTTTCTGTTTGATAAACCAAAGATTCTCCTTCGTTTCTTATTTCTATTACTTCTTTTTTCTTTTTATCTTCTTCAGCATGAATTTCTGCCTCATGAGCCATTTTCTCAACTTCTTCTTTAGAAAGAGTAGTAGAAGCTGTAATTGTAATATGTTGTTCTTTATTTGTAGCTTTATCTTTAGCTTTCACATTTAAGATACCATTAGCATCAAGATCAAAAGTAACTTCAATTTGAGGAACACCTCTTGGAGCTGGCATAATACCATCTAAAGTAAATCTCCCAAGAGTTTTGTTATCAGCAGCCATTTCTCTTTCACCTTGTAAAACATGAATTTCTACAGATGGTTGATTATCAACAGCAGTAGAAAAAACTTGTGATTTAGAAGTTGGAATAGTTGTATTTCTTGTAATTAATGGGGTTCTTATTCCACCCATAGTTTCTATTCCAAGAGTCAACGGAATAACATCAAGCAACAAAACATCTTTTACATCACCTTGTAAAACACCTCCTTGAACAGCAGCACCAGCAGCTACTACCTCATCAGGATTAACAGTAGCGTTAGCTTTTTTACCAAAATAATCTTCTATAAATTTAATCATAGCAGGCATTCTAGTTTGTCCACCAACAAGAACAATTTGAGCAATATCAGACTTTGAAACTCCAGCATCTTTTAATGCATTTTCAACAGGAACTTTAGTTTTTTCTATAAAAGGCATAGCTATTTCTTCTAATTTTGCTCTTGTTAATCTCATTTCTAAATGTTCTGGACCAGCTGCAGTATTTGTTATAAAAGGTAATGATATTTGAGATTCAAGAGATGAAGATAATTCAATTTTAGATTTTTCAGAAGCCTCTTTTAGTCTTTGAACAGCCATTTGATCACCTGACAAGTCAACACCTTTTTCTTTTTTAAATTCTGCTATTAAATAATTCATTATTGCATTATCAAGATCATCCCCACCTAAATGTGTGTCCCCATTTGTAGATTTTACTTCAACCGACAATTCACCATCAACTTCATCAACTTCAAGAATAGAAACATCAAAAGTTCCTCCACCAAAATCATATATTAATATTTTTTCATTTTTATTTTTATTAAAACCATAAGCTAAAGCAGCAGCAGTTGGTTCATTTATAATTCTCTTAACATCAAGTCCAGCTATTTGACCAGCATTTTTTGTTGCTTGTCTTTGAGAATCATCAAAATATGCAGGAACAGTAATAACTGCTTCTGTTATTTTTTCTCCAATTTTTGCCTCTGCATCTTCTTTTAATTTTCTTAAAACCATAGCAGAAATTTCTTCTGGAGCATATTCTTTACCGTTCATAACAATTTTTATAGAATCATTAGGACCTTGTTTAATTTCGTAAGGAAGTAATGATTTATCTTTATTAACAGCAGAATCAGAATATTTTCTACCAATAAGTCTTTTTGCCGAATAAATAGTATTTACAGGGTTTGTAACAGATTGTCTTTTTGCAACCTGACCAACTATTCTTTCTCCAGTTTTTGTTTCAGCTACAACAGAAGGAGTTGTTCTTGCACCTTCTTTGTTTTCAAGAATGGTATATTTTCCACCCTCCATTATAGCCATACAAGAATTTGTTGTTCCTAAATCTATGCCCAATATTTTACTCATATTTTATCAATTAATTTTTTAATTAGTTTTATTAATTTATTGGTTTTTAAAAACCAATTTAAATTTACAATTAGACAATTAATTTATATTACTCAATTATCTAAAGAATAAATTTAAATTTACATGGTATTGACTTTTGTAGTTATTGAAATATACTTTATTAATTGTGAAATACTTTTCACAAAAAACCACATAAAGGAGTTCAATATGTTAAAATCAACTAAGGAAACAATCAAAAAGGATGATCCTAAAATTTTAATAATTCCATCAATATTTAGAAACACACAAGAGGAAGAAGAAAGATGGATGTTAAAAAGTATCCTTCTTTTCAATCCAGTATGGCACTCTATGAGTTTGTATGATGTCCCAAAAGATCCAGAATTACATGACGACACTTATAAAAGTATCCGAAAAACTAGAGAATTTATAGTAGAAAATCTTGAATACTATGAAATTATAAATTTTAATAACATAACAGGAATCGTAAAATCTGAACATATTTCTGAAATAAACAAATTATTATCAGAAATTAAGGAAAATCCAGAAATAGAAAAAGATCTTTTTGGTAAAAAATACAACCTATTTGAAACCGCTATGGGAGCCAATCGAAAAGATAATTTTTCTCCAAATTGCTGGATTTTCCTTGAAAAAAACTTTATATTATTTGAATCCAATGAAAATTATAAAAAAGCAATAAAAGATTTCTTCTTCGGTTGATAACTACAAGCCAATTCTATAAAAACAGAATTGGCTTATTTTTTTATTTAATCTTAACCTCTATTTTTTTTGGTTTAACCTCATCTTTTTTTGGAATAGAAATTTTCAAAACACCATTTTTATAGGAAGCTTCTGCTTTTTCTCCATTAACCTCTGAAGGTAAAGCTATTTTTCTTGAAAAAGCACTCCTTCTTATCTCTTTTTTATAATAATTTTTTTCATCGATTTCTGTCTTTTTTTCAATATTTCCACTAACACACAATAAACCGTTTTCTATTTCTATACTAACATCCTTAGGGTCAACACCAGATAATGCAACATCCACATAAACATTATCTTTATCATCATAAACATCCATTGGTGGCATCATAGAAGCAGAATTTGGGATAACCGGAATAAATTTACCATCATTAAAAAAGTCATCCCAAATATTATCAACCTCATTAAAAGGATTATATTTTATAATAGACATAATTAAACTTCCTTTCTATGCATACAAATATTAATAATATGCATATTATTAATTAAATTAAATTATATTATATTTTATTAACAATCACTTTTGCATGTTGAACAACTTTTTCACCCATTTTAAAACCAGAACTAATTTCTTTTAAAACAACATCCTCCTCTTTTGTCTCATCTTTTTCTGTAGAAACAGCATCCATAGTATTATAATCAAACTTTTGACCAATGCATGAAAATTCTTCAATACCAAATTGATTAAATCTTTCTTTAAATTGACCAACTATCATAACAATTCCTTTAACCCATCCAAGATCTTTTTGGTTTTCTGGAATATAAGATTCTGCTTGTTTTAAATTATTATAAATATCAAGAAATTCAGAAACAACATTAAAAGACATAATTTTTCTAAATTCTTGTTTTTCTTCTTCATTTCTTTTTTTAAAATTATCTAAATCAGCAATAGCTCTCATGGCAATATCTTTATAATCAACATTTTTTTCTTCTTTTTGTTCTTCGTTATTTTTTTGTTCCTCAGAAACAATCTCGTCTTCTTTAATATTATTTTTTTCTTCTTTTTTTTCTTTATTATTCATCTTTATTTATTTAATTTTATCTTTTATATAATTCAAACAATTTAGAACTCTATTATAATCCATTCTTATAGGACCAATAACAGATAAAACAATACTGTTTGAAAATTTTACTATCACTGAACCACAAAACTCAGAAAAAGGATTGTCTGAACCAATACTAATATTTACATCATTTTCCAACTTATCAAATATTAAAAAATTTTTTTCCTCTAAATGATCAAGTAAAGAAGTAAAATCAGACAAACAAACGAAATCTTTTTTAAATTCCATTTGAGAAAAAAGTCCAGAAACTCCTGTAAAATAAATATCATTTTTTGAAAAAGAAACAACAATAGCTAAACTAAACATATCAGCAAGCTTTTTTGCTACATTTTTACAATATTCTCTTGTATCTTCATTCTTTATATCAGCCAATAAAACCTCATCAGAAGAAGAGATTTTAGTATCTAACAAAAAATTGTTAACATAAAATACATAAGCTTCTTCTGTGGGAATTCTACCAGCAGAAATATGTGGTTGAATTAAATACCCAAGAGATTCCAATTCTGCCATTTCATTTCTTATAGTAGCAGAACTAAAATTTAATTGTTCTGTAATTTGTTTTGAACCAACAGGAATACTTGTTTCAATATAATTTTCAACAACTATTCTTAAAAGTTCTTTTTGTCTATCAGTTAAATTTTTCATGAATATTTATTTATCTTCAAAATAATTTTACTATTAGCACTCAAAAGTGTCAAGTGCTAATAGTAAAAAAATAAAAAAACGTTAGTAAAACTAACGTTATAAGTATTAAGCAGTTTTATATCTTGCTAATCTCAATATGTATTCAATATTCTCTTTATCTAAAAAAGAAAGATTTGCATCTATCATAACAGAATTAAATTTTGAATTAATAATAATTTTTATATCATTATTAGTATAAGTAACAAAATTATCTTTAATGCAAAAATTTTCTTCTGCTTTAAATAAATTGCTAATATCACAAACATAAATATCAGCCAAAACAAAAGCTTCGAGTGTATTTATATTTTTTTTTAAAAACAAAGACACCATATGCAAGAAACAAGAATCAAAATAAGATAAAATTCCAGCAAGTGCAAAACCATTAAGATCAAAAAGTTTCATTAAATATCCCCTTTCTTTATTTTTTGATTTAAAAATATAACAAATTTATTCAATAAAGTCAACATAAAATACTAGCATTAAGCTAGTATTTTATTATAATATTTTTTTGATTTTAAATTTTGTAACATTACCTGATGGCCCATGAAATTCTGCTTCATCACCAGCGCTTTTTCCAAGAAAAACCTTACCAAGTGGAGATTCATTAGAAATTTTAAACATAACAGGATCAGCCTCAGAAGATCCAACTAAATAATAATCATTTTCTTTACCATTTAATTCAACTGTAAATTTTGATCCTATTTGTATTTTGTTTATGCCTTTATCAGCTTTTACAACCTCAGCAGTAAGAATCATATCTTCTAATTCTCTTATTTTAGCTTCATTTTCATTTTGAGCTTCTCTTGCTTCTGTGTATGCAGCATTTTCTGATAAGTCTCCAAACTCCTTTGCAACCTTAATTCTTTCAGCAATTTCTTTTCTTAAATCACTTTTTCTATAGTCCAACTCTTTTTTTATATCATTGTATCCATCTTCTGATACATAATGTTTCTGTATTCCTTGCATATCACTTTCCCTTTCTTTAATTAAAATTAGAAATAATAAAAAACCAATTCTCTTGGTTCGATAAAAAAAATATATCATAAGTTTAAATCAATGTAAAGACTTTTTGTATAATTTGGCTTAAATTATACAAAAAATAAATTATTTTACAATTTTTAATTTTTTATCTTTTTAACTTTTATTATTATTGACTTCCATACTAAAATATAATATAATGTCCAATAATATTTTAATAATTAATTAACTGATATTCATGTTAACAATCAGATTACAAAGAATGGGTAAGAAAAGTCAACCTTCATATAGATTGATTATTTCAGAAAAAGCTAAAGCTACAAACTCATCAGTTTTAGAATACTTAGGACATTATCATCCTGCAAGTAAAGACAAAAAAGTTGAGTTAAACAAAGAAAGAATTCAATATTGGATTTCAAAAGGAGCTCAAACATCAGAAACAGTAAACAATATTTTAGTTAAAAATGGAGTCATTGAAGGCAAAACAATTAAAGCTTTCTATATTCCAACAAAAGCTAAAAAAGCAAAAGAAGAAGCAAAGAAAAAAGCTGAAGCTGATGCTGAAGCTAAAAAAGCAAAAGAAGCTGAAGAAGTTGCAAAAGCAGCTGAAGCAGCTGAGGCCGCAAAAGCAGCTGAAACTACTACTGAATCTACAGAAACTCCTCAAGCTTAAAACTTAAGAGAAATATTTATATAAAATAGATTAATAGATTAGTGGAAGCTAAAAGTGATTTTTTAAAAAGGTCGGCCAAAACCAAAATAAATCGCTTTCAGCTATACACTAATCTATTATTTATTTAATTAACTTTAATAATAAGTTTCTAATAATGTAAATAAATTAGGAACAATAAGGAACAAAAATTATGTCAGATCAAAAAGATTTAGAATTCGTTGATTTCGTTGTTAAGTCAATAGTACAACATCCAGAAGATATAAAGTTGGATAGAACAGTTGATGAAATGGGTGTATTAATTACATTAAATTTAAACCCAGAAGATATGGGACAAATTATTGGTAGAAAAGGGCAAACAGCTAGAGCTATCAGAACTTTGTTAAAAATCGTTGGGGCTAAAAACAATGCTAGAGTTAATTTAAAGATTGTTGAACCAGAAGGTTCAAGACCATCTAGATATGAAAATAACACAGAAGAAGCATCTACAGAAGGAATTGAAAATTTCTCTATCTAGTCTAAAAACACTGAATTTTATTCAGTGTTTTTTAAATTTAAAAACCACGATTTTAATATTCGTGGTTTTATTTTTTTATTCTCTTATAATACTCTTAATAAAACAAAAATCGCAATTACATACAATATTATTAAATAAAAAATTTTTTAATTTAAAAAATAAATCATTATGTATTTTTATCTTATTTTTATATTTATTTTTAT
>CAZHKK010000023.1:0-7515 GCA_964532735.1 uncultured Gammaproteobacteria bacterium | reverse complement strand
GTTTTCCACGTGTTTTTTGTTTTGTAAAATATTGTTAATAACTGTGTATAAAATGTAAGTATTTTATGTTATAATCTATTAAATAATATATGAATTAACTGTATAAAAATTGTTAATAAATATGGCTTTATATAAAATTTTAAAAAGTATTAGATTATCTAAAAATCTTACAATAAAAGAATTGTCTGATATTTTATCTATTAATGTTAATGATATTAAAATATTGGAGTCCCAAAATTATTTTAATTTATTATCAAAAAAAAGTATTCTAAATTTTTTAAAAAAGTATTCTAAATTTTTTGATTTAGATTTTAGAAAGTTAAAAAAGTATTTTAAAAAAAATACTTCAGATGTTTTGTTGAGTCAAAAAGTTTTTGTTAAAAGAATAAATCAAAATTTTTCTTTTTTTGGTTTTATTAAAATGTTTACTATTTTTTCTGTTTTTTTATTGTTATTTTTTTATATGGGTGTTGAAATTAAAAATAGATATAGTAAACCTGATTTGTTTATTATTAGTCCTTTGGATAATTTTAATACAAAAGATAATGAAGTTGTTATTAAAGGCAAAACTGTTAAGAATGCTAATATAAGTATTAATGGAGAATTTGTTTTGATAGATAAGTTTGGTAATTTTACAAAAAATATTTTATTAAATAATGGTCTTAATATTATTAGGATTAGTGCTTTTAAAGATAAGGGTGATGAAAATGTTATTGTTAAAAGAATTATTTTGGAAAATGATAAATTAAGTATGAATGATAATGAATAAATCTTGTTATTTTGTATAAGGTTAAACAATATTATATAAAATTTGTGGGTTATCCACAGATTTTTTAATTAAAAATTAACTCGCTATCTGTTAATATTATCTATAAGAGTTATGTGGTGTTTTTAAAGAAGGGGGTTTTAACAAATTGATTAATTAATTAAATTTTATGACAAAAGATACTAAAATAAAAAAATCTAGTAATCTTTCTGATTCTAAAAATCAAGCAGTAAAGGCTGCTGTGGATATGATAAAAGAAAGATTTGGTGATGGCTCTATTATGAGATTAGGCGAAAATATGTCTATGAATGTAGACGTTGTTAGTTCTGGATGTTTATCTCTTGATATGGCTCTTGGAGCTTTTGGTTTTCCAAGAGGAAGAATAATTGAAATATATGGACCAGAATCATCTGGTAAAACAACTCTTGCTCAACACGCTATTGCTGAAGTTCAAAAAGTTGGTGGTGTTGCTGCTTTTGTTGATGCAGAACATGCTTTAGATCCTGCATATGCTAAAAAAATTGGTGTTGATATTGAAAATCTTCTTATTTCTCAGCCTGATTATGGTGAACAAGCTTTGGATATAGTAGAAACTCTTGTTAGATCTAATGCTGTTGATATTATTGTTGTGGATTCTGTTGCTGCTTTAACTCCAAAATCTGAACTTGATGGAGAAATGGGTGATTCTCATATGGGTCTTCAGGCAAGACTTATGAGTCAAGCACTAAGAAAGCTTACTGCTATTTCTAGTAAATCTAAAACTATAATTATTTTTATAAATCAAATACGTCAAAAGATTGGTGTGTTTTTTGGGAATCCAGAAACAACTACTGGTGGTAATGCTTTAAAATTTTATGCTTCTGTTAGACTTGAAATAAGAAGAAAGGCTCAAATAAAACAAGGAGAAAGTATTGTTGGTAATCAAGTAAAAGTTAAAGTTGTAAAAAATAAAGTAGCTCCTCCTTTTGCTGAATGTGAATTTGATATTATGTATAATCAAGGAATTTCTGTTGAAGGTGATTCATTAAATATTGGTGTTAATTTAGGAATAATTAATAAGTCTGGTAATTCATATTCTTTTGAGGGAGAAAAACTTGGAGTTGGAAAAGAAGCAACAAAAACTTTCTTAAAATCTAATCCAGAAATAGTTAAAAAAATTAAAGAGGAAGTTATTAAAAAAATGAAGTCTGGAGAAAATGTAAAAATATCAAAAGACGATGATAGCAGTGAAGATGTTTTAAACGAAATGATTTCAGATAATAAATAATTATACACAATAAAAAAAATCTCATTTATTTGAGGTTTTTTTGTTTTTTTAATTTCTTTTTAGTATTATAGTTAACTTTTTATATTTTTATTTTTTGTATACTAATAAAATTAAATAATTATTAAATTAAAATAATGAAAAAAAGATTTTTTATTATAGTTTTTATTATAGTTTTTGTTTTTGTTGTTTTTATAATTTTAAACAAAAAAAATAAAGAAAATATTTTAGAAAGTGATTTTAAAAATAGCAATGTTTCAGAGGGTATTGTTTTAAACGATATTGTTTCAGGAGATGTTGTTATAGAAAAAGATAAAATTATTTTTAATTCTGATATTTATTCTGTTTCTGAAAAAAAAGAAGATATTCAAATAAATAAAATGGATGATACAAAAATAAAAGATATAGATTTTTTATTTTTTAATAACATTAAAGAAAAATTTATTTCTGATGGTTTTAGTTTAAATAATTCTGTTGAAAATTTTTTTCAATTTTATAATAAAAATATTTTAATTGAAGATTTAAAAAATGATGATTGCGTTTTAAATTTGACTAAAAGATTTTCTGATTTATCTGTTTGTGATTTTGTAGATAAAGAATGTCTTGATATTGAATGTCAAAAATATGATTGTATTAATTATAAAAATAATTGGTTTAAAGTTGTTTATTATGGTGATTTTTTTGGTTCAGGAGATGCGGAATTAATTTATAAAGATAATTTAGAAATTTTGATAGCTAACTTAGAGTGTGCAGATAAAACAAAAGAAAATTATGAAAATCAATTATTTAAAAAATTAATTAATTAATCAACTTTTATGAAAAAATATATTTTATTTCTAATATTCTTTTTTTTAATTTTTCCTTCCTTTTGTTTTTCAAAAATTTTAGATATACCTTTTATCCCTCAGGTTTTACCTGGTGATTGGAATAATACTTTGAATTGTGGTCAAACTAGTTATTATATGGCTGATAAGTTTTTATCAGAAGATGCTAATTTAAATTTTGAAGATATAAAAAAAATTGATGATTTTTTGAATATAAAATTTTCTGATCCTATTCGTAATTATAATGGTTATTATACTAATACAACTAAATTAAAATCTATCGCAGAAGATTTTGGTGGGTATGAGGATGTTTTTATTAGTAGGACATCTAATGATTTTGAATCTATAAAAAATGAAATTAATAATGGAAGTTTGGTTATTCCTCTTGTTAGAATATCTATGAAATTAGATAAAGATGGTCATTTTATGTTAATGATTGGTTTTGACGAAGAATATGTTTATTTTAACGATCCAGGAAAGGTTTTTGGTAAAGAAAAAAAGTATTTAATAAAAGATTTTCTGGATGTATGGAAAAGTGAAAATTATAATTATTTAATTTTAAAGAAAAAAAATAAAAATATTGAAACTAATTCAAAAACAGATAACATTCAAAGTGTTGTTCAAGATAGTATTAAAAATGAAATTTTTTCTGATAATATTGATATTGTTGATTCTGAAGATGTTTTTAATAATTTACCAAAAAATGTTGTAAATAATACAATTGGTGTTTCTGCAAACAGTATAGTTCAAAGTAATCAAAGTTCTAATTTAATTTCAATAATAGAAACTAATGATTTAAATAATAAAAATGATATTAATAATGAATATTTTGTAGGTTATGGATATGGTTATGGATATGGTTATGGAAATGTTTTTGAAGATGTTTCTCAAAATATTATCGAAGATAAAGGAGGTGCTTCAGCACCTGTTTATTTGCCAGAATTTGATTTTAAAATTAATTATAAAGAAAATAAATTAGTTATTCCTTTAGAATTTGATTTTTATAATGTTTCTACTGATATTTCAAAATATTATTTCAAAATGGATTATAAAATAAATAAAGATGGGGAGTGGAAAAGTTTATTTGATAATTATAATTTAAATTATTATAAATATTATGTAAAAACAAATAATGATACTTATTATTTTAGGTTGAGGCTATGTGATATTAATAATTATTGTTCTGATTATAAGGAAGTTTCTCAAAAAGTTTCTTTAGATTCTGCTAGTGATATGAATTTGATAGGATATGATGGTAATGATGTTGTTATGGATAGAAAAGAATATTTTAATGTTTGTTTTGATATTAATCCAGAACAAAATATTTTAATAACAAAAGGAGTTAAAATAACATTATCTCCATATTGTAATATTTCTATAAAAGGTCATTTGTTTGCTATGGGCGAACCAGATGAAAGAATTTATATAACTTCTATTTCCGATGATGTTTTAAATTCTTGGATTTCTATTGTATTTGAAAATAGTTTTGGTTCTATTTTAAATAATGTTGATATTTTAAATGGTGGATATTATGCACCAAAAGGTAAAAAATATCCTAAAATAATAGTTGATAACAGTATTGTTACATTAGACGGAGTTAAATTTTATAAAGATGCGGGGCAGAGTGTTTATGTTCATAATAATTCTGCTTTTTATATGTTAAATTCTTCTATAAAATACACATCAAATTCTTTTAATAATGTTTTTATAAAAGATTCTATAGGTGTTTTGGATAATAATATTATAGAAGGTGGTGGTGCTGGTGTCAGATTGATTAATCTTGATGAGAGGTTTTCTGTTATTAATAATAAAATTACAAATAATTATTTTTATCCAATTCATGCTGAAAACAGTTTTGCTATAGTTAAAGATAATTTATTTTTAAAAAATAGATACAATGTTTTGTTTTTGGATCTAAACTTACAAGAGCCAGGGGAATATTTTTTAAGAAAAGGTGTTTATAGTTTGAAGAATGTAAATATTGGTGCGGGGGTTAAATTAAATATAGAGAGCGGTTCTATACTTAAAATGGAACAAGGTTATGGAAATTTTAATATATACGGATCTATATCTGCTATAGGTGAAAAAAATAATCCTATTGTTTTTGTATCAATAAATGATAATGAATATGAAAATGTTGAATCAAATTTTGGTTTCAAACATGATTTTTGGGCGGGTATACACATTAGATCTTCTGAAAAATCTATTTTTGATAATTGTATTTTTAAATTTGGCGCAAGAAGAGACAATGATTTGAATGGTGTTATAAATATTGAAGATTCTAATAATATTATTATACAAAACTCTACTTTTAAAGAAAATTATTATGCTATAAAAATAAAAAATTCAAAAAATATAAACATCAATAATTGTAATTTTTCTAAAAATTTTTATGGTATAAATAGTTTAAATTCAAACATTTTGTTAAGTAATAATATTTATAATTCAAATATAATTAATGAAATAATTAAATAATTATTCTCATTTTTTACGTTTTTAATGTATAATTAGATTGTTAATTATTAATATAATTTATGTTACCCAACCAAGATAATTTTTTAAATTTAATAAAAAATAAAAAAGTTTGTGTTATGATAGCTCCTTCTTTTGTTGTTGATTTTAAATATCCTGCTATTATAGGTATGTTAAAAAAACTAGGAGTTTCTATGGTTACAGAGTTAACTTTTGGAGCAAAAATGACAAATAATAATTATTTTGAATATATAAAAAATCATTTAGATCAAAAATATTATATAGCATCTCCTTGCCCTGTAGTAGTTTCTTTAATTAAAAATCAATATCCTGATTTAGTAAAATATATTATGCCTATAACTTCTCCTATGGTTTCTCAGGCCAAAGTTCTAAAATATCTTTATTCAGATTATGAAATTGTTTTTGTAAGTCCTTGTCGTGCTAAACAAAATATAGAAGCAAAGGAATATAAAGATTGTATCTCTGAAACATTATCATTTAAAGATTTAAAAGATTTGTTTGATAAAAATAATATTTTTGAAGAAGATTATATAGATTTAGATGAAAAATTTGATTCAATATCAGATAATGAGACTAGAGTGTATCCAATATCTGGAGGTCTTTCTTGTTCTGCTCGTATAAAAGAGATATTGAAAGATTCTGAAATATTAGTTGATGATGGAGTTTTAAAAGTAAAAACAATTTTAGAAGAAATAAAAAACAATACTACAAAATATAGATTTTTTGATTTGTTAAATTGTGATGGTGGTTGTATTGGAGGTGGAGAAGTAATTAATAAAAATCTGAGCATTGAAGAAAAAAAATCTAAAATTATTAATTATAAAGATCAATTAAAAACTGTTAAAAATAACAATTTTAATAGTGATATTGATGATGTTATAAAAAATGTAGATTTTTCTAGAAAATTTTAAATTAAAAATCTTAAAAAATTAAAATAATTTTTTAAGATTTTTTTATTTTCCACATATGAATATTTGTTTTATGTATGATATAATTAAACGAGAAATTAATGCTTTTTTTGTTTGTTATTTCTAAAAATTAATAAATTAAGATAATTTTGTGAAGGATAATTTTTATAAATTTCTTAAATTTTTAAATCGCAATAAATATATTGTGGTATCTTTTATTTTTGTTGTTTGTTTTTTTATTTTTAAAAATAATGTTTTTGCTGGTTTTATGGAAGATATTGGGAAAAAATTTGATGAAGTTTTAGGAAGCATATTATCGCAAGGATCTTTTATGCTTTTTGGTTTGGGAACTTTTATGTTTAATCAAGCTTTGCCTTATTTTATAAAAATAACATCTTGGCTTTTAGAAACAGAGGCAGTAAATGATGCTTGGATATTGATTAGAGATTTCGTAAATATGTTTTTTATTTTCTTTTTGTTATTTACTTCTTTTGCAAAACTTATAGGTAAAGAAAATAAATTAGCTAAAGGTAATGCTTCCAAACAAGTAGTATCTATATTGTTGGCTGCTTTTTTAATTAATTTTAGTAAAGTTATATGTGGTGTTATTATTGATTTTTCTCAAATAGTAATGTTGCAATTTACTAATTCTTTTGTTGGTAGTTTAGGAGGTTTAACAAAAATGTTTGAACCAGATACTGGAACAAAACCTACTATTTTGTTAGGTATTGTTTTGTTGCTTTTTGGTTTTTTGTTTATTTATGTTACTTTAATGACTTTATTATATTTTTTAATTAGAGCAATTTCTCTTGGTATTTTTACTGCCTTATCTCCTTTGTGGTTTTTATTTTTAGCTTTTCCAACAAAGTCAAAATCTGTAGATCAACTTAAATCAGAAACTTTAGGCAAATTTACTGACGCAGCTATTGGTGGTCCTATATTAGCTTTTTATTTATGGATATCGCTTTTAATGATATCACCAGGATCGGATGGAAGTTTGATTGATAATGTTGATAATGCTGGAAATGGTAGTAAGGTTTCTGATTATGCTAATATTGAATCTGAGAATGTAGAAGCTATGTCGGAAGTTCAATCTTCAACTTCAATGGCTAGTATATTAAAAGTTATTGTTGGAGCTGTTGTGTTGTATTTTGCTAATACTCAAGCTATGAAAATGTCTAAAAAAGCTGGGAACATTGCAGGAAAAGGAATTATGGATGGTGTTGTAAATAAAGTTTCTGCTATTGGTATGAAGCCTTT
>CAZHKK010000022.1:0-9193 GCA_964532735.1 uncultured Gammaproteobacteria bacterium | reverse complement strand
TTATAGTAAATAATATTACTTTTTTATTAAAAAATCCGCATAAATTATGCGGATTAATTCAAACAATAAATATTCTTAAGCAACAGAAATATTATAAATATTAAATTTATAAATATTATGTTCAATAATAATAGAACGAATAATAGATTTTAATTTAGCAAGCATAATACTTTGTTTTTCATCAAAAAATATATTAGTTTCGGTTCCTTCTAAATAATTTTTTTGATTTATCAAATAAATCAAAATTTTATAAGCTCTATTCAAATGAACAAAACAGACTTTATTGTTTTTAAACTTATCCATCTCATTGTCTAGATAATGTTTGTAACAAAACAAATAATCACTTTCTGTCCTTACCTTGATAATATTACCCTTTTTTATTCTACGAGAAAAACCAAGTCTATTTATCAATTCAGAATCACTGTTGATTGATAAAATAAAATCCTCATAATTTAAAAAACCTTTATTAT
Organism: uncultured Gammaproteobacteria bacterium; assembly: GCA_964532735.1. GTDB lineage: Bacteria > Patescibacteriota > Patescibacteriia > JAGPKW01 > JAGPKW01 > JAJXYN01. The sequence goes on along the minus strand of CAZHKK010000022.1, from coordinate 8,723 downwards.
AAGCACAAAAATTTAAACCTTTTTTTTGTTGAAAACCTAATGTTTGAGTATACATTTTTCTTCCTCCTTTTTTCAAATACTAATATAATTTTAACACTTACAAAAAAAATCCTCTAATTTTTGAACAATTTTTTTACTAACAAATTTTCCACGCATTATTAACTTTACAAAAATCAAATAATAAACTTATACATATTTTATTATTGTGCTATATTATTAATATTAATAAATAACACAAACAAATGTCAAAATTTATTATAAATGGAAAAAATAAAATAGAAGGTGAAATAAGTATTTCCGGCATGAAAAACGCTACAACACCTATATTAGCAGCGACTTTATTAACAAAAGAAACTTGCATTATTAGCAATGTTCCAAACATATCAGATGTTAAAGCTGTAATAGAAATAATGAAAAATATCGGAAGCAAAATAGAACATATAGACGAGCACACATTAAAAATATGCAATGAAAACATAAACCCATGTCAGTTAGACGACAAAGCCGTTAGAAAAATGAGATCTTCTGTTCTTTTTATGGGACCATTACTTGCAAGATTTCATGAAATAGATTTACCAGAACCAGGAGGCTGCATAATAGGAAATCGTCCTCTTGATAGTCATATTTCCGGATTTCAACAATTAGGAGCAAAAATAATAAAAAATACTCGATCTTATAAAATGAGTGTTGATAAATTAATAGGAAATAAAATAGTTTTACCAGAATTTTCAGTAACAGCAACAGAAAATATAATAATGGCAGCTGTTTTAGCTGAAGGAACTACAACTATAAATCTAGCAGCTTGTGAGCCACACGTTCAAGATCTTTGTATTTTTTTAAACAAAACCGGAGCTAAGATTTCAGGAATAGGAACACATCAAGTAATTATAGAAGGGGTTAAAGAATTAAAAGGTTCAGAACACAAAATAATTCCAGACCAAATAGAAATAGGAACCTTTATAGTATTAGCGGCGGCTACACATGGTAAATTAAAAATAAACAATATAGAAATAGAACATTTAGATATTATTTTATTAAAATTAAAAGAGATTGGTGTAGAGTTTGAAATTGGTGATAATTATTTAACAATATTACCTACCTCTAATTTAAAATCATTCAAATTACAAACCTTGCCATACCCTGGCTTCCCTACCGATCTTCAATCTGTTTTTGGAGTTTTAGCAACACAATGTCAAGGAACAACATTAATACAAGATCCTTTATTTGAAGGTAGAATGGGATATTTAAATGAATTAATAAAAATGGGTGCAAACGCAATAATAGCAGATCCACATAGAGCAATAATAAGTGGTCCAACACCATTATACGGAACAGAAATAAAATCATTAGATTTAAGAGCTGGAGCTGCATTAATTATAGCTGCGTTATTAGCAGACGGAGAAAGTGTTTTAGACAATGTAGAAATAATAGATAGAGGTTACGAAAGAATAGAAGAAAGATTATCTAGTATTGGAGCAAAAATACAAAGAATAGAATAAATTAAAACAAAAAGATGATTTTATAATCATCTTTTTATAATATTTATAAAACCTCAACCTCTCTTTCCAATAAAACATCAAATTTTTCTTTTACTATATCAATAACATAGGATGAAAAATCATAAACCTCTCTACCAGTAGCATTTCCATAATTAACTATCACAAGAGCCTGTTTTTCATAGCATCCAACATTATTATTAAAAATTTTTCCCTTAAGACCACATTGATCAATAAGCCAACCAGCAGCAAGTTTATAATTTCCATTATTTAAATCATAAAAAATAATATTTGGAAATTTAGATTTTAAAAAATTAAATTTTTGAGAATCAACAATTGGATTTTTAAAAAAACTTCCCGCACAACCTAAAATATTAAGATCTGGTAATTTTCTATTTCTTATAGAAGAAACAATATCACTAATATTTTTAGAATTAATTTCAATATTAGAAGTTTCTATTTCTTTTTTTATATCGGCATAATCTATATTAAAAATTTTATTTTTATTTATTTTAAAAATAACTGACAATATTATATATTTTTTATTTATTTTAAAAATACTACTTCTATAATCAAATTGACAATCATCCTTTTTTAAAATAATTATATTACCAGAATCAATATCCATAAATTCAACTTCATATATTACATCTTTTATTTCTACACCATAAGCACCAGCATTTCCAAAAACAGCTCCACCAACAGTTCCTGGTATTGCTGATAAATTTTCTAATCCATTAAATTCTTTATTAATAGAAAATTTTACAACATTATTTAATAATTCCCCAGAAAAAGATTTAATATAAAAATCATTGTTTTTATTAATAATATTAATACCTTTTAAATCATTTTTTAAAATAACCCCATCAAAATCTTTGGTAAATAAAACATTACTCCCAGAACCTAATATAAATTTATTTAAATCTTTATATTTATCTTCAAAAAAAATATTTTTTAATTCATCAATATTAGAAAAGCTACAAAAATATTTTGCATTTACATCAATATTAAAAGTATTTAATTTTTTTAAAGAATAATTTTCTAAAATCATATTGTTTTATTTAAATATAAATACACTCTCATCTACACCTTCATCTTTAATTCCCCATTCTTCTTTTAAGTGTCTCTCATAATCCGAATCATCAAAATAAGTAATTCCTGTTGATTTATAAGAAGAAATGACTAGGCTCCCATTGTTAATTTCAAATTTTCTATTAATTCCAATATTTTCTATAAAATACCTGTCATGAGAAATCATTAAAAAACCACCCTTATATGCAGCTAAAGCGGTTTCTAAAACTTCTCTACTCTCAATATCTAAATGATTTGTTGGTTCATCAAAAAATATAAAATTATTATCTTGATGTATTAATTCAGCTATAATAAGTCTAACTTTTTCACCTTGAGATAAGTTCTTAACCTTTTCAAAAACCTTATCTCCAACAAAAAGAAAACTGCCAAGAATATCACGAGCATGAGCTTCATTTTTAATATTACTATTAGATATAAACTCATCCACAATTCTCATATTATTGTCTAGGGATTCATGTTCTTGAGAAAAATAACCAATTTTTAGATTATTACCAAAGGAGACATCTCCAGTATAATCATTAATTTGTCCTAATAATATTTTCAAAAATGTTGTTTTTCCTGTTCCATTTTTACCTTCCAAATGAATTCTATCACCACCAAAACAATCTATTTTTTTACAATATAATAAATCTCTACATTTCAATGAATCAACTCTAAAAATAAGTTTACTAACATCAACAGTTTCAGATATATTATTAATTTTTACTTTTTTACTATTAACATGCTTTTCTGTCATATTGGAAGTCTCTCTTTCATATCTTTTTTTATAAGATTGAAGCTGTCTTGCCACTTTAGGACTTTGATAAAAAGATAATTGTTGAGTTTTTAAAGCTATCCAATCTTCCATTTCTTTTTTCTTTTTTTGTTCTCTTTTGTAAGCCTCTATTTCTTTTTCTATTTTTTTAGCTTTTTGTTCAACATAACTCGAATAACCCCCAGAATATTCAAATATATTATGACTATAAAAATCTAATTCAAAAACTCTATTAACAACATTGTCTAAAAATTTTCTATCATGAGATATTATAAGGATATTACCATAAAAATTTCTTAAAAAATTCTCAAGCCAATCTAATGTATCTAAATCAAGATTATTAGTAGGTTCATCAAGTAATAATGTTGTTGGGTCATTCATAAGAATTCTAGCAAAACCAAGTTTAGTTTTTTGACCTCCCGATAAGAATTTTATTTCTAAATTTCTATCTATTTTTTCAAGACCAACATCAGAAAGACATTTGTCTATTTTATAACTCTCCCATTCTTCTTTTATTTCTTTATTTAAAAAAGAAAAAACCGTATCCGAATCATTAAACTCTATAACTTGAGGAAGAAAAGAAACATATTCATCAACATAAATAACAGAACCAGAATTTGGTTCTTCTTTTTTTAAAATAATTTTCATTAGAGTTGACTTTCCTGTTCCATTTAAACCTATTAACCCTATTCTTGAATTATTACATATAGTAAAATTAATATTATTTAATATTTCCTTATTACCATAATTTTTTGATATATTTACAACTTGTATCATAAAAACAAAATTAAAAATCACATAACAGTTTTATTATTAATAACTCTGAAAGTCAACATTTACTGGCAAATCAAAATATGTATAATCTACAATCCAATTTTCACATTTTAAATCAACAATTTCGTTAAAATCTATATTATTAGATGAATCTGTTATATCAAATTTAGTTCCTATACTTGCTGGTATTGAGTTAGAATTTATCCAAGAATACATAAAAGAATCTTTTATTATAATATTTATATCTCTTGTTGTGTTATCTTCAAAAATCATATTAGAATTAATTCTAATACGTTTATTTATAGAATCTATATAATAAAAAACATCATGATTATTATTTTTTTCATCAACATTGACAAAAATACATTTTAAGTTTTCTTTTTTTTGAAAAATTTCGTTTAGAGAAAATTTTTTAGAGACAGAATCGTTTAAAGTATCTAAATTTTTATTTTCTGTTTTATTAATATTATTTTCACTATTATTTAAACTTTTAGAACATCCAGATAAAATAGCAATAAAAAATAATACTACTAATGTTTTTAAAATTTTCATCATTTTATCATAATTTAATTAGATATTATTAATTATACATCACAAAAACAAAATAAAAAATTTATTTAAAAAAATACTTTACTAAAAACAATTTAATGTTTATAATGATTACATGCTGACGTGGTGGAATTGGTAGACACGCTGGTCTAAGAAGCCAGTGGAGTAAAATCTGTGCGAGTTCAAGTCTCGCCGTCAGCACCGTGATGAATTATTACCTAAAATTAGGTAATTTTTATTTTAAATTAAACTACCAAAAAATACTATACTTTACACAATTTCTATCACAAAATCCTTGAATTTCAAATTTAGTTTTTTTCCAATTTTTATATTTATTTTTATAAAAATCATTATAAGATTTAACAAATTTTTTATTATTTTTTAAAAATTCAATAAAGTTTATTCTTATACGATCATAAATAGTTATACCCTCAAACCAATATTCATTAACAAAATCCTTTGTTAACTCTATTAATTTTTTATAATCAGTAATAAATGGAAAAAATGGAGCAATAAATAAAACTGTATATATTCCATTTTCATGCAATTTTTTTAAACATTCTATTTTTTCATCAACACTACAAGTTCCAGGCTCTAACTGTTTTCTTGTTTCTTCATCTGTTATCCCAATAGAAATAGCAACTTTTAAATTCTTAATAGTTTTTAGCAATTCTAAATCATCCAAAATAAATTTAGATTTTGTTGTTATGCCAATATTTGCACCAGAATCTTTTAATTTTTCTAATAATTTTCTAGTAATTCTATATTTTCTTTCAATATATTGATATGGATCAGTAGCGGTTCCAAAAGATATTGTTTTACTGTTTAATTTATCAAGATTTTTAGGTAATGTATTTACAGAGTTAATTCTCACATCAACAAAAGTCCCCCAATCATCATTTTCATGATTTGCATATTTTAACATATAAGTAGCATAACAATATTTACAATCATGAGAACACCCAATATAAGGATTAATAGCATAATCAACCCCGGGAATTTTAGATTTACACAAAATAGATTTTACTTGTATTTCTTGTATTTTCATTTTTTTATTATATCTAAAAAATAAAAAATAATATATAACTTATTTACAAAAACATAATATAGAATTAATATATAAAAAATATATAAAAAAATTATTATGGTAAGCAAATTAACACCCAAAACAATAATAATAGTATTCTTAATATTTCTAATACTAGGTTTTATAAATGAATATTATTATAAAAATAAATATAAAAAAACAGAAAATATAGATACAACAACAAGTTTAATAAATAAAAAAGACGAAAAATAATTCGTCTTTTTTATTTATTTTATAGCTTTTAATTTTCTAGCATTAGGCTTTCTTACAAAATATAATTTTGATTTTATAGCTCTAAATCTTTTATAAACTTCAATCTTTTCAAGAGTTGGTAAAAAAATTGGGAAAATCTTTTCAATAATATGACCAGTTTTAGCAACTTTTCTAACAGTAAAAGTAGCTCCTGCTTCACTACCATGCTTTCTAGCAATACATAATCCTTCAAACATTTGTAATCTTGACTTATCTTCTCCTTTTGAGCCTTTTTCTACTATTCTTTGATAAACTTTTAAATACATACCAACTTTTATATCATCAGCCTTGATAGATTTTTTACTTTTTTCATCAATTTTAACATCAACAACATCATTAACTTTTATAGATTCCTGCTCTTTTTCTATTTCTTTTTCTATTTCAACATCAACAACATCTTCTGTTGTTTCTTCTGTGTTATTAACTACTTCATTTGTAGTTTCTGTGTTTTCTATAGTTTCTATAGTTTCTTTTTTTTCTAATTCTTCTGCCATTTAATTTTACTTAAAATTTAGATTCTTAAATTCATTATACTTATCAATAATAATACCAGATAAAACATCCGGCAGAGTATTATCGGCCTTAATATATTGAACAATATTATTAAAAATTATTTTAACAAAGCCAATATTTCCAGGCAAAAAATGTGTATATATCACCAAATTATACACGCTTAAATCATTTATGTCAATGTTATAAATTTTATTATATTTTTTATTTTCAGCATATTCTCTTTTTTTTAAATCTTTTTTTATAAGATTTATATCATTACTATTTTCTCTAGACATTATTCTATTAATCCTTATATCCGTTTCAGCAAATAAATAAACATTAAAACTATCTATATTGTTTTTTTGCAATAAACATCCCAAAACTCTTGTTGGTATAATAATATTATTATTATTTCTTGCATAATCAATAAAAAAATTATCAATTTTTAAATCTATCTCGTCATGAAAAGGAAGATAATTCACAACAAAATCAACAATATTCATATTATGTTGTTTTGCAATTTCTCTAAACTTTTCTCCAGAAGATAAAATTTTATACCCCAATTTTTTAGACAAAATATTAGCCATAGTAGTTTTACCACACCCAGGTTTCCCAGAAATGGTAATAATATTTTCACTCATCTTGTTATTTCTCTTGTAAATTATTTATAAAATTATATAAATTTTTTGGCAAACCTATTTTATATTCTTTTTTTTCACCATTTCTATCTTTGAATTTTAAAAAATAAGCATGCAAAAATAATCTATCTAGCTTATTTGGAATTTTACTTTTTTTAGGCTTATAAAGAGTATCTCCCGCTACTACTCTAGATATAGATTGCAAATGAACTCTAATCTGATGAGTTCTCCCTGTTTTTGGTTTAGCAGAAAGTAATGTAAAATCTTTATATTTTTTTAAAACTTCTATCTCTGTAACAGCTTGTTTAGCTTTATCATTAGCAGTTTTACCAACAGAAACACAAAATTTTGAACCATCAGTTTTTGATCTAACAATAGGTTTATCTATTGTTAGATCTTGAGAAACTAAACCATGGACTAAAACATAATATTTTTTATGAATAGTTCTTTTTTTAAATAATTTTTTATAATACTCAAAAGAATCTTGATTTCTACAAACAATCATTAACCCAGAAGTATCTTTATCTAACCTATGAACAATACCTGGACGCATAATAGAATCATCACCAACATTTTTTATTTCTGGATATTTTAAAACCAAAAAATCAGCTAATGTTGGAAATGGATATTTTTCATTAGGTTTATGAACAGTAAGGCCAAAAGGTTTATAAACAATCAAATAATCATCTGTTTCTTCTATTATTTTTATTTTTTTATATATTTCTTCCATAATCTAATTGACATTTTTTAATTAATATATTATAACATATAAATAAATAAGTGTCTAATTACACTATATATTTATAAAAAACAAAAAATACACTAAAAATAGCGTATTTTTTATGTTGATTTTACAACCTAATAAATGGTAGAAAGTAAGTAAGAAAATTCTTGAAAAAATCATCAAGGGTTATCTTGCGATATACCGTTTTGATGTCGACTAGTGTTTCACCAAAAAGTGAAACGATTTATCTCCCTAGAAAGGAGGTGATCCAGGAACAGCTTCCGCTACCCCTGCCTTGTTACGACTTCATCCCTATTATTGGTCCTACCTTCCTACAATATAACATCGAAGTTCGGGTATTACCAACTCTCTTGACGTGACGGGCGGTGTGTACAAGACCCGAGAACGTATTCACCGTGGTGTGCTGACCCACGATTACTAGCGATTCCGACTTCATGAGGTCGAGTTGCAGACCTCAATCTGAACTGGGGGTAATTTTGATGGGATTAGCTCCATCTTGCGATTTGGCAAACCCTTTGTATTACCCATTGTAGCACGTGTGTTGCCCAAGGCGTAAGAACCATGCTGATTTGACGTCATCCCCGCCTTCCTACTACTTGATGTAGTCAGTTTCATGAGACATAGTAACTCATGATGGGGGTTGCGCTCGTTATCGGACTTAACCGTACACTTCACAGCACGAGCTGACGACAACCATGCAGCACCTGTCATCTGGTTCCCTTGCGGGCACTCCTACGTTTCTGCAGGATTCCAGAGATGTCAAGCCTTGGTAAGGTTTTCCGCTTATTGTCGAATTAAACCACATGCTCCACCGCTTGTGCGGGTCCCCGTCAATTCCTTTGAG
>CAZHKK010000021.1:0-10958 GCA_964532735.1 uncultured Gammaproteobacteria bacterium | reverse complement strand
TTGGTTTATTTAGAGCTGTAGAAAAATTTGATTACAAAAGAGGTTATAAATTTTCTACATATGCAACATGGTGGATAAGACAAGCTATTACAAGAGCTTTAGCAGATCAATCAAGAACAATAAGAATTCCGGTTCATATGGTTGAAACAATAAATAAATTTCAACAAATACAAAGAAAATTATTACAAGAATTAGGAAGAGAACCTTTACCAGAAGAGCTAGCAGCAGAAATGAATGCAGATATTAAAAAAATAAGACATATTATAGATATATCGCAAGATACGGTTTCTATAGAAACATCAATAAGTAATAAATCAGATGACAAAGAAAGTACTTTAGCAGATTTTATAGAAGATAAACAAACAAAATCTCCTTCTAGGATAGTTCAGTTAGAATTATTGAAAAATTATGTAATAGAGATAATAGATGAGTTGCAACCTAGAGAAAAAAAAATATTAGAAATGAGGTTTGGTCTTACAGACGGAGTAACGCATACTCTTGAAGAAGTTGGACAAGAATTTGGTGTAACAAGAGAGCGTATAAGACAAATTGAAGCAAAAGCATTAGAAAAAATTAGAAAGAGTCATAAAATCACAAAAGTAGAGGATTATTAGCGTTATAAAGGTCCAGATTTATCTGGGCCTTTGTTTTATATATAATTAATATTTTGCTATAATAATATAGTTAAATATTAAAAAATTAATGTATGAAAATAATATTTCATGGAGCCGCACAAGAAGTTACTGGATCTTGTTTTCAAATTATAACAAATTCTGGTAGTCAGTTTTTAGTAGATTGCGGGATGTTTCAAGGAACAAAGGATTTAGAAAGAATAAATTATAATGAGTTTAATTTTAATCCAAAAAATATTCAAGCAGTTTTTTTAACACATTCTCATTTAGATCATTCTGGATTACTACCAAAATTATATAGGCAAGGTTTTAGAGGAAAAATATTTTCAACAAAACCAACAAGAGATATATGTAAATTATTATTTGAAGATGCTGCAAATTTAATATTAGATAAATATTTTAAAACAGGAGAAAGACCAATATATGAATTAGAGGATGCGATAAGTTGTGTAGATTTATTTGAGACTTATGATTATTTAAAAACAAATGAATTTGATTCAATTAAATTTAAATTTCATGATGCTGGTCATATATTAGGATCTTCAATAATAGAAATAGAAATTGAGAATAAAAAATTAGTTTTTTCTGGGGATTTAGGAAATCATCCATCTCCAATAGTAAGAGCACCAGAAATACTTAAAGATGCAGATTATGTTTTTATTGAATCTACCTATGGAGGAATAACTCATGAAGATAAAGAGATAAGATTAAGAAAATTTAAACAAGCAGTTTATGATGTTTTTAATAAAGAAAGTGTTTTATTAATACCATCTTTTGCATTAGAAAGAACCCAAGAGATAATGTTTGAGCTTAATAATATGGTTGAGAATGGAGAAATAGTGCCTTTACCAATTTTTGTTGATAGTCCATTAGCAAATAAAATTACTAATGTTTTTAAAAATTATGAAAATTTATATGATAAAGAAACTATGAAAATAATAAAATCAGGGGATGACATATTTAATTTTCGTGGTTTAGTTGCAACAAATACAGTTGATGAATCAAAAAGAATAAATTCAGTAAGGGGCCCAAAAATAATAATAGCTGGTTCCGGGATGTGTAACGGAGGAAGAATAACAAAACATTTAAAACAATACATAGAAGATCCAAAAAACTTCTTAATTTTTGTTGGATATCAAGCAGAAGGAACATTAGGTAGGTCAATATTTGAAGGTAATAAAAAAGTTATAATAGAAGATAGAGAATTTAATGTTAATTTAGCAGTAGATGCAATAGGAGGATATTCTGCACATGCAGATCAACCACAAATTATTTCTTGGTTATCTAATTTTGATAAAAATAAATTAAAAAAGATAATTATAGTTCATGGAGAAAAGGAAAAAGGAGATGCACTATCTAAAGAAATTAAAAAAAATATAAATATAGAAACTTTTCAACCAACAATAGGTGATGAATTAAATATAAAATAAAAATAAAAACTAACATTAATATGTTAGTTTTTATTAAAATCTTACTTTATCTAGTATTTCATTTTTATCAAATTTTTCTAAAGGAAAGTTTTGAGCAACTATTCCACTAGTTAGCTTTATAGAATTTATAATACCACTAAGCAAGCCACAATTTTTTATTTCAGAAGACACAAAGTTAGATATTTCATCCCATTTTTTTTGCTGGACTTTTTTATTTATTCCTTCATCTCCAATAATATAAAATTTTTTATCTTTTAAAATAAATATTATTAATATTCCTGTTCTATTTTTTGTTTCATATATTTTATAAAAATTAAAAGCATAACTTAAAAATTTATTTATATTATTTTTATAAATAAATGGTATTTTTCTTTTTATAGAAACAACAATTTCAGCAGAAGTTTTTTCTTCAGCATTTTTTATTTCAGAAGATATTCTTTCAAGATCTTCTTTTGATAAAATTTTTTTTATTTTATTAAACATTTTTTTATTATTTACCAACTACCAGAAGATCCACCACCTCCAAATCCACCACCTCCTCCACTAAATCCTCCTCCAAATCCACCAAAACCACTACTTCCACCACCAAATTTTCCTCCTTTGAATTTGTTATTACTATTAAATCCACCAGAAAGTATTAAAAATAAAAACAATTTAGGATTTTTTATAAAAAATATTATTACCAATATTGTTATTATTATACTAATTATTTTTTCTATAAAAGATTCATTTTTATTATTTTTATTATATTCTTGAGTTTCTTCATTTAAATATTCTGTATTTGAAACAGTCTTTTTTATTTCAGATAAACCATTTTTTATTCCAGAATAATAATCATTTTTTTTAAAATCGGTAGTAATAATATTTCTTATTATATAACTACTTTTTGCATCAGTAAGGAAACCTTCTAAACCATATCCAACTTCTATTCTTAACTTTCTATCATCTTTTACTATAAGCAATAAAACTCCATTATCATTTTCTTCAGTTCCTATTTTATTTTTTTCAGCTATTTTTAAAGAATAATCTTCTATTGAATATTTGTTTCCAAGTGTGTTTATTATTAAAACAACTATTTGATTTGTTGTTTCTTGGTCAAACTTTTTTAAATCATTATTTAATTCTTGTATTTCTGAATTTTTTAAAGTTTTTGTGTAATCATTTACATAATTTTCTAATTTATATATATCCAAAGAATTACAATTTTTGAAAAAAAACAAAATAAAAAAAGAGAAGAATAAAAATTTTATTCCAACCTTTTTTAAATTATTTTTGTAATTCTTCAATTCTTTCATTTAAAAAATTATAATCTATATTATTAAATATATCTATAGTTTCTTCTAATTCAGCATTGTTTATAATATAGTCGATTGTTTTATTGTTTTTATGTGTATAAGAATTTTCTAAAACATAAAAACATTTTTCTAATTTATTTGAATAAAAAACGCCTATCAAATTAAAAGTTTCTTCTTTATATCCATCAATATTAGAAATTCTTTTTTTGTATTCTTCAATTTCAGAATAAATTCTATTTTCATATTTTTTACATTTTTGATCAATTTTATTTTTATCAAATTCTTTTATATGATCAATTTTATTTTTTTCTTTTGTTTCTGTGTTCTCATTTTGTATGTTTTTTGTATTTGTATCAATTTTATTTTTATCAATAGAACAACCTTGTAATAAAATTATAATTAAAAATAAACTAAAAATTTTTATGATTTTATTCATTGAAAAAAATTAAATATTAAAATTCAACTTTTGGAGCAGTTTGTGATTCTATTGAAGCTTCAAAGTATGGTTTTGAGCTATATCCAAACATTGATGCTATAAGACTTTGAGGGAATAATTTTATAAAAATATTATATTCTTTTATAGATTCATTATATCTATTTCTTTCTACGGATATTCTATTTTCTGTTCCTTCTAGTTGAGATTGTAGTTGTAAAAAATTTTCATTTGATTTTAATTGAGGATAATTTTCTGAAACAGCCATAAGTCTTGATAGAGCAGAACTTAATTCTCCTTGTATAGCTTCAAATTTTTTAAAAGATTCAGGATTGTTTAATACCTCTTCTGTTATTTGAAAAGAAGAAGCTTTACTTCTAGCTTCTGTAACTTGAGTAAAAGTTTCTTTTTCTTGTTCAGCATAACCTTTAACAGTTTCAACCAAATTAGGAATTAGATCATATCTTCTTTGATATTGATTTTGAACTTGTGCCCAACTAGAAGTTACAGTTTCTTCTTTTTTAACAATATTATTTTTTACTCCAAATAACCAACCAGCAAAAGATAATATTAATATAAAAATTATTCCTATAATTAACAAAACTATTAATAAAGTTTTTGAAGATTTATTTTTTGTATCCATACAAAAGTGTAATTATTTATTATTTATATATATTATAGAGAAAATATAAAAATAAGCAATGATTAGTTGATTTTTTTTAATAAATAATATAAAATGTATATTCAAAGTCTAAATTAAAAATATAAAAATAATTAATAATATATGATTTTAAAAAATAGAAAGACAAAAATAGTTGCAAGTATAGGACCAGCATCAGATTCTTATGAATCATTAAAGTCTTTAGTAGAAGGTGGTGTTAGTGTTTTTAGATTTAATATGAAACACGAACCAGCAGAAAATTATAAAGCTAGAGTTCAAAGAGCTCAAGATGTTATAAAAGAATTAAATGCTAATGTAGGTATTTTATTTGATCTACAAGGTCCAGATATTAGAGTAGATACAAAAAACGCTGCTAAATTAGAATTAAAAAAAGGTGAAAAAATATTTTTTGGACCAGAATTTAATGATGATGAAAAGTGTGTAAAAATATCTCATAGTGTTATTTTTGATGAATTAAACATAGGCGATTCAATGTTAATTGATGATGGCTTTTATGAATTTAAAGTTATCGAAAAGACAAATGGAGGTGTTTATACAGAAGTTTTAGAAGATTCATTTATTAAAAATAGAAAAGGATTAAATATTCCAGATAAAAAATTATCAAAAATTCCTTCTTTAACTCAAGATGATTTAGATAAATTAGATTTAGCAGCTGAAATGAAACCTGATTTTATAGCAATAAGTTTTTGTAGGTCAAAACAAGATGTTGAAAATGCTAGGAATGAAATGGTAAAAAGAAATTTAGATGCTTGGATTGTTTCTAAAATTGAAAATCAAGAAGGTTTAAATAATTTAGATGAAATTATAGATGCTTCAGATGTTATAATGATAGCAAGGGGAGATTTAGGTATAGAAGTTCCAATAGAAAAAATAGCTAGTATTCAAAAACAAATGGTTTGTAAATGTAGAGAAAAAAACAAACCAGTTATTACAGCTACTCAAATGTTAGAAACAATGACAGATAATTCTAGGCCTACTAGAGCAGAAGCTACAGATGTTTCAAATGCAATAATGTATGGAACAGATGCAACAATGCTTTCTGGAGAAACAGCAGCTGGAAAAAATCCTTTAAATTGTGTTAACACAATGGCAAAGATTGCTTTATATAATGAAGAATTTGTTCCAACATTATCTCCTAGCGAAACAGCAATAGTGGCAGAAAATGCTTCTCAATTATTAGCAAGAACATGTGTTTCTTTGATTTTAGATAAAAGTCAAGTAAAAATAGACAGAATAATTGCTTTAACAGAGTCTGGATTTACAGCAAAAGTCTTATCTTCTTATAGGTTAAAAACAGAAATTTTAGCAATTACAGATAATGAAAAAACAGCAAAACGTTTGGCTATGGTTTATGGAGTAAAAGGAATATATCTTCCATATAAAAAAGAAGATGTTGGGTCAAGATTAAATTTTATATTAAATCAATTAAAAACAATTGGTTATATAAAATCTGGAGAAAATTTATTATTAGTTTGTGGTAATCAATTAGAAATTAAAAATCTTGATAATTCTCTAAAGATAATAACAATAGAATAATTAAAATAAAAAACCTCTTTAAAGAGGTTTTTTATTTTTCGCAAATTCTTCCAGAATCTATATAAAACAAATATACATCCAATTCTGCCATACTCATTTCAAGTTTTTTAGAAAAATTTTGAATTATATTTTCTATTTCATAATATTTTTTTTTGGTTATTGTTTTTGGTATTTCTTTTATAATATTATTTTTATATAAAAATTTTAATATATGTCTATCTAAAATTGCAAAATTAAAAAATCCTAAGTTTCTCATAAAATGAGAGGCTTCTTTAAATCCAAATCCTTTAATATTATCAACAAGCCAATTTCTAAATTCTTTTTCTATTTTTATATTTTCCGTTTTGAGTTTTTTATTTTTTTCTAATTCTCTTATCTTACTAATTAGTTCTGTATACTTTTTTCTTGTCTCTATAATATATTCAGCTCTCTTATTGTAAAATCTTTTTGCTGTTTTTTTTAATTCTTCTTTTAATTTTTTTTCTTCAAGTTTTAAAAAATTAGAGCCTATAGTATTATAAGCTCTTAATCCATTTTCTATAGAATTATTTGCAACTATAATACAAAAACAAAGTTCCGAAAATAATTCTATATCTTTTTTATTAATATTTTTTTTAAAATCAAGAAGTCTTTTTTCTACATCAAAACCTATTTTTTGTTTTAAAGATTTTATTTCTTGAATAATTTTTTTAGACACTATTTTTTATTATTCTAATAAAAATGAAGTTTTAACAGTTACCATAATTTCTTTTTCTTTTGAAAGAGTATCATAAGCTCCCCAGTCAGTATTATCAATATTAGAATTTGGAGCAAGAACTAAAACAGATCCCATTGTGGCAGATTTTAATGATCCAACTTTTTGATTATTACTCTCAGCTATTTTAGAAGCTCTATTTTTTGCATCTTTTATAGCATCAGATAATAAATTTACTCTTAATTCTGGTAATTTTGAATAGTAATATTCAACGTTTCCCATTGAAAAGAAAGCATTTATATTAGATATTTTCTCTGTATTTTTAGAAATATTTTCTACAGAATTAACATCAGTAGAAGAAACTTCTATATTTTGTCTTAATAAATATATTTGATCATTAGGGGAAACATTTTGATTGTATGACCAATCTTTTTCCATAGAAACAGGGTATGTTTTTATATCAGATTCTTTTATTCCATTATCTTTTAAAAATTTTATAACATTATCTAAATCTTTTGATATCTGAGAATATCCTGATTTCAAATCAGAAGCTTTAACACTTCTTGATATATTAGAAGACCATTTTACTGTATCTGCTGTAACAGCATATCTAGTAGAACCTGTAACAGATAAAATATTATCAAGATTTTTTACTTTATATAATGCATCTGTTATTAAGAAAGCGCTAGATATAATAGACGCAGAAAATAAAATACCAAAAAGAGCTATAGCAAAAGCATTTGTTTTTTCTCCCATTTTTTTAAAGTTAATTTATTATTTATTATATTATAACATAATTATAATATAATATACAACGAATAATTTTAAAGAAGGTAACAATATTAATAATATTGCAAAATTTAATAAAATTTGCTAGTATCTTATAAAATTAACAGGAGGAAGTCTTATGTTGGATTCAGATGTATCACATTACAAAAGTATGATATCTAATTACAAGATTCTTGATATGAATGAAATTGTAGAATTGTATAAAGAATGGGATGATTTAAAAACAGATTCTAGTAAAAGTATTTTAGAAAAACAAAAAAGAATAGAGCAAATAGAAACTATTCTTTTTAAGTCAAATGCAAAACTTGTAGTTAGTATATCAAATCATTATTATTATTCTGGAGTTCCTAAAATAGAAATAATATCTTTAGGAAACGAAGGATTACTTAACGCAATAAGAAGGTTTGATTACAAAAAAAATGTAAAACTCTCTACTTATGCTTCAATATGGATAAAACAAAGTATAATTTTAAATATTCCAAAAAGTAGATTATTAAGTATTTCTTCAAATTTAAATAAGAAAATAATAGATATTTTAAAATGTAAAAAAATATTAGAAAGGGATTTATGCAGAAAACCAACATTTGAAGAAATATCAAAACTTAGTTTTATTCCAGAAAAAGAAATAGTAAGTTTGCTTAATTGTATAAAAGTTGAATCTTTAAATGTTTCTTATAGTGTTTATGAAGATAATTACAAAGAAAGAGTAGATTTATTAGAAAGTCCATATAAAAATCCAGAAGAAAAAACTATAAGTAATTTTATTAGATCAGAAATAAACAAGTATCTTTTATTAAATTTAAATCTAAGAGATAAAGAAATTATAAAATATAGATATGGATTTTATGGTCAAGAAAATACTTTTGAAGAAATAGCAAGCAAGTTTTCTCTTACTAGAGAAAGGATAAGACAAATACAGAATAAAGTTATTAGAGATGGAAAAAACAATAAAGAAATTGCAAAATTAATATAATTAAATTTTGTTAAAAAGTGGGTTGTAATCCCACTTTTTTATTTAATATTTGACATTTTTCAATAAAAATATTACAATAAAAGATCTAAATATAGGTGTAAAAAGAAAAAGAAAATGTTCTTTTTTTGTTTATACTTAGAATTTATTATTTAATATTCAATAATTTCAAATGAAAGTAAGAAATATAGCTATTATAGCCCATGTAGATCATGGAAAAACAACACTGGTAGATGCTCTTTTGAAACAAGCAAAAACCAAATTTACAAAAGATCAAGAAAACATGATTTGTGTCATGGATAATAATGATATAGAAAAAGAAAGAGGTATTACAATATTTTCAAAAAATGCTTCTATTATGTGGGGGGATATAAAAATAAATATTATAGACACTCCAGGTCATGCTGATTTTGGTGGAGAAGTAGAAAGAGTTTTAAAATTGGCGGATGGTTGTTTGTTGTTGGTTGATGCAAAAGAAGGTCCTATGCCACAAACAAGATTTGTTCTTAAAAAAGCTTTAGAATTAGGTCTTAAAATTATTGTAGTTATAAACAAAATAGATAAAGAAGGATCAAGAATAGATTATGTTATAGATAAGGTTTATGAATTATTTATGGAATTGGGAGCAGATGACAAATCTTTAGATTTTCCAATAATATATGCTTCTGCAAAAAATGGTTTAGCTGGTGTAGAGCCGGATATAACAAAAATGACAGACATATCTCCTTTGTATGAAATGGTTATAAAAGAAATACCGGAGGCAGATGGAGATGTAAATAAACCACTTCAAATATTATCTACTTTTATTTCAGGAGATAATTTTTTAGGAAGAATAGCAACAGGTAGGGTTTATAATGGTAGAATAAAAAAAGGACAAGAAATTGCTCATATAAATAGAGATGGTCAAATAAAAAAATGTAGAATAACATCTTTAATGTCTTTTAATGGATTGCAAAAAATAGAAGTAGAAGAAGCTATTGCAGGTGAAATAGTAGCTTTGTCAGGAATAGCAGATATTACAATTGGAGAAACAATAGCAGATCCACAAAATCCAATAGCATTACCTTTATTACATATAGACGAACCTTCTGTTAAAATAACATTTTTAATAAATGATTCTCCTTTTATGGGTAAAGAGGGTAAATTTGTAACAAGTAGACAACTTAAAGAAAGGTTGTATAAAGAATTAGAAACAGATATGGCCTTAAAAATAGAAGATACAGAAGATGGAAGATGGATTGTGTCAGGAAGAGGAGAGTTGCATCTTACTATATTAATGGAAAGATTAAGAAGGGAAGGTTATGAATTTCAAGTATCAAGACCTCAAGTAATAATAAAAGAAATAGATGGTAAAAAAATGGTTCCATTTGATCAATTATTTATAGAAGTTCCAGAAATATATCAAGGGGTAGTAATGGAAAAAATAGGTAATAGAAATGGTTTGTTACAAAACTTAACAACGGATAACGGGGTATCTCATTTAGAATTTATAATCCCAACAAGAGGTTTGTTTGGTTATAAAAATGAATTTATGACAGATACAAAAGGTTTGGGGATATTAAATTCAATTTTTTATAAATATAATGAAGATACATTCACATGGAAAGAAAGAGTGAATGGATCTCTTGTAGCAAATGAATCAGGAACAACAAATAATTATGGTATTACAAACATACAAGATAGAGGTCAATTATTTTTTGGTCCAGGAGTTGAGATCTATGAAGGACAAGTTGTTGGTCAAAATAGTAGAGATAATGATATTAGGGTTAATATTTGTAAAACAAAACAATTATCAAATATGAGATCTAAAGGAGATGGTGGTATGGAAGGAATAAAAACTCCAAAAACAATGGAGTTAGAAGATGCTCTTGAATATATAAGTGATGATGAATTGATGGAAGTAACACCAAAATCTGTTAGAATAAGAAAAATTTGGTTAAACGAGCAAGATGAAGCAAGATTTAAAAAAGGTTTAATAAAATAAAAATCGGGTATTCCCCGATTTTTATTTTATTAATCAAAAAAATGTCTCGCCAATTTTGGCGAGACAAGGAAGTATAAAATATTACGCATTAGATCGGTTATATGTTCTATTTTTATCTTCAAGGCTCCTTTTGCATAATAAACAACTATTAGGCCTTTTAAAGTTAATATCTTTTTTTGGAGTATCTTCAAAAATTGATATTTTAAAATCACAATTAGGATTTTCACAAACATGTATAAAATCATCATAATCATAAGGTATATGTTTTGTTGGGCCAATTCCATCATTGTGTAAATGAGCACAAATTATTTTTGACTGACACTTTGGACATAATTCATTAGTTAATACTATAGAATAGTCTAAACACAAATACATTAAATTTTTATCGCAAATAATTTTAAGCAGTCTTTCTTTTTCTTCTGTTAATTCTTTGTTCTGTGACATATAAAACCTCCCGTTTTAATTTAATTATAAAATATCAGTATATTGATAATAAATCAATACTTTATTTTT
>CAZHKK010000020.1:0-11331 GCA_964532735.1 uncultured Gammaproteobacteria bacterium | reverse complement strand
TTCTTTTTGAGAAGTTGAAAAATATGTAGAAGCATTAGATATATTATAAAAAGAAAAAACAAAAAAACAAAAAATAAATACTATATTTAATTTTTTAAAAAAATTTTTCATAAAATATTCTATTTAAATTATAATTATATTATATCACTTCTCTTGTTGAGAGCAAAAATAAAACCCATATTTTTATCAAAATTTGAAGGAAATATTTGAACAGAAAAACCATTTTCTCTTAATTTATTTTCTATGTCTTTTTTATTTCTAAAATTTTCATTTTTATTATTTATTTCATGATATTCCATAATAAAAGCACCTATTCTTAAATAAGTATCCTTATCAATACTATTAATAATAGCAAATTCCTCCCCCTCAATATCCATTTTAATAAGAGAAACTTTTTTAATATTATTAGTATCTAAAAAATCTTTAATAGAAAAAATTCTAACGTTTTGAAAATTTTTATCATTTATTTTATTTTTTAAATTATTTTTAACAATAAAATTATTTACACTATCTTCAGAAATAAACAAATTACCATTTTTAGTTTCTTCTCCTATAGCACATTTAAAAGTTTTAATATTTTTTAAATTATTTTCATTTTTATGTTTTTCTAATAATTCAAAATTTTTCTTTTCTGGTTCCACCGCATAAACAAAAATATTTTTATTTAAACAACTTACAAAAATAGAAAAAAAACCAACATGAGCACCAATATCAATAATTGGCATTGTTGATTTTTTAATTAAATCAATAGAAGATTTATATTCAACAAATTTAAAAATCTCATTAAAAACAGAGAAATCAACATCATCACGAAGATAATAAGAAAAATTTAAATTATTAAAATTATGATAATTTTTATTCATAAAATACAAAACTAACAATTAACCAATAAATAACTTGCAATAATAGCAGCCGTTTCACCCCTTAAAACATTATCCCCCAATCTAGCTATAATAAAATTATTTTTTTTGGCCAAATTAACTTCCTGATCAGTAAAACCACCTTCTGGACCAATAAAAAATAATATTGACTTATTTTTTTTACAAATCTTTTTTTTAAATAAATCTTCTCCAGAAAAATCAAAAAAAATATTTATATCATTTTTAATATTAAAACAATCTTTTAAATTTTTAATTTCATTAATTTCCATGATATTCTTTCTTTCAGCTTGTTCACAAGCTTCTTTAGATATTTTGTTTAATCTATCAAAATTAAGATTTGTTTTAATAGTTCTTTCCGTTATAACTGGAATAATTTTAGATATGCCTATTTCAGCAGATTTTTGAACAATAAGCTCAAAATTATCTTTTTTAAGAATAGCACAACATAAAATAATTTCTTTATTATCTTTATTTAAAAAATTATTTTTCAAAACATCACAATTAATAAATTTTTTATTTATATTTCTAATAGAACACAAAACTTCATTATTATTAAAAAAAATAATAAATTTCTCATTTATTTTTAATTTTAAAACATTTCTAATTTGATTAACAATTTCAAAATCATCAATATTTATAATATTGTCTTTTATCTTAAAATTATAAAAAAATCTATGAATTTTTTTCATTAAAAATTTCTTATCAAATATTCATTATAATCAAACCTATATTTAATATATAAAATTATATAAACAATTAAAATTAATAAAAAAACTTTAATTGTAACCTTAAATAACATCTCCCAATTAATAGTAATTTTTAAATTAAACTTATTTTCTTTTTTAGGTTTTAAATCAACTTCTCTACGACCCATAAAACATAAAATACTTATTTATATATGAATATAATACCATAAAAATAACATTTAAAAAACATTAATATACAAACATAAAAAACCCCTTGTAATGTTAAAAAAAATATGATATTCTATTTGTATTAAAAATAAGGTTCCTTGGTGTAGCTGGTTAACACGCCTCCCTGTCACGGAGGAGACCACGGGTTCGAGTCCCGTAGGGACCGCCATAACAAAAAATAGCTTTAATAGCTATTTTTTGTTTTATAAATATTATTATTACTTACTTTTAAAAATTTTTTTAAAAATCAACTTAATAATAATATTTATTCTCATAAAAATTCTTTTTTTATACATAATTACAAAAATAATAAATAAAAAAATTAAAATAAAAATAATAATAAAATATTTTAATAAACTTAAATTTTCATTATTATTTTTAATTACATAATTTTTACTATTTTCATTTTCTTCTAATAATAAATCTGCTTTTGATGATATTTTTTTTAAATTTCCTTCATTATTATTATATAAATTATCATCAGTTTCATAAACAAAAGCTGCATTTATTTCAGCATTTTTATCTAAATCAACATCTACAAACTCTATATCATTAGAATTTCTAGGAATAATTCTATAAATATCATTTCTTTTATTTAAAACGCCTATAACACTAATATTGTCTCCTATTTTTAAATTTTTATATAAATCTTTTAAATTATCTGTTAAATAAATTTCAGTTTCAACATCTTCATTTAAAATATAAACCTTATTTGTTTTTTTTCTAGACAAAACACCATTAACAGAAACCAATTTTGCTATAAAAAAATCTACTTCATCTTCAATATTATATAAATCACAAACATCTACAATATTATCTCTCGAAATAATACTTATGTCATTCACATTACTTATTTTTATTCTTTTTTCTCCATAATTAGAAGATACTATCCCAGACAAAAAAACTCTATCCCCAAACGACAATTTAGGAAATAATCCTTTAGAATTATAAACCTGAACTCCATTTAAATAAAAATACTTATTTGAAATTTCTCCAGGTAAAACAGAAACAATACCATACAAAGAAACATTTTCATCAATATTTAAAAATTGAAAATCCTCAATATTAATTAATTTATTTTTTTCATATGAATTTATGTTTTTTGTATCATTTTTTAAAACAATATTTTCAATTTTTTCTTCTAAATCAAAATCCATAATATCTTTTTCAATACTGCCATTATCTTCAACATTCAAATCAATATTATAATTTTTTAAATTATCTTGAATAAAAATACTTTTAAAATCATTAGCCATATTTTCATTGTTTTTTTCTAAATCAACGTTTAAATAATTAGAAGAATTTGAAGAATTACTTAATAAATTATTATCAAATTTTACAACAGGTAAAGATAAATATTTGCATTCATTTTTAAAAAAAGAATTTCTAGGACTAGACTTTTCTAATATAAAGAAATCTAAAATATTATTATCCGTATCAAAATTATCACATAAAATTTCATTTCCATAACCATACCCATAACCAATACCATAATTATTATAATCATTAATACGAACAAAAGATTGATTCGACAAAATATTATTTAAACAAGAAGATTCAAAATAAGAACAATCACCAAAACCAACAACATCAACAATATTATTATCAGAATTATAAAGAACAATAGAATTATTATTTGCCAAAGAATAATTTGTATAAACAAAATCAGGCTTAATAATCTCCTTTAAAGAAAAATTTTCATGAGCTACCAAATAATAAGAAAAGGCTTTTATTGTAGATTTTTCAGGAATTGAAGAAACTATATTATAAGAAGCACCAGAACTACTTTTTTTTTGAATTTTATAATCAAACAAATCTATATCTTTAGGAGTAGGATTATATAATTCAATAAATTCATCCGTAGAAGAATTCCCAGAAACTTGAACTTGAGAAATAATAATATTATTAGAAGCAAAACAAAACTTAAAAGAAACAAAAAATAAGAATATAAAAAAATAATAACTTTTCATATTTATAATTTAAAATTTATATTTCTACTATACAAAATTTTAAATTATAAAAAATTAAATTTTTTAATAAAATTATATTAAAAATAAAAAATAATACCAAATATAAGGTATTATTTTAAATGTGTATAACACTTGGTGCCGAGAGCGGGACTTGAACCCGCACTCTATTACTAGAACAAGATTTTAAGTCTTGCGTGTCTACCAATTTCACCACCTCGGCACATAAAAATACAAACAAATTATATATAAAAATAATACTGAAGTCAACCCCGTAGATGTAAGATTATATCTTACATCTACGTTTTTTTAACTATTTTAATCTCATATTATAAATATAACCAGTTTTTTTATCTTTGTAATATAAAATAGAATCATCATCAGAAACATACAAACTTTCAACAGAAATATTTGGAATCGGCTTTGCAATCAATTGAGAATATCCTGTATAAATATTAATTTTATATATATTATCATAAAATTCTCCATCATCTAAAGTTTCTGGGAATATCCCCGTTCCAGGAGGAAGAGTATCTTTTGGAACTCCACAATATAAAAATTTGCCAGTAGAATCAAAACCACACTTAGAAACCCATGTCGTTATTCCTAAGTTTTTATGAGAAGTTCCAATATTTCCTGGGCCAGCATTAACAACCCATAAGTTAGGATTATAAGAAGTTTCTGAATTATAAGCATCATAAACAACCTTATCACCTGCTGGTGTCCAAATAGGATGAAAACCTCTCCCATAAACATCTAAAGCTTTAAAATTTTCATTATTTAACCCAATTAATAAAATTTGCTGATTTAAACCACCTATAGCTTCACCTGTTCTAGACATAGCAATCATTTGTTCATTAGGAGAATAATCAACTATAACTCTGTCTGCATTATTTCCTAAAGGTTCTATAGCGGAAAGTTTTGAACCGTCAGGATCAGCAATAGATAACCATCTTCCTTTATACATATTGCTATCAATTAAAAAAGCTATTTTTTCTCCATCTTTTTGAAAAGAAAAATTATACCAATCTTTTGGTAGTGTATATTGTTTATTTTTATTAAAATCATACATTATATTGCTTCCATCAGGAAATTCTATTATGGTTTTATCAGATGTTGGAGACCAAATTATATTTTGTGCACCTTTAAATTTATTTTCTGTCATCAACTGAGAAACTCCAGTTATAGAATCTAATTTATAAAAACCACCATCCTCTTTATTAAAAGTAATAAGATTGTTGCCAGAAATAATAGAATTTAAAGTTGGATATTTTATAACATTTTTTGAGATAGTTGATCCACCATTAGCAATATCAGAAGAATTTTCTGGCATATCAGTAATTTTTTCTCCTGTGTTATTATTTGTATTATTATTAATATTTTCTAAATCTTGTCCATTATTTTGATTTATAATATCTTTTATTTGTTCTGGAGTTAAATTTGGATTATTTAAAATTTCGTCATCAATAATAATATCTTTTCCGGTATTTGTAGACCCACCAGAAGAAGGTAATTTTCCATTATTATCATTATTATTAGTAGTATTCCCGCCTAAATCAACGTTTGGAACGGAATTAGATTTAAAAAACATAAACCAAATAAAAAAAGCTAAAACAATAACAATAAATATAAAACCAATAATCATTAAAATTTTTTTTGTCTTTTCTACCATAATTTTATATTAAACTAATTATTATTTACAATTTATTCCTGCAGATTTTTGATCTGCTTCTGTTGTTTCACTACAAAAATCTTTTTTTTCTTCAGAATAACCATCCCCAGATAAAACAGCTACTGCACTTATTATATATAAAAACAATAAAATAAATGCAATCCCCAATAAAACCCAAGGTATAACTGGACCAACAATACTAAGGATGGTTTTTTTAATTTGTTTTTTAGCTTGATCTTTTGCAACATTAATAGTCTGATCAGCAATAGAATTATTATCTTCTTCTCTTGCAGCAGAAACTGTCATTTTTTTTGCATTATTAAGATCGTGCGCCCAATGTTGTTCATCTATTTTTTCATTCATTTATTTGTTTATAAAAATATTATTTTATTTCTTCTACTTTCCATTTTTCATCAATTTTTTTTAATGATACAGAATAAGTTTTTGGATTAACATTTTCCTTCATTGTAGAATCTATAACCTTTTCAACAACAGAAACAACTGCAGTAGTAGTCACATCTCCATTTTTATAATTTGGTAAATTAACAGATAATATCTGAGTATTTTTAGAATAAAAATTATCACTTCTAACATAAGAAGCAATTATCAAATCATATTTTGTTATTAATTTATCTGTCATAAATGGATATAAATCTTTTATATTTTTATAATCATTTGTATTTGTATAAGTACCAAAAATTTCAACAAAACCTCTTGTTGTATTTATTATTTCATTCCTTTCATTTTGAATTTTAGTTATAGGCTTTGCAATAATTTCTTTTTCTGTATTATTTTGATTATTTTTATTATTATCTATAATCATTGGATTTTTTTTGGAAAGATTTAAAATAACTATTAGCAATATTATTACTAATAAAAATATTACTGATGCTAAAATAATTTTTTGTTTCTTTTCCATATTAAATAATGTTAATTAATATTATTTTCTATTTCTTTTGCTTCTTTTTCTAAATCTTCATTAGCAATCAAACTTTCATTTTCGTCTTCTTCTGTTTCATTTTTTTCATCTTCAATATTTTCTTCATCTTTTGCGTAATTAGCCTGTTCTTGAGCCATTTGCTCTTCAAATTCTTTTTTGGCTTCTTGTATTTTTAATAATTGTCTAGGATCAGAAGTAACTATTTGATCTTCAGCATATGAAGCTATAATTTTTATAGCCGCATGTTTTTGACCAGCAAAAAATATACCTTCACCAAGACCTCTTTCTAATAATAAATACTTTTCCCCCTCTGTAAGCATAAAAACTTTAGCAAGATTGTCAACTGCAGCAGGAGATTGCTTTAATAAAATTTGCATAGCAGAATTTGTAACAATAGCTCTTCCATAAGGATTCCCCAAAAAATCATTTACATCTTGAGTAATAGTAGTAACACCCAAATAATATTTTCTACATCTCTTAACAAGAGCAAAAATAAATTTTGCAGAATCTTCATTTTGCATAAGCCACCAAGCTTCATCTATAACCAATATTCTTTTTTTAAGAGAAGAACGAATAGCATTCCAAATATAATTAACAATATTATAAATACCTATCGGTCTAAGTTCATCTTCAAGATCACGAACACAAAAAACAACCAATTGATTATTCATTTCAACATTTGTAGGAGAATTAAACAAACCAGAAAAAGTTCCTTCTGTATATTTTTTAACTCTTAAAGCAATGTCTTCTGTTCCTTCCATACCATCTAATATATCATAAAAATCTGTCATAAGAGGAGCCTCTATCGTAGCCAAATCAGAATTAGCGTCAATATCTTTTTTAGCATATGTTTCAAGTAATGCTCTATCAACAAGAGCGTCCTCTTGATGAGATAATTCACCAATCATAAGTTTTAAAAGTCCTTTCAAAGTAATAACAGAAGATCTAATAATATCTGAAACTTTTGCTCCAGATATACCAGCTGTCTTTGGTAAATCAAAAGGATTAATCTTTGTTTCAGAATTTAAAGAAATATTAATATATGTTCCCCCTACTGCATCTGATAAAGTTTTATATTCAAATTCTGGATCAATAATAATAACATCTACACCCATCATAAGACTTCTTAAAATTTCAAGCTTTACAGTATAACTTTTTCCAGCACCAGAAGTTGCAAACACAATACTATTAGCATTCATTAAACTAAATCTATCAAAAATAATCAAAGAATTATTATGTTCATTAATACCATAAAGAATACCTGTATTACTAGTAAGTTCTGATGATATAAAAGGAAAAGATGAAGCAATAGGAGAAGAGTTCATATTAAAAACAATATTCAATTCATCATTACCAAGAGGTAAAGAAGAATTAAAACCTTGTTCAGCCTGATAAAAAGCTCTTTTGCTTTGAACTAATTTAGAACCAAAAAGAAAATCAATATCATCAGAAAATTGATCTAATTCTTTCTCGGTATCAGCATAAATAGTAACATATAAAGCAAATTGAAAAAATTTCTCAATACCTTGAGTCAAATCATCCCTCAATCTTTCCATATCAGAGACAGCAGCTTGCAACATAGGATTACGTGGTGCTCCTTTTTCCATATCAGCATTAAGTTGAGCCTCTACAGCACCAACCCTGTTTCTTAATTGTTTTAAAACAAGAGTAATATCTACTGGATAAAAAAACATAGATATATCCATTGTATTATTCATATTAATAATTGGAGCAAACCAACCAATAGTAATATATCTAGGATAACCAACAACAAAAACAGTTCTTGCAAATTTTCCATTAATCTCAAGATAATGAGGAGTTACTCTCATAGAAGAAGGGGCTATTAAATCCTTAACGGATATAATACCCTTACGATAAATTCTTTCTTCTTCAAGAGATTGAATTGTTTGATCAACTTTTTGTTGTTGTTCAAGTTTATTTAAATCTCTTGAAGATTGTTTTTTGTTTTTTTGTTTTTTTGTTTTTTCAGAATTATCTCCTAAAGATAATTGTTGAATATCAAATGCCATATTATTTTTTGTTAGATGTCGTATGCATGCGACACTTACTTTTTAGTTTTTAGTCTTTCTTTTTTTTAATTTTATTTTATTCTTCTACTCTCAATTTTCCAATTTCTTTTATCTTCTGTAATCTAGAAGTATTAATATTATAACTAGAATAATACAATTCTATTAATTCCTGAGTTGTTAAAACACTAGCTGCAATACCCATACTAGATAAATTATTTCTAACATGGTTTAGTCTTTTTTGTAATTCCATTTTATACCTTTCAAAGGTAGTATTAGATAAAGTAAGAAAAGCTGTAGGAGAAACAACTTCCATTAATCTCTGAACAAAACTTTTTGAACCACTTAATTTTTTTTCAGAAGAACTGTAAGAACAAACAACAAAAAACTTTTTTGTCATAATATCTCCCATTACAATTAAATCTTTAATATATTCTATATATTCAGAAATTTGAGCTTTTAATAATTCATTTTTTTGTTTTTTTGCTTTACCTTCCAATTCTCCAATATAATTATCAAGATCTAGTCTTCTTGATTGAATTACTATTTGCACAGGAAAATCTATAGTATTCAAAAATCTAACATAAGAACTTATAACAGCTTCTTGCTCTTGAGGAGATTTTAAAGCAAAATTAATAGAAGATGTCATAATAACACCACGAAGAGATCCATCTTTTAATATAACAACATCATCTCTAATTTCAGCAATATCCAAATATTTCTGAGTAGAAGCATCAGGTCTTGAAGATGTTAATTTATTACTATGTAGCGTATCTATTTTTGTAACAGGCATAAATTTAGCTAATTATCTTTTATTAATTATATTATAAAAAATTATTTATTTTTAGTTTCTTCTTTATCTTTTTTATCAACATCATTTAAAACATCTCCCTGAAAAGCACCGCCAGTATCCAAAAGTAAAGATAATTCTGATAATTTTTGTGCTTTAATTTCTTCTTTTTGTATTACATCTTCTTGTTTTTCATCATTTTTATCTTCAACAGCATGAACACTATTAATATCTTTTGACCAAACTCTTATATTAGAACCAACAAGAACACAAAATATATTTAAAAGAAAAAAATGAAAAGGCTGCCCATTTATTTTTATAAAAGCAAACAAAATAACTAAAGTAGCAATAAAAATTAACTCAACCACAAACAAAGCTAAATCAGCAAACTTATAAGAAATAACCGCAAAAACAATACCTATAACAAGTATTATAAATTGTCTCAATGTAAGAGGACCTAATATTTTGGGCTCTACATCAATAAATTGTGGCACAAGAAATTGATTCATATGTTAATTATATCATTATTATTATTTTATTACTTCACTGTTTTTAGTTTTTGTTTTTTAGTTTTAATATTATATTCTCAATTTTCTATTTAATTGAGCTATAATATCTATTTCATCTTGTGTTAAATATAAATCATTTTTTTCTCTTCTTATATTAATAACCTTACTCATTTGACCATATTTCACACTTTCATCAATCATTTTTTTATAAACAATACAAACCTCCGAAGATAACCAAGCTTTAATACCAAGCACTCTTTTTCTAGCTGAATAAGAAGATAATACTTTAATTTTTTGTTCTATCTTATCAGCACGTTTTGATACATCCTGATCCAAATTTCTAAAATCCTTTATAGTAAAAAAAGCCAATTCTTCAATAGGTCCAATTAATTTAATGTTTTGAAATTTATCTTTTAAATTAATACCTACCAAACCATCAGAAATTTCTTCTTTATTTTTTATTTGATTAAGATACATTTCTTCAATAGAACCATCAAAAACATGAAATTTCATATTATTTTCAATTTTTTCTTCTATTGCTTTTTTATTATCAGAAATTTTTAAATTTGATTCAAAATTAACATTACTAATACGAGAATGTGAAACAGGATCTTCTTTGTCAATATCAAGATCATTTAAATTTTCTTTTTCATTAATATTAGATTGAACATTTTGCCCTACCTCTCCCATTTCTAATATGTTATTTTCAGCTTGTTTTTTTATTTTATCTATTTTATTTAATATTTCATCTGCAATATTTTCTTTTAAACCAATCCCATTATCTTTTTTAGATTTAATCAAAATATCAAAGGTTTGAAACTTATTTCTAATATTTTTTATAAATTTAATACA
Source organism: uncultured Gammaproteobacteria bacterium (assembly GCA_964532735.1). Taxonomy (GTDB): domain Bacteria; phylum Patescibacteriota; class Patescibacteriia; order JAGPKW01; family JAGPKW01; genus JAJXYN01. The sequence goes on along the minus strand of CAZHKK010000020.1, from coordinate 779 downwards.
AACATCATAAAATCTATCTCTAAATTCATTATTAGAAAATTTAACTTCCAATACATTTATAACTTCATCTATTATAGTATTAGGATTATCAAAAGGATTATAAACATCATCCATCAAATCTGGAGAAATATTTTTAGAACCAATACTTAGATCATTATTCAAATAATTTTCTTTCAAACCCTCAACAACATTTATAACATCATCAGGATTTTCATCAATTAAATCTTTTATTGGATATAAATGTATTTTTAAATAATCAATAATAAGATCAAAAATAGAAAACTCAGAAACATTAAAGGATGGATTTGATTTAATAACCAAATCCATAAACCCTCTAATGTCTACATCAGAATTAATCCATTTAAAAAATATTGAATTAAAGCATGCTCCAATATGCTTAGGATCTAAATCATACTTTCTAACAAAATCTAATCTCTTCAAAGAAATTTCTTTAGATTTTATTAAATCCAATATCTTATTTAAATTTTCAACCTTTTTCATTTTTTATTTTTAAATAAATTAACTTCTAGAAAAACCATTATCCAAATAATCTTGCAAATTTTCTTCTTCTTCTTTTTGAGCTTTATCTTTAGATATTATATTTTGCTCAGCCTTATCATAAGCATTAAAAATATCTTCACTATTTTGATCATTCTCCAAAGAAGCACTAACGATACTTCTTGCTGATTCTAAATTATCAATTTTACCAATAAGTTTTTCCATAATAACAGCCATAGCAGAATCTCTTTGTTCTTTGTCTTTAATTTCAGAAACTAAAT
>CAZHKK010000019.1:0-12240 GCA_964532735.1 uncultured Gammaproteobacteria bacterium | reverse complement strand
TGGTCATCATAATTGGATTTATAAGTTTTAGTAAAATCCCTTACTCGAAATAGTGAGGGATTTTTTGTTTCAAACAGGAAGAAGTGTTTATGGTTTAGTATTAACTATAAACCATTTTATTTTTTATAGTTATTGATTATAATAATAATTTATGGTATAATAGTTTATAGTTTAGTATTAACTATAAACTATATGAAAACCGATACTTCAGATAGAATTATTAAATTTTTGGAAGACAAAAAAGAAGCTACAGCTACACAAATTTCTAATTTTCTAAATATTAGTTACCAGGGAACGTTTAAACAATTAAATAAACTAATTTCTTTAGATTTAATAAAAAAAACAGGAAAACCTCCTTTTGTTTTTTATTTTATAAACAATGAAACTAAAAAGGTTAGTTGTGATCTTGATGTTCCTAAAGATATAGAAAATATTATAAACAATAATTATATTTATTTTTCTCCTAATGGCAAAATATATAATGGTATTGATGGTTTTAGGATTTGGTGCGAATCAAAAAAACAAGATTTTATAAAAACTGGTGAAGAATATGTTGAGACTATTCAAAAATATGATAAATATAAAAAAAATGGTTTTATAAACGGAATTGATAAAATTAAGTCAACATTTAAAGAGGTTGGCGTTGATGAGCTTTATTATTTTGATTTTTATAGTATAGAAAGATTTGGTAAGACTAAGCTTGGAATATTGTTATTGTATGCGAAACAAAGCCAAAGTATTGATTTGATAAAAAAAATATACAACATTATAAAAGATGATTTTTTTAGATTTTTAAAAGAAAAAAAGATAGATGCTGTTTGTTTTATACCTCCAACTGTTTCTAGAAAAATTCAATTTCAAAAAGAATTAGAAAAAATGTTGAAAATAGATTTGCCTCATATAAAGATTACAAAAATTGTTAATGAAATTCCTGTGCCTCAAAAAACTTTAAATAAACTTGAAGATAGGATGGAAAATGCTAGATCTACTATGTTTATAAAAGATGATAGATGTTTTAAAAATGTTTTAATTATTGATGACGGTATAGGTTCTGGTAGCACAATAAATGAAGTTGCTTTAAAAATAAAAAATAAGAAAATTGTAACAGGAAAGATAATTGGTTTGGCAATAACTGGAAGTTATAAAGGGTTTGAAGTTATAAATGAAGTTTAATTTTGTTTACAATGCTATTTTAAATGTTATAATGTTTATATTGATAATTATTAATTATAATTCTATGTCTCAAGAAAAAGATAATGGTAAAATCATTTTAATAGCTACTATTATATGTATAGTAATAGGCTTAGTTTTTGTTTTTAGATTGGATCAAAAAATTGTTAATTTATTTAAATCTAACAATAATATTCAAGTAGAAGATTATTCTAATGTTCCAGAACTTCAAAATCTTCCAGAATTACCAAACATGGTTGTTGTTTATTTGGGTAGTTTTTTAGATAAAGAAATTACTATAAAAGAAGGAGAGGTTGTGACTTTTTATAATGTAGATCAAAACCCTGCTAAGATTATTGGTGATGGATGGCAAAGTGCTTTTATTGATAAGACCGGGACTTTTGCTAAAGGTGATTTTGCTAAAGGTGAATATACCGCTTATTTGGATGGTAAGCCTAATGAAGTTATTAAAATTAAGGTTAAATAAAAAATAAATAAAAGTAGAGGTGTTCCGCGGAACGCCTCTACTTTTATTTATTTAAATATTCTTTTATTAATTTTTCTGTTTCTTTATATAGCTTTTCTTTATTATTTCCGTCTACCCATATTATGCCCGGTGTCTTTTTAAACCATGTTATTTGGCGTTTGGCGTATTGATTTGTTGCTGTGGCTAGTAGGTTAATGGTTTGTTCTAATGTTATGGTGTTTTTACGAATATATTGGCTTATGAATTTATATTCTAATCCAAAAGATTCTAATCTTTTCCAGCTTACATTATATTTATAATGCAAGCTATTTATTTCTTCTATCATTCCTTCTTTTTCTATTCTATCTACAATGCGTTTATGTATTCTTTTCTTTAGAGTTTCTTTGTCTACTAAAATACCAAGAATTAAATTATTATTGGTGTCACATATATGTGATACTTGTGGGTGACATTTACTACGTTCTATGTATCTTATTAATCTATGTGGATTATTCCAATCGCTGTTATTTAGTTGGTGTGTAGGATAATTTTTGTTTATTATATTTTGTAATTCTTGTTTTGATAGGGAAGTTAATTTTTTTCTTAATTCTGTGTCTATTTTTTCTGATTGTATTTTATATCCTTGCGATAAAGTGTTTATATATAATCCTGTTCCTCCAACTACCAATGGTATTTTGTTGTTTTTTATTATTTCTTGCTCTGCTTTATTGGCTTTTTTAATATATTTTGCAAGGTTGAATTCTGTTTTTGGATCTACTATGTCTATACAATGATATTTTATGTTTCCATATTCTTTTAAATCTTTACCAGTTCCTATGTCCATAAATTTGTATACTTGTCTTGAATCCGCTGATATTATTTCACAATTAAAAATAGAAGCAATATGAACTGCTAATGCTGTTTTTCCTGATGAAGTTGGTCCTACTATATATATCATAATTATATTATTAAATAAAAAATGCAGTTTTGCAACTGCCTTTTTTATTCTGTGAGTCCTTTTAAATTTGTTATTTTCTTTGGATCTATCCATTTTGCATTTTTTGTTTCAGAGTCTATATTTACCCAACTTGCAGGTGTTCCTGGTTTTTTTTGTGCTTTATTTCCATAATACCAGCCTTGTTGAATTTCTGTTTTGGTTACTTCTTTTAATTTGTCATTTTCTAATATTTTACATTCTCCTTTATGTAAAACTTTTATTCCTATTTTTTCTGCAAAACATTTATTACTATATGCTATACCATTTTCTCCGCAAACGGGATTATATATAAAAGAACATATTGTTGTTGATATATTGTCTTCTTCTGTTGAATTTAAACTTCTTTGTTCTTTTATTTTATCTATTAATATTTTTGTATTAATATCACTAGAATTGTCTAATTGAATTTGGTCTAATATTTTTATTGCTAAGCTTTTGTTTTCTGGAGATATTTTGTCTAGTGATTCATTTATTGTTTTTTCTTTTTGGATAGAATTGTCAATTGTTTTTATTTTATTGTATAAATTTAATAAATTTTTATTTTGTATAATTTCTAATTGGTATGTTTTAATATCTTTTCTGCCGTCATTGTATTTATTTAATAATTCTATTAAATTTATATTTTTTACATCTTCTGTGTTGAATAATTCATTGAGTTTTGTTTCTGACTCTTTTATGTCTAAATTTGATATTTCTTTATTAAAAATACTTATTGGAATTTGTTTTGTGTTTAATATTGCTATTTTTATATTTTCTTTATTTGGTGAATTTTCAACTTTATTTTGTAGGGAATATATATAATCAATTAAACTTATTTCTTCAAAAATATTATTAAAATTTGTTTTATAAAAATAATATTGAAGGGTTTTTTCTAGTTCTTTTATTTCTATTAAGTTTATATTTTTTACTAATTCTATATAATTTTCTTCTATTATTTGATTGATTATTTCTCTTTTTTCTATTGTTAGATAATTTTTGAATGTTTCAAAAAATTTGTTTATTAGTATGTATTTTAATTTTTCATTAGAACTTTTTTCTATTGTTATTTTTATATTCTTTTTTAATAAAAAATTATCAGGTATTGATTTTATAAATTTGCTGTAATTTTGTAAGTTGTTTTCTATTAAGATATTTAAATCATTTGATGAGTAAGAATTTTTTATATTGCTTAATAATATATAATGATTGATTTCTAAATCTGTAATTTTTTGTATGGTATTATTTTTTTCTTGATTGTCAAATTTGTTTATTTTGATGTATATATCGTTTTTAGATTGATTGTAGTTTGTTATTCCGTTTTTTATGCATTTTTCTTCAGATAAGGATACACATTTTTCTAATTCTTTGAGTTTTTCGGAAGATGATTTTAGAAGTATTTCTGTTTGAATGTTTTTACTTGGAGCAATTGTTGACATTGCCCATATTTTTATATCATTTAAGAAATAAAACATATTATCAGGTAGGATTTTTATTTTTCCTATTCCTAATTTTTTTTCTGTTATATTTAGATCATTTTCTGGATTGTATTCTATTTGTGGAACAAAATTTTCTATATCTGATATTATTTTGTTGTCATAAGAAGAAGCAGAAATATAGTTAAAACTGAAAAACTGAAAAACTGAAAAACTGAAAAATAAAAGACTAAAAACTGGTATTTTTTTAGTATTCATAAACCTTTTTGTATTAAATAAATAAATTCTATTTATTTATTGTATCATTAATTGTATAAAAAATACACGTGGAAAAATAGTAAACTGAAAAATTATTTTATTCATTGTTTTGGATTTTTTTGAAATTGTTATATAATTGTAAATGAATTAAAAAGGTTAATTTAATATTTATGCCTAGAACTAAAATAAAGAGTTCTAATAATGCTACTTTGAAAAAGAAGCAAATTAAAACTCGTTCAAAAAGTTCTCCTTCTATTAAGATATCTTCAGTTTCTAACAATAATGCAAAAAAGGTGCAAAAAGGAAAAATGACTATAGATACTGATCAAATGATTAAAGATTTGGTAGAACTTGGAAGAATTAAAGATAATAAAAAAAATTATCAATCCAAAAAAGCAAAATCTAATGCTTCTTTTATGGATTTATCTAAGTCTCCTTTATTAAACTTCATTCAAGAAAAAAATCATGGTTCTTATGTTAGGCTTGCTGTTATTTTTCTTGCTATAGTTTCTGTTTTCTTTTTTTCTATATTATATATTCTTAATTCCAAAGCTGTTATAAGTATATCTTTGAAAAAAAACGATACTTCTTCTCAAATTCAAAGAACTTTTAATGTTTATGACGATTCTGAATTATCTAATGTTAACAATACTGCTATAGTTATTTCTGTTCCTGTTGAAGTAGATGTTGAAGATGAATATGCTATATCTTCTCAAATTGTTAAAACTGAAAAAGCTGAAGGAAAGATAAAAATTATTAATAATTCAAATCAATCTCAGGGTTTGGTTGCTACTACAAGATTTATTTCTGAGGTAACTGGTGATTTATATAGATTAAAAAATACTGTTAATGTGCCTGCGAAGTCTTTTATAGAAGCTGATGTTTATTCTGATAACACAACTGCTTCCGGAGAAGGTTTTGGGACTAAATTTACTATTCCTGGTCTTAGATCTGATGAAATGAGGCAACTTATTTATGGAGAAAGTTCTACAAATATTGATTTTAATGGTGTTGCAAAAGCTATAATTACAGAAGATGATATTACAAATGCAAAAAATGTTTTGGATGTTAAACTAAGACAATCTACTTTAAATGCACTTCAGGATAAGGTTTCTAAAAGTAATAATGATTTTGTTATTTTGGCTGATAGTTTGGATTTTAAAGTTATTTCTACTTCATTAAATAATGCTAATATTGGTAGAGAAGTAGAAAGTATAAAAATATCTGGAAAAGCAAGAGCTAGTGCCTTGTTTGTTAATAAAAGGAAGATATTAGATGTTATTAAGTCTAGTATTTTAAGTCAAAGTATGTCTTCTAGTGTTGTAAACATAAAAGAATCTACATTGAGTTATAGTTTATCAAAAATAGATTTAGTGAACAAATTAGCTTCTTTAATAATTTCTATTGATAGTTATGTTTCTTATAATGTTGAAAATTTGATTAATAAAAATCGAATTGTTGGAATGAATATTAATGATTTTTATGTTTATATTCAAGATAAGTCTTTTGCAAACAAGGTTCAGGTTGTTTCTTATCCTTTTTGGAATAAATCTTTACCTAAAATAGCTGACAATATAACTATTAGAATAAAATAGATTTAAAATAAAAAATGCGATTAACGCATTTTTTATTTTTAGTTTAGTATATTTTTTATTTTTTCTGCTAATTCTTGATTTAGGTTTATGCAAAAATTTGTTGGTAGTTTTTGATTATCGTTTTCTTCTATAATAAAACAAACTTTGTAGTTTCCTTTGCCATTATTTTCTTTCAATAGTTCTTTTAATTCTTTTATTTTTTCGGGTGTAGTAGTTTTTTTTATTTTTATATTTAATATTTTTGATTCTAATGTTTCTGTTGTTGGCATTGATTCTTCTTTTTTGTTATTTTTGCTATTACTGTCATTATTTTCGTTATTTATTTTTTCTTTTTTCTTAAATTTTGAAAAATCTATATTTGCTTTTTTTTCATTTTTTGTGAAATCTTCTTTTATTTTATTGCAAATTTCTTCTGAATTTATTTGTGTTATTTCATAAATAGTATTTGCTAATACTTTTAATTCTCCGTCTTTATCTGATATTGTTCCATTTACCAATATTGGTTTATCTTTTTCTAATATTGAAATATTTGCTTTGTATGTCTTTGGAAAAACTATTAATTCGCTTGCGTCTCCAAATTCATCTTCTATTGTCATAAAAGCCATTATTTCATTATTTTTTGTTGTTATTTTTTTAATATCACTTATCATTACAGCTATATTAATATTTTTGCTGCCAGGTCTTTTTAGCGACGCCAAAGGAAGTATGTTTATTTTGTTTCGTATTTCTTTTATGTGTTCTCCCATTGGATGATCTGAAATATAAAGTCCTAACATTTCTTTTTCGTAGGCAAGTTTTGTTTTATTATCTATTTCTTCTGTTTTTGTTAAAACAAGTGGAGGAAGCGAATTTCCATTTGTTGATATTACGGCAAATATATTTGCTTGTTTTGTATTTTGTTCTTCTTTTATGTTTTTGTTGTAATTCAAAAGTGTTTCTATATTTGTTAATAGAATATTTCTATCTTCTAAGCTATCTAATGTTCCTGATTTAGCAAATGCTTCTATTGATTTTTTATTTAAATCTTTACTTTGTATTCTTTGTAAAAGACCTTCTATTGATTTAAATGGACCATTTTGTTTTCTTTCTTTTAATATATCTTCTACTATATGAATTCCAACGTTTTTGATGGCTGAAAGTCCAAATCTAATATCATATCCTTCTTTGTTCTGTCTTTTTACTACTGTAAAGTCTTTAAAACTTTCATTTATATCTGGTGGTAGAACGTCTATTCCAGAATTTCTTACATCTCTAATTTCGATAGCTATTCTTTCTAAATCATTAGAATCGGACATTAAAAGGGCAGCCATAAAACATTCTGGCCAGTTTGCTTTAATGTATGCTGTTTGATATGCAACCATTGCGTAACAGGCTGCATGTGATCTATTAAAACAATATTGGGCAAAAGCTTCCCATTCTTTCCAAATTTTTTCTGTAATTTCTTTTGAAATTCCATTTTGTTGTCCACCTTCTATAAATTTATCTTTATATTCTGCCATAAGAGCAGCATTTTTTTTACCAATAGCTTTACGAAGTCCATCTGATTGACCTCCTGTAAAATTTGCTAAATCTTTTGAAAGTCTCATTACTTGTTCTTGGTAAACTGTAATTCCGTATGTATTTTTGAGGGCTTCTTTCGCTAATGGATGATCGTATTCTACTTTTTCTGTTCCATTTTTTCTTGCAATAAAATGTGGAATAAATTGCATTGGACCTGGACGATATAGAGCTACCATGGCAATAATATCTTCAAATCCTGATGGTTTTAATTCTTTTAAATATTTTTTCATTCCAGATGATTCTAATTGGAAAACTCCAGTTGTATCTCCAGCTTGAAATAATTTGAAAGCTTTTATTTGTTCTGGTGTAAAATTGCAATCTGCGTCTGTTGTGTATCCGTCTGGAGCTTTAAGATTGTTAAGATCTATTTTTATTCCATGAACTTTATCAACAAGTTTTACTGCATTTTCTAAAATTGTTAAGTTTTTAAGACCTAAAAAGTCCATTTTTAAAAGTCCTAAATCTTCTACTGGATGAAGGGAATATTGTGATATTAAAAAATCACTTGCTTCGTCTTTTTGGGTTGGAGCAGTTTCGTTTAATGGGTCTTTTGTAATTAAAATACCGCATGCATGAACCGATGAGTTTCTTGCACCGCCTTCAAGTTTTTTTGCTATATCTACTATTTTTTTAACATCTGGATTGGTTTCATACATTTCTTTAAATTCTGGAGATTCTTTGAATGCATCTTCTATATCTGATCCTTGTGGAATTGATTTGGCTAATGTATCCATAAAACCAAAAGAATATCCCATAACTCTTCCAACGTCTTTAACCGCAGCACGAGATGCCATAGTTCCAAATGTTGCTATTTGAGCTACATGGTCATATCCATATTTTTCACAAACATATTTTATAACTTTATCTCTTCCACTATCTGCAAAGTCTGTATCTATATCTGGCATGGATATTCTGTCTGGGTTTAAAAATCTTTCAAAAAGTAAATCATATTTTATTGGATCTAGATCTGTTATGTTTAATAAGTATGCAATAATAGAACCAGCGCCAGAACCTCTTCCTGGTCCTATTACTACTCCATTGTTTTTACCCCAATTGATAAAGTCTTGAACTATTAAAAAGTAACTTTCATATCCCATTCTTTTAATTACTGAAAGTTCGTATTCAAATCTTTGTTTTATATTTTCTGGTAATTTGTCAAAATCGCATTCATATTTTTTTGGACAGTTTTGTTTTGATATATTTATAATTTCTTGTTCTGGGGTGATTCCTTCTGGAAGTGGGTAATATGGAAGTTTTGTTACTCCCATTTCTAATTCTAGATTACACATTTCTGCTATTATCTGAGTATTACTTATGAGCTCTGGGTTTTGTGCAAAAAGTGGGATTTCTAACATTTCTTGTTCTGATCTAAAGTGCACATCAAAATCTATCATACTCATTCTTCCGGTATCGTTTAATTGTCTTTTTGTTTGGATGCAAAGAAGAATGTCTTGTATTTCCGCATCTTCTTTTTTTAAATAATGGCTATCACATGTTCCAACGCATTTTATATCATATTTTTTACTATATTCTAAAAATTTTTGATTTACAAAATCAAGTCCTTCTACTTTTGGTAGATATTGTAATTCAAGAAAAAAATTTTCTTTTCCAAAAATTTCTATGTATTGTTCTATTAATTTTTCAGCTTTTTTAAAGTCTCTATTTTTGATTGCTTGTGGTATTTCTCCTTGAATACAAGCTGTAAGGCATATTAGTCCTTTTGAGTTTTCTTTTAATATTTCAAAATCTATTCTTGGTTTGTAATAATACCCTTCATTATTTGCTATTGAGGTTAATCTGATAAGGTTTTTATATCCATCTAAATTTTTGGCCAATAATACTAAATGGTATCTTGGGTCCTGTTGTGTTCTAGAGTGTCTATTTGTGGTTATATAAAACTCTTCTCCAATAATCGGTTTTATATCGTTTTTTTTGCAAATTTGATAAAATTCTATTGCTCCATACATGTTTCCATGGTCTGTTATTGCTACTGATGTCATTCCTAATTCTTTTGTGTAAGAAACTAAGTCTTTTATTTTTGTAAGACCATCAAGCAGTGAGTATGTTGTATGAACGTGTAGATTTGTGAACATAAAAAAAGATTAAAAAATGGTTTTGAATTACGTTTTTGTATTTTAACATTTAAAGTTTTTGTTTAGTAGCTGTGGAAAAGATAATAAAATCACCTTATATAGGTGATTTTATTATTTCTTTTTTGAAGATTTTGTTGTTCTTTTTTTTCTTTTTTTGATCGGTTCCTCGTCTTCAAAAGTGTCTTTAATTTCTTTTTTTATATCTTTTATTTTTGTTGTAAATTCTTTTGCTTTTTCGGTGTAAAATTTTAGATCTATTATTTTATTTTTTATTTCTTCTGCTAAAATTTTGAAAAATTGTATTTTATCTTCTACTTCCTCTATTGTTTCTAATATTTTTTTTAATATTTTGTTTATTTTTTTGTATACGGATAATTTTATAAATATGGAAATTATCATAAATATTAAAACGCAAGATGGAATTGTTATGTAAAAAAATATTTGAGCTTGTTCTAGTGTTATCATTTTATTTTTTTAACCTTTTAGTTATTAGTATTTTATCAGAAAAAGGAAATATGGTAAAATTAGTTAGGTTAATTATTAATTTGCATAATTATGCTTTATGACGGTATTGATGATAAAAGTCTAGATCGTAGTCTTTGGATTTTAAAAAATATTTCAAAAATTAGAATTTTTATTAAAGTTTTTTTGACTTGTTCTATTTTTGTTATTTATTTTATTCTTGTTTCAAATATTATTTTAATAATAAATAGTTCTAATCAACATTTATTTTTGTATAATGATTTTTTGGTAAATTCTAATAAAAATTATAATTTATTTAATGCTTATTTAAAAGAAAATGCTCCTGTTTCTTTGAGTGTTAAGAGTCAAGGTTATTCTACTGGTTTTAGTAAAATTTATACTGATTTTTATGCGTTAGTTGTTAATGACAATGAAAAATATAAATTATCTTCTTTTGATTATTATTTTGTTTATAATGGTGAAGTTAAAACTCCTACAAAAAAGGCTAATATACCAGTTTCTTCTGAAAAATACGTTTTTGTTCGTGGTGTTTTTGATGATTCAAGTATTGATAATCCTGAACTTGTTGTTGAAAATTTAAGATGGTCTTTGATTAATTTATACCCAAAAAGACCTAATCGTTTTATTGAAACAAAAGTTCCTTATGATTGTGAGATGCAAAAAAATAATTTATTAGTTTCAGAAGAAAAGATAAATAATTTAAAAGATGGAAGTTCTAGTGTTAATGTTTTTAGTTTTAAGATAACTAATAATTCTTTAAATAATTATAATATTATTAATAATAAAATAGTATTTTTTGATAATTCTGGTGATATTATTTATGTTTTGGAAAAAGAAATGTCAAAAATAAAATCTGGAAATAGTGTTTCTTCTTCTATAAATCTTCCTGATCATTTACAAGAATTTGGAAGTGTTTTAGTATTGCCAGAAGTTAATATGTGCTTGGAAGAATCTTATATGAATAAAGAAATTATTAATACGGGTGTATAAAAACAACTATGCTTTTTTCTAAAATTGTTGATCATTTTAAAAAGATTGATTGGATACTGGTTTTGATACCGGTATTTTTATCTATTTTTGGAATTGTTATTCAATATAGTTTTGTAGGGGATAGTTCTGTTTTTATATTTAATAACTTTATTAAGCAAATTATTTTTCTTGTTATTGGAATTGTTTCTTTGTTTTTAATGAGTTTTTATGAATATCAAGCTCTTATATCTAAATCTGGTTTTCTTTATGTTTTGGTTTTAATATCTTTGGTTTTGGTTTTATTTATTGGCTCTATTACTCATGGTGCTAAGAGTTGGTTTGATTTTGGTTTGTTCAAATTGCAACCAGTAGAATTTTTAAAAATTGTTGTTGTTCTTTTTTTGTCTTTTTATTGGGGTAATCATAATAGAAAAAATATATTATTTAGAGATATTTTTAATTCTTTATTTTTAATATTACCTTCTTTGGTTTTAATTTTATTGCAACCAGATTTTGGTAGTTTTATTTTAATATTTTTAACTTCATTATTTTTTGTATTTATAATAAATACGAACATAAAACATTTTCTAGTTTTTGGTTTTTTGTTTGTATTGTTTATTTCTAGTTTTTGGTTTTTTGTTTTTAAAGATTATCAAAAAGATAGAATATTTTCATTTTTAAGCCCTTTATCGGATCCTTTGGGATCTGGCTATCAAGTTACTCAATCTATGATAGCTATAGGGTCTGGAGGATTTTTTGGTAAAGGTTTTGGTTTTGGTGCGCAAAGTCAATTAAATTTTTTACCAGAAAAAACTAATGATTTTGTTTTTGCTTCTTTTTCTGAAGAATTTGGTTTTGTTGGTGTTTTTGTTGTTGTTTGTGCTTATGGGTTGATGTTTTATAGATTTTATTATGTTGTAAAAAATTTAGAAGATGATGTTAGTATTTTTGTTTTTTTGGGGTTTGGTTTTTTGTTGTTGATAGAGATTTTAATTAATATTGGAATGAATATTGGTTTAGCGCCTGTTACTGGAATTTCTTTGCCTTTTATTAGTTATGGAGGAAGTGGTCTTGTTACTAATTTTATTGTTTTAGGTATATTACAAAATATTGTTGTGTCGCAGAAAAAATTTTAAGATATACTTTTCCACGTGTTTTTTATTTTTAAGAAATGGTATAATGTAATTGTTATATTAATAAATATATTATATTTATGAAGAGGTTATTAAATTTAAAA
>CAZHKK010000018.1:2907-12551 GCA_964532735.1 uncultured Gammaproteobacteria bacterium | reverse complement strand
TTTTATATTTTTACTTTATTAATTTATAAGTCACTTATAAATTTTATCATAATTTTAAAAATCATAAAAGTGTAAAATTTATATTTTATTTTATTAAATTATATAAACCTATTCCAAAAGAAACAGAAACATTTAATGATTCTTTTACTTTTCCATTCATAGGTATCTCTAAAATTACATCTGTTAATTCTAATATTTTATTAGATATTCCATCTATTTCATTACCTACTATAAAAATTATTTTATTTTTTGGAGTAAATTTATAAATATTTGAAACTTTTAATTTATTATTTTTTAATTTTAATTTTTCTAAAGTCTTTTCTTTTAATTTTTCCAAACAAACTATTTGAAAACCTTCTTTCTTTAAATTTTTAATCAATCTAATTGGTTGTTTTATAGTTTTCCATTCTATAACAGATTCTGCGCCAAGAGCTGTTTTTTTCATTTTTGGATGATTTGGTGTTGGAGTATAACCACCAAGATATATTTTTTCTACAAAACCAAAACCTTCACTTGTTCTAAAAATAGAACCAACATTGTGTATACTACGAATTTTATCACAATAAACATGAACTTTTAAAATGTTTTTTGACATAAATTAAATATTACATTTCTATAAATTTTGATTTAAAGTTAACTTTTGTATCTTTTAGGTTCCATAAAACCAAAACTCCAGATATAACTATAATGATACCTAAAAATAAAAATAAAAATTTTATGTTAAAGAACGTTAATATTAAAGATGATATTATTGGACCAATTATATAAGCAAAAGAAGTCATTGATTTATAAAAACACAAAAAATCTAAACTTCTAGAATTTATATTTTTATAAAAATGAACATCTCTCATAATTTCAACAACGCTAGCGCCAACACGAGTAAAAAATAAAGCTATCGTAAAAGTAATAACATTTTTTGTAAAAAATAAAGCACATGTTGACACTCCCATGACTATAATAGATGTTATTAATAATTCTTTTTGACCTAAATATTTATCTGCTATTTTTCCTGCTGGATATTGAAAAATAATAAAAGGAATTAATATTATTGCTAATATTATACCTATTTTATCCCAAGATAATCCGAGATTTTTGCTCATGTATATTGGAGTATAAATATTCACCAAGCAAAAAAAAGTATTTAATATTAAACTAACTATACTAATTCTAAAAACAGCATTATTTTTAAGTACTTTTTTTAACTTAATTTTAATTGTTTTGGTCCCTGTAATTTTAATATTTTTAAAATGTTTTATAAAAATAAAAAATGTTGGAATTGTAAATATTATTGATAAAAAAAATAAAAAACTAAACCCAAAACGTTCTAATAAGAACCCTGCGGACAAAGGTCCTAATAAAAAAGTAAAATTCATAATTGTCAACTGTAAACCTTTTGTGTCACCAGTAGATCCATCCAAAGAATATTTTTCTACATAATAATCCATAAAAACATAAACCAAAGCTGAAGTTATTTGATAAAGAATTATTGTTGAAGCTATGGTAAAAATATTCTGTTTTATTATTAATTGCAATATTAAAGATAAAAATAAAATTAACATATTAAAAATAACAGACTTAAATAGTCCTATTTTTTTAATAATTTTTCCAAAATTGAATACTATTAAAAAACAAAAAATATTTGATATTAGATAAACTATACTAACATATTTATCTTGTATATAATCTGATAAATAAGAAGATATAACATATGATAACAAAGCTGAAGCAAAACTAAAAAAAGCTCCTTGAATAAACAATAACTTTAATTTTGTTTTTCTAATAAATTCTTTTTCTGTTTTTAAATTACTTTTTGTTTTTATAATTTCTTTTTTTATAATTGAAGACTTTTTATTAAAACCTTTTGTCATTTTTATTAAAACCTTTTAACTAATTATATTTTTATAAATTTAAACCTATGCTCTATTGTATCATATATTAAAAAACTTGGCTTGTTATTTCTTCCCATAACATCTCCCGGATTAATTAATTTTGTTTTGTTTAATATTTTATAATCTTTTTTATGTGTATGACCAAAAAATATTATATCGTAATTTTTTATATTTGCTAAATATTCTGCCACTTTTGGTAAATGAGTTATGGCTATTTTATTCTTATCAATTTCTATTTCTCCAATATCTTCAAATAAACCTATATTTGTATTTTCACATTTTTTTTTCAAATCTAAATAATAATCATTATTACCACATACAGCATATATTTGAATATTTTCAGCCTTTAAAACTTCAATAGTTTTTTCTGTGCCTATATCTCCACAATGAAATAAAAGTTTTATATCGCGATTACGAATTTCTTTTAATGCTTTTTCTAAACGAAATAAATTATCATGAGTATCAGACATTATTGCTATCAACATAACAATTATTTTAATATTTTAATTATTTAATTATATATTAAAAAAAATAATATTCAAAAAAGATGTGAAAATTCACATCTTTTTATTTAATTTACTAGTTAACTCTTTCTACATACTCTTCTGTTTCAGTGTTAACATTTATAATTTCTCCAGTTTTTATAAATGCTGGAACTTTCACTATTGCTCCAGTTTCTAAAGTTGCTTCTTTCATAATAGAACCACCAGCAGTATTTCCTTTATCAACCCCATCCATTGTATCTTGAACTTTTAATGCAACTTTTAATGGCAAAACTACTTTTACTGGTTTATCATCCAACCTTAAAATAGTAACCTTTTGTTCTGCTTTTAAAAATTTTAGATCATCTTTACAAGTTTCTAATGATAATTCTACTTGTTCAAATGTTGTTGGGTCCATAAAATAAGCAAAAGTTCCATCTTCATATAAATATTGTGCTGTCTTCATTTCTGTATCTATTTTTTCAACTTTATCAATTGAATTAAAAGTAATATCTAAAACTTTACTATTTATAAGATTTCTTACTTTTGTAATCATTCTAGCCCCACCAGATTTTCCTAATTTTAAATGTTGAAATTTTGTAACAACATAAGATTCTCCATTATATTTAAATGCTGTTCCGTTTTTAAACTCTCCCGCTTCTATCATCATATCTTTTGTATTGTTTAATTATTATGTTTTTAAAAATTAAAAATATTCTACTAAAATTAGTGATTAAAGTCAAATATCTATTTTCTTTTTATCTTTTTTACTATATAAATATATAATATAATTTAACTAAAAAAATGAAGACAAAAGATATTATAATATTATCTATAGAAACAACATGTGATGATACTGCAATTGCTATATGCAAATATAACAAGGACTCTTTTTGTGTTTTATCAAATATAATATCATCACAAATAAAAGATCATAATCCTTTTGGCGGAGTTGTCCCAGAATTGGCATCAAGAGAACATATAAAAAATATAATACCTGTTTTGGATAAAGCCTTAAAAGAAGCAAATGTAAAATTATCTGATATAAACTATATCGGACTAACAAATAAAGGTGGCGGATTAGTTGGATCTATTATTGTTGGATCAGAAACTGCTAAAACATTATCTTTTATATTAAAAATCCCTATAATATCAGTTAATCATATTAGAGGCCATGTTTTAGTTTCTTTAATAAACAAAATAGATGAAAAAAAATATTCTATTATAAATCCAGAATACCCCATGATAACACTTACTGTATCTGGCGGTCATACACAAATAGTTTTGATAAAAAATTTTATTAATTGGGAAGTTATCGGACAAACTTTAGATGATGCTGCTGGTGAATGTTATGATAAAGTTTCTAAGATATTAAATCTTGGATATCCTGGTGGACCTATTGTTTCTAAGATGGCTTTGAATGGAAATAAAAATAAAATAAATTTTCCTAGACCAATGATAGGATCTAATGATTTTAATTTTTCTTTTTCTGGACTTAAAACTGCTGTTTTATATAAATATGAAAAAATACAAAAAGAAAAATTAGATATTTCAATTGAAGATATATGTGCAAGCGCACAAGATGCTATTAATGATGTTTTAACAAAAAAAAGTTTAAAAGCAATTAAAAAGTTTAATCCTAAAATTTTTATTCTTGCTGGTGGAGTTTCCGCAAATAAAGATTTGAGGGATAGATTAAAAAATGAAATTGAAAAAAACACAGAAAGTAAATTTATAATGCCAGAAATTTATAATTGCATGGACAATGCTCTTATGATAAATGTTTCTGCTTATCTTAATTTAAAAAACAATAAAGATATTTTTGATTATAAAAACATAGAAATTAATATAGAAAGGAAAATTTAAATATTTTAATTGCATTTTTTTTATTTTTATGATATAATATATAATATTCTTTAAGGAGGATTGTTTTGAAAAATAAATTTAGGTTATATTTTTATGTTATTTCTTTGGTTGTAGTTATTGTTTTATCAGTAATTACATCTTTTTTAAAAAGAGATGAATATGTTTTATTAAAAAAAAATATTGACGAGAAAAAGATAGAACAAGAAATAACCAATTGGAATAAAAAAGAAAATTCCAAAATAGCAAAAGAAATTATTTTTATGAACATCCAAGATGATGTTCATAATAAATGGGATCAAATAATAAAACAAAAAGAATTTTTTGAAAAAGATGATTGGATTATAGAAGAAAATAATTTCTTCTATATAGAAGGGACAAATAATCCTTTATCTTTTAAAAATATCGTTTATAAAAAAGGTTCTTCTATTCCATATTTCGAAATAGGAAAAACCTTAAAAAACGATATCATAAATCTTCTTTATATTCCTACTTTTGAGGAAAAAATAAAGATTGTTTATGAAAATGATAAAAAAGAGAGTTTATCGTTTTTGTTCGATATAAATAACGTATTAGAATATGTTGTTTATAACGAATAAAAAAAGAACGGGTAAAAAACCCGTTCTATTTTTTTATTTTTAATACATTCCACCCATACCCATTCCACCTGGCATGCTTGTAGAGTTATCACCACAAGAACAATTTTCTTTTGGTTTTTCTGTTATTGCAACATCCGTTGTTAATAACATAGCTGAAATAGAAGCTGCATTTTGCAATGCTGTTATTGTAACTTCTGTTGGATCAACAACTCCATTTTCTATTAAATCTTCATATTTATTTGTTAAAGCATTATACCCAAAATTTATATTTTTCTCTTTTAATATTTCATTAACTACAACATCTCCATTTACTCCAGCATTTTCTGCTATTTGTCTTGCTGGAGAAATTAAAGCTCTTTGTAATATTTCTATACCTATTTGTTCTTCTTGATTTTCTAATTTTATTTTTGACAAAACTTCTGTTGCTCTCAATAGGGCAACTCCTCCTCCAGCAACTATTCCTTTTCTTGTTGCTGCTTTTGTAGCATTTATAGCGTCCTCTATTCTAAACTTTAATTCTTTCATTTCTGTTTCTGTTGCTGCACCAACTTTTATAACAGCTACCCCCCCACCAAGCTTTGCTATTCTTTCTGTTATTTTTTCTTTATCATATGATGATTCTGTATTTTCAAAAGTTTTCTTTAATAAAGAAATTCTTTCTTCTATTTCTTTTTTAGAGCCTGCGCCACCAACTATAGTTGTTTTATCTTTTGTTGCTATAACTTTGTTCGCTTTTCCTAAAACATCTAAATCTACTGTCTCTAATTTTAATCCTCTTTCTTCTGTTATAACAGTTGCTCCAGTAAGAATTGCAATATCTTCTAAAATTGCTTTTCTGTTATCTCCAAATCCTGGAGCCTTAACAACTAAGCAATTAAACGTTCCTCTTAATTTGTTTACAACAAATGTTGTAAGAGCTTCCCCATCACAATCTTCTGCTATTATAACAATATCTTTTTTTCCAGACTCTGCTAACTTTTCAAGTAATGGTAACACTTCTTTTATTGAAGATATTTTTTTGTCCGTTAATAATACACTTACTTCGCTGTATTCTGCTGACATTTTTTCTGGATTTGTTGCCATATAAGGAGAAACATAACCTTTATCGAACTCCATTCCTTCTGTTATTTCTGTTTCTACCCCAAAAGATTGAGATTCTTCAACTGTTATTACTCCATCTTTCCCAACCTTGTTTATTGCATCTGCTATTTTTTCACCAATTTCTTTATCATTTGCAGATATACTTGCAACTTGTGCTATTTCTTCTTTTGTTTCTATTGGTTTTGATATTTTATTTAAATGTTCTACTACTTCTTTAACTCCTTTTTCTATTCCTTTTCTTATTTGCATTGGGGAATTTCCTGCTGTAACATTTTTTATTCCTTCTGAAATTATAGATTGAGTAAGTAATGTAGCTGTAGTTGTTCCGTCTCCTGCCAAATCGTTTGTTTTTGTTGCTACTTCTTTCACAAGTTCTGCACCAAGATTTTCAAATTTATCTTCTAATTCAATTTCTTTTGCTATAGAAACTCCATCATTAATTATTTGAGGTGTGCCATATCCTTTATCTATAGCCACATTTCTTCCTTTTGGTCCTAATGTTATTTTTACAGCATCAGCTAATTTATCTACTCCATCTTTTAATTTTTTTCTTGCTTCATCATTAAAAATTATTTGTTTTGACATGTTTAAAATATTAATTTATTAAATATGTATGGGTGTCAAATACATCAAACACCTTCAAATTTATTCTATTATTGCCAATACGTCTGATTCTTTCATTACTAAATATTCTTCTCCTTCTATTTTAATTTCACTTGGTGAATATTTTGAAAAAATAATTTTATCTCCAACTTTTACTTCCAATGGTCTTACTTCTCCTTTTTCATTAACTCTCCCACTTCCAATTGCAACTATTTCACCTTGTTCTTTCTTTTCTCCTTTACTTGTATCAGGAATTACTATTCCAGATTTTGTTATTTTTTCTTCTTCAAATTGTTTGACTATTATATTGTCGTGCAATGGTTTTATGTTCATAAAATTGATTAAGTTAATTAGTTATAAAAGTTAATTTAATTAAAAAATCAACTTTTAGCACTCTAATGTTTTAAGTGCTAATTTATTGTAATATTATTTTTTTTTATAGTCAAGAGAAACAAAAAAGGGCCATTATTAATGATGGCCCTTAAAGATTATTTTTGTTTTAAAAGCTCATTCAAGAGCTCGTCTGGTAAATTGTCCTTTCTTTGGAAAAAATACTCTTGTCCTATTTTGTTTTTTAAAAAATTAGTGACAAGTTTTTCTCTTTTTGAAGAAATGTTCTGCCACCCCATTACATTTCTTATCTGCTTATCAGCTTTAACAGTATAAGAAACCCCCTCAAAACCAACAGAAACTTTAATTATTTTTTTATTAACAACAATACCGTTTCTTACTTCTTCTTCTTTATCGAAACGAAAACTAATTATTTTTCCTATCAAAATATCCTCCTATTGATATTTTATTACGTTTTATATTATAACACAAAAATTAAGATATTGCAATATCTCTTCTGTTTCCATCCAATATACTAAAATTTATATCTATCTTATTTTCATTTGGTATAAATGATTTTATTTTTTCTGACCATTCTATAAAAATAATTGAATTTTCATCATTAAAATATTCTAAAAATCCTGTTTCCAACATATTGTTTTCATCTTCTATTCTATAAGCATCTATATGTATTATATTTAATATATTAATATTATTTTTAATTTTAATATGATTTGCAATTATAAATGTTGGGGAAATAATTTCATCTTTTTCTACTCCAAAATATTCAGCTATTCCTTTCATAAAAGTTGTTTTTCCTGCTCCTAAATTTCCATGTAAACAAACTATCTCCCCTCCTTTTAAAGAATTTGCGAAATCTCTTGCTATTTTTATTGTATCTTCTGATGAATTTGAAATCATTTTATTTTGTAATTATTTTTTTAATCATATCTTTATCTATACCTCCTATTATAAATAAAACCGAAAAATAAACAATTACCGCTGAAGGTAAAGTAATAAATATTCCCGCTTTAAAAAATATTTGTAAAAAATATATAACAAAACACATTGCTATACTTGATATTATATTTTTAAATACATTTTTTAATGATGGAAATTTTTTAATTTTTTCATAAGTTAAAACAAAAGCTAAAATTGCTATAAATCCTTCTATTATTATTTTTATATAAGGAATTACTTTATAAGAATATATTGGAATAAGTGTTAAATATAAAACAACTGACGCAAAAGCTGCTATTCCATATCCAAACATCATCTTTTTTTGATTATTTACAGCAATAACTGTATTTGTAAAAATAGCTCCTATTGTAACTATCCCCATAACTACACATAAGACAGAAAGTATTGGACCAGCTTCAATAAAATCTGATCCTGCTAATAAAACTATTACATCTTTTGATAATAAAAACCCTCCAATCATTATTGGAACTGCTAAAATTAATAAAAAATCAAATGCTTTTTGTAATAAGTTTTGAAATCTTTCTTTATCATTTTCTTTAAAAGTTTTATCAAATGTAGGCAAAAGAAGACTCATAAATAAAGCTGGAATACTAACATATATATCTATAATTTTATAAGCTGCTCCATATATTCCAATATCTTTGTTATCTTTAAATAATGTTAAGATAAAAGAATCTGCTCTAAAATAGATCAAATTAAAAACCACAGAAAGAGCAAATGGGGCTGATAATTTAAAAACATCTTTCCAAAGAGCTATATCTATAATAAATTTTGGACGTATATATTTTCTAACTCCAAAATAAACTGTAATTACAGAAAATAAACCTGTTATAGCTGATGCTAAAACCATTGAAATTAAACCTAGGTTTAATTTATATAAAATAAATATTGCCACCAAAAAAGTTACTCTAGTAATTAATTCTCCTAATATTATTGGAATTGTATTAAGTTTTTTTTGTAAAAGTATAGACCAAATTTGAGAAAAATTTGAAATTAAATAACTTATTGAAAATATAAAAATTCCTATGACAACACTTTTTTCATAATTTAAAAATAAAGATACAAAAGGGGTTACTAATATTAATAGATTTAAAAAAAATCTTAGTGTTAATACTTTATTTAATATTTCTTCTGATTTAATATCATCTTCATGAGAAATATATTTTAAAGTAACATTTGATAATCCGAAATCTAAAAGTACTGACGTTATTTGAAAAAAAGTTAAAACTTTTGTATACATTCCATAACCTTCTACGCCCAATGTTCTTGTCATTATACCTATTGCAATAACACCAAAAAGTATAGAAAAAAATCTACCTATAAATTGTATTGCAGTATTAAAGGCTATTCTTTTTGCAAAAGTCATGGAACTTTTTTAATTTGTTATTATAATTATAATAGTTTATAATAAAAACAATAGAAGTTCAATTGTTAAAACTTGCTATTTTATTATTTTTTGCTATAATTGTTTTCATGATTTTAATCATGGGTAGTTGGCGGAGTGGTCAATCGCAACAGACTGTAAATCTGTCAGCCTTCGGCTTTCGGGGGTTCGAATCCCTCACTGCCCACCATTAGAACAGGATGTCTTCGGACTTCCTGTTTTTTTTGTTGTATTTTCGCCAAATAAGGGTTCGTCTAGCTCCTCTTTTTCTTTATTAAAGTTTTTGGCGAACCTAAAGTTTATGCGGGCTTTCACATCTTCACCTTCTTTCCATACGATTATACTTTCTACTAAAGAATCTACTAGTGATTGTTTTGTTTCTGGTGTTACTTTTTCTATGTTAGTCTTATGA
>CAZHKK010000018.1:1013-2852 GCA_964532735.1 uncultured Gammaproteobacteria bacterium | reverse complement strand
TTTTTAACACTTTCCTCTAATTCATTCATTACTTTACTATGAGCTAATATCTTTTGATTGCAATCAGATATTAAACTTTGCTTCATTTCTTCTGATATTTTACCGTCGTAATAATCATTAGATATCTTGATTGTTTTTTCCTCCTCTAAAGATATTTTTTTCTTGAACTCTTGTAATTCATTTTCTAACCTAGACAATTCTTTTGATTGTTCATTTTGACTTTCATATATTTCAAAGAATTTTTTTGGATTCTTTATTGATTCTAATATTCTTTTCCAAACAAAATCTTCTATAACATCTGCTGATATTTCTATGTTTGGATATTCTATGTTGTTTTTTAATATTTTCTTATGTCTATATGCAAAACCACCTTTTGTTCTTTTATAACCAACAAATCCCGCACCACTATCTTTATACATTAACTTTCTACTTAAAAGATAAGTATTGTATCCACCGCCCTTTTTACCTTTCGTTATACTTGTTTCTTCTATGTAATATTGTGCTTGCTTAAACACTATATCATCTATTATTGCTGGGCATTTTGTTTCTATTACTTCTTCATTACTATTTTCTTTTTTTACTATTTTATATCTAATTCCTGAATATATACTATTAGACAACATTCCTTTTATAGTATTTTCATGCCACTCGGCTTTTGGATTTTTTCCTTTATATGAAACTCCTTTTGAAATTTTAAGCTCATTAAACAAATCTCTTATTTGTTCATAATTTTTTCTATCGAAAACAAACCAGTCAAATAATTGTCTCACTATTTTTACTTCTTCTGGAACTATTTCTAACTTACTACCCTTTTTGTTTGCGTTTGCTATTTTTTTATAACCCAGTGGTATATTTCCACCTGCATAATTACCTTGTTTCGCAGAAGTTATAATACCATCTAATGTTCTTGATTTTATTGTTTCTCTTTCAAATTCTGCTAGTGCTCCAAATATATGAAAAGCTAATCTACCAATAGAACTAGAAAAATCTATATTTTCTTTTATTGAATATATAGTTACATTGTGTTTTTGAAATTCTTGAAAAATATTTAATAAGTGCGTTAAATTTCTTGATATTCTATCTATCTTATATACTACAACTAAATCTATTTCTTTTTTCTTAATACAATCAAGCATTTTGTTAAACTTTGGTCTTTCTAAATCTTTACCAGACCAACCTTCATCTATAAATACATGTTCTGTTTTATGTATCCAATTTGCTTGTTTTTCTTTAAAAGCAAATAAGTCCTCTAGTGAGGACTTTTGCATGTCTATACCGAAGCCTTTTACTTGTTCGTCAGTTGATACTCTTATATAAAAAGCTACTCTTATTTTTTTATCTAACTCTTCTAAAAACATAATGGTATTATTTATGATTTATAATCTATTTTAATATTACTGCATTATGATTTTTTATACAATCCTAATTTTTTAATTAATTATTGGTTATTTGTATTTTTTACCAATTCTAATTCTTGAAATAATCCATTATTAATAAGTTGTTTGAATATTATAGAATTTAAATTTTCTTTTTCTTCTATTGTTTGGTCTTCCTTATAACAAGCTTCTAATATTATCCTACCTTTTCTCTTGCCTTGTGGTGGAATTATTAAAATATCTTCATTTTTCATTACAAATTCCCTCCTATATTTTTTTTACTTCCTATTCTTCTATTTGTATTACTCTCCGTATTTATAAGTCTTAAACTTTTAAAATCTTTTAATTGTTTTTTAATGTCTTTTACAAATGTATACTGACAATCTATATTACTAAATTCTGTAAGAGAAGATATAAATTTCTTTAATTCTTTAATCTTATAATTTGGATAATAAGATTCTAT
>CAZHKK010000018.1:0-1003 GCA_964532735.1 uncultured Gammaproteobacteria bacterium | reverse complement strand
TCTATTGTACTTATAAATTTTTTTACACCATCTTTATCTTTACATAAAGAATTTACACCAATAGCATAAATAAGGTCATCTAATTTTATATCTCCGTTTTTTGAATTTAATATAGACAATGTTTTTTCATGAGAATCAAATTCTTCAAATATAAATAGATTTTTATATGAAATTATTTTCTCCATATATAATTCTATTATGTATTTCCAAACACTTTTTTTGAAAATATCACTAAATTTAATGACTTTAGTAGTTAAAACATTTCTTATTTTGGAAACCTTTTTTAATCTAACTTCAAATCTTAATATGTTTGGATATTTTTTTCTTAACTCTTCTACTTTGCATTTATTATATTGTTTCATTTGATGTATTTTGTCATAAATACATATTTCATGTTCTCCATTTCTAAAATACAAACTCTTCCCATTATTGCTGTAATCCCTCTCTATTGAGTCCATATAGTTTATATCTACTTTCCTCATAATATCTATAACACTAAGACAGTCATGATTTTTTATTATGAAATTTTTTGATATATCTATTTCTGTAACTTCTGCATTTTGTATTGCCTCCAAAGTTGTTTCTATTCCTAATGTTTCTAATTTTTTTAATAATATTTCTAATACCAAACTAAAATCAGACTCTTCTAATTCATCTATATTGTTTTTGAACAAAATACTCTGACAAGAAAATGATATAAAAATATTTCTTTTAAATCCCTGTTTTATTAAATGTAAATGTACTCCGGATTTTTTCATATCATTTAAATACCAATTACCATAACCATTTTTAGGATTATTAAAATCATTTGCCATTGGTTTGAATTTTTTAGGATTTTCAACACTAAAAAAATCACTTTTTATCTTTAACTTTATATTGTCAATCATAAAATGGATTGATTAATTATTAGTTAATCAACTTGGATCCAATTTGATTGAGCAAAATTTTAATATTTTGCTTTATAAGAGGGCTTTATTTTCCAAAATATGAAACTATATTACTC
>CAZHKK010000017.1:0-12893 GCA_964532735.1 uncultured Gammaproteobacteria bacterium | reverse complement strand
AAAATAAAAAATACGTGTTTTCCACGTGTTTTTTATTTTTAAAAATGGTATAATTTAATTAATTGTTGCGTAGTATTGTAATGTGCTCGCATAATATTATTTATTATTTATTGTTAATTTTTATATGAAAAGGTTGTTTGATTTAAAAGTATTTTTTTGTTTTTTTGTTTTAAGTTTTTTTGTTTTTAATATTAATAATGTTTTTGCTTCTTCTGTTATTACAACAAAAGAGGCTACTCTTATTAAAACCAATTCCGCAACATTAAATGCTAATATTGATTCTATTCTTGATTCTAATGGCTTGGAATATTGGTTTGAATATGGAACTGATAATTTTAATTTTAATTTTAAAACACCTTTGGTTAAGTCTTCTGTTTTGGGTAATATTTCTCAATCTTTACCTAATTTATCTTTTGGGACAACTTATTATTTTAGAGCTTGCATGAAAGATTTTGTTTCCGTTTCTTGTTTTAATACAAAGAGTTTCAAAACTTTTAATAATCCTTCTGTTTCTATTGGATCTGCTAGTAATATAACTGATAAATCTGCTACTTTGTCTGGCAATATAACAGGTCTTGGTGGGGAGAATACTTTAATTTCTTATTGGTTTGAATATGGTATAGGTTCTAATTATTCTAATAAAGTTTCAACTCCAATAAAAACAACAACATCATTGGGAGAAGTTTTTTCAGATATTATAAATTTAAAATCTGATACTAATTATTATTATAAAATTTGTTTAAAAACTGATTTTTCTTCTGGAAATATTTGTTCTTCTGATAATTTTTTTAATACTAAGATTGTTGTTGTAAATCCCGGAGATGCTCAAGCTCCTATTGTAAATAATATTTCTTATGAATTTACTTCTCAAAATTCTGTTAAATTAAATGCTAGACTTGATAGTTTTGGTGGTTTTACTTCCTTAAATTATTATTTTGAATATGGTCAAAATGTTAATTATGGAGATTCTATAAATGAATCTAAAAATTTAACCTTGGCTTCTGATTTTTCTTTGGAATTAAAAAATCTAGATTATGGGAAAACTTATTATTTTAGAGGATGTGTTCGTGATATTGTAAATATTAATAATAAGTATTGTTCAGATCCTTCTTATTTTACTGTTATTGATTATAAGAGTTTGCCTATATCAATAAGTAATTCATTTGTTTCTAATATTAAAGAAAAAACTGCTAAAATAGAAGCAACTATTGATGGTTTTGGTGGAAATTCTGAACTTAGTGTTTATGCTAATATTATTGATTCAAATAACCAAATTTTTAAAACTCCCCAAATTAAAGTTCCTTCTAATTTGAGAAAGTTTTCAATTTTGATTGAAGGTTTAAAACCTTTTAGTTATTATAGGTATTCTCTTTGTTATTATACTCCTGCTAAAGTTGGTTGTTTTGATAATTTTAGTGGTTTTACTACTATCAAAAACATATCTATTGGTAAAGTTTTTCATTTAGTTGGAGCGGATTATGTTGATTTAATTGCTAATATTTCTGATTTGGGTATAACTAATAATGATTATTCTGCTGTAAATACTTGGTTTTCTTATACTACAGATGTAAATTTTAAAAATAATATAATTTCTACAAAAAAAACAAATTATTCCAATAATAATATTGTAGAAACTGTTTCTAAACTCACTAAAGATGTTAAATATTATTATAAATTTTGTGCAAATAATGGTTTAGAGGATGTTTGTTCTGATGTTTATAATTTTATAATTCCTAAAAATTTTGTTAATAATAAAGATCCTAATATTAAAACTCCTGAAGTAATACCATTTGATTTAAAAAAGATTGGTAACAATTCTGTTAAAATAGTTGGGAAAATAAATAGTTTTGGAAATGATGATACTGTTTTGAGTTTTATATCTTGGGGTGAAGATACTGTTGTTTTAAAAAATACATCTAAAACTTTATCTTCTTTTGACAATCCTTTTTTTGATTTGACTATTTCTGGATTATTAGAAAATAAGAAATATTATTATAAGATTTGCACAAAAAATTCTGTAGATACTTATTGTAGTGATTTTTATAATTTTTCTTTGTTTAAAAATGATGGCATTGGTTCTTTTTTAAAAATTTCAGATGATCTTAAAAATACAAGACTAGATGTTAAATATGCTGAAAAATTGAGAGGTAAAATAATTTCTCAAAATCAAAATAATAATTCTTTGTGGTATGTGGATGCTATAAATTTAAGAAGATATTATTTGGGTGATTATGTAAATGCTTTTAATTTATTTAAATTTATTGCTAAGCCTGTTTCTGATGATGTTTTTGATGCTTTTGAAAATAGAAAAGCTAATTTAGATTATTCGGGTAAGATTATTTATAAAAATAGCGATCCAACTGTTATTTATTATGTTAGTCCTGTAGATTATAGAATGTGGTATTTTGTTAACAGAGAAGAAGTGGAATTTATTGTTGGTAAAAATGTTGAATATATATCTAATGAAAATTTATTAAAATTGGATTTTATGGAAGTGCCTGAAGTTGATTATGATGTTGAAGAAATTGATAAGGATGGAGATACTTTGTATGATGATTTAGAGATAAATATTTATAAAACTAATCCTTATTCTGTTGATACTGATGGTGATAAATATCTTGATAATATAGAAATTCAAAGAGGCTTTAGTCCTATTATAAAAAATAAATAATTTAAATAAATACAATAAAATGCCAAAAGAAAATAAAACAAAAAATATTGTAAAATCTAAAAATATTAATAATCAAAAAAAAGGATCTGTTAAGTTAAAAACTAAAATAAAAAAAGATGATTTGATGTATAAGAAGATATTTCTATCAAATGCTCTTTTATTTGTTGCTATTGTAACTGTTTTTAATTTTGTTGTTTATGTTTTTGATGGTAATATTTTTAATAAACAAGAAAATATAAACATTATTAATAACGACCATGTTTCAGATGAGAATAATAATGTTTATTTTAATAATGGTGTAACCTTTTATTATCCTAAAAGTTCAATTGTAAAAGAAAATAATGATATGTTAAGTGTTGATAATTGGAATATTGCTTTTTATAAAAAATCAAATAGTTTTGTTGGCTTTGAATCTTGGTTTAAAGGTAATTTTGAGGAAAAAAATTGTATTGTTAAAACTATGGAGTCTGATGATGTTGATTTAGCTTATTATTTATATTATGTTGATGGAATTGATTGTAAAAATAATGGTTTGTATATGGTAGGAAATCAAAAAATAGGAAGAATTTTGTTAGGAGTAAATCCTAATGAGAGTTATGAACAAGTATTGGCTAGTATAAAATTTTGATTTTATATTTGAAATATAATAGAATATGAAAATAGTTGTTTGGGTGGGGCAATTTTGTCCTACCCTTACTTAATATTATTGTTAATCTGTATATATGGATTTTGAATTACTTGCTCCTGCTGGGAGTTTTGATAAATTAAAGTTTGCTTTTAAGTATGGTGCTGATGCTGTTTATCTTGGAATACCTGATTTTAGTTTGAGAGCTAGATTAAATAATTTTAATTTAGATTCTGTTGAAGAAAGTATTTCTTATGCTCATTCTTTGGGTAAGAAGGCTTATGTTACTTTTAATATTTTTGCTCATAATCAACATATTAAAAAATTTGAAGAACTTAAAAGTGAATTTATTAATTTTTTAAATGGGGAAAATAAACCTGATGCTGTTATTGTGTCAGATCCTGGCTTGATGTTGTCTATAAAAGATATTGCTCCTAATATGCCTCTTCATATTTCTACGCAAGCTAATACTTTAAATTATAAAGCTGTTGAATTTTGGATTAAAAATGGAGCTTCTCGTATTATTCTTGGAAGGGAAGTTAGTTTAAATGATATAAAAGAAATTAGACAAAAATTTCCTAATGTTGAGATTGAATGTTTTGTTCATGGAGCGCAATGCATGGCTTATTCTGGAAGATGTTTTCTTTCAAGGTATTTTATAGGGAGTAGTGCTAATTTAGGTGCTTGTTCTCATCCTTGTCGTTTTGAATATACAGTAAAAGAGGAAAGAACGAATGAAGATAAAGAAAGAGAAATTATTCTAATGGAAGATGATCATGGAACTTATTTTTTTAATTCTCATGATACTTGTATGATTGAATATATGGATAAACTTATTGAAGCCGGTGTTAACTCTTTTAAGATAGAAGGAAGAACTAAGAGTATTTTTTATGTTGGGTTAGTTATGAAAGCTTATAGGAATATTTTAGATATATTATTGAACAAAAAAGACGGAAATTTTAAACAAGAATCTGAATATTGGAAATTAGAATTAAATAAACTTGTAAATAGAGGTTATAATTCTGCTTTTATGTTTGGTGAAGCCATTGTTGACCCGTCTTCTATAAATGAATCTCATTTAAAGGGTGATTATAGATTTGTTGGTGAGATTACAAATGAAGGATTGGTTTTTGTTCATAACAAAATCATTGTTGGTGATATTGTTGAAATTATTCCTGTAAATGGACATAATTATTCTTTAAAAATAGAAAAAATTATAAATCCACAAAATAATGAAGAGTTAAATGAATTTTCTGCTGGTAATGATAAATCTTTTGTAAAAATAGTTTTTGACAAGGATGTTAATTTAGAAACTATGACTTTAATTATGAAAAATTATGAAAGTTAATTTTTTTGGTACTGATATTTTTGCTTCTATTATACTTCAAGGTCTTGTTGATGCTGGTTTTTGCATTTCTTGTGTTGTTACGAAACCTGATGTAGAAATTGGAAGAAAAAGAGAACTTATAGAATCCAAAGTTTCTTTATTGGCAAAAAATTTAAATATTCCTGTCTTAAAACCTAGTAAACTTAAAGATTTTGAAAAAGAATTGGTTAAATTTAATGGTGATATAAATATTGTTTGTGAATATGGTAAAATTATTCCAGATTCTGTTTTGTATTTGCCTAAATTTAAATCTGTAAATATTCACGGGTCTATTTTACCTAAGTATAGAGGAGCTTCTCCTATTCAGTTTGCTTTAATTAATGGAGATTTTGAAACTGGTGTTACTCTTATGGAAATGGATCATGAAATGGATCATGGTAATATTATAAATATTGCAAAGTGTGATATAGAAAAAAATGATATAGAGCCTATTCTTAGAAAAAAATTAGCCAATATTGGATTAGAAGTTTTATTAAAAGAATTAAATTTTGTTAAAGAAAATAAAAAATTTTCTAACTCCATAAAGCAAGATCATATGGAAGCTACTTATACAAGATTTATTAATAAACAAGATGGTTTTTTGGATTGCTTGATTGATGATTCTTTAACTTTTATTAATAAATTTAAAGCTTTTATAAAGTGGCCAGGAATTTTTATTGTTTATAGAGATAAAAGATTAAAGTTAAATGATATTGATTTAGATGTTTTTAGTTTTGATTTTGAAAAAAATGAAAGTATTTTACCTTTTGTTGTTAAAGATAAAAATCTTTTTATTGTTTGTGCAGATAAAAAATTGATAAAAATAAATAAATTACAATTTGAATCAAAAAATGAAATTACTTTTAAAGATTTTATTAATCAGATTAATAAACATTGACTTTTTAATTAAAATGTGTTATAAGTAGGAGTGTTATATTCTGTTTTTGAATATAAGGAGGATTTATGAGTAGTAATAAAAGATTTGAAGATCTATCAGAACTTCAAAAAGATAGAATCTTGGCAATAACAAAAGGGGATGAATCTTTTGCAAAAGAGATTATGTCTATGGATTCTATTGATCTCATGTTGCATATGAGAGAACGTAGAAAAGATTTGTCAATAAATGAAGTAAAATCGTTTGCTCTTGAGATTTTACAGATTAGATTAGGAGGGGAACATGATAAGAGACATTGAACTTG
Organism: uncultured Gammaproteobacteria bacterium; assembly: GCA_964532735.1. Lineage (GTDB taxonomy): Bacteria > Patescibacteriota > Patescibacteriia > JAGPKW01 > JAGPKW01 > JAJXYN01. The sequence goes on along the minus strand of CAZHKK010000017.1, from coordinate 7,032 downwards.
CTAAGGCAAAGAGGGATGCTGAAAGTTATGTTGAAAGCTTGATTAAACAAGGCCGTATTCCTGCCTATAAAGAAAAGCAAAAAGTAGAAGAGATAATAAGAGAAAAACTCAGTTTACTTAAACTTATGGAAAGACCTGTGCACAAAAGTAAAAAACAATTTTCTTTTGCATAAGGCTTTGACCCTAGATTAAATTCTGGGGTTTTTATTTTATATCAATTAAACAATATGTTGATATTTCTTTTAATATTTCTTTTTGTTGGGGAAATAATTTTATAGGTATTTTTATTGATATATTTTCTTGTTTTCTTATTTTTGTTTTTAATTCTTTTTCTATTGTTCTTTCTCCGATAATTTCTATTTCTTTGGATTTTTTATTTAGTATTTCTAATATTTTATTTTTTCTTTCTTGTAATAATTCTGTTGTTTTTTCTTTTATAATTAAGTCTATTATAGTAGAGAACGGAGGATATTCTAAAACTTCTCTTATTTTTATTTCTTTTTCATAAAATTTTTTGTAATCTTGGTTTATTGCTAGATTTAAAGTTTCATTTTCTACGTTATTTGATTGGATTAATAGGTTTTCTATATTTTTTTCTTTTGATATATTTATAAAAAAGGTTATATATGAAAATAGTTCTTCATTTGTATTTATATTTGCTGTGTTTATTATGTTATCCAATGATAATAATGCTATTGTTTCTATATTTTTTGTTTCATATAAAAAATTTTTAATAAAAAATTCAGTTCCTATTAATATTTTTGCACTTTGTAGTTCTTGTGTGTTTATTTCTGTTTTTGAATCTATTGTGATAATATTTGTTTGAAATAAATTGTTTATTTCTTCTTTTATTTTCTGGTTACTTTTAAATTCAGATTTTAAATTATTGTTTATTATTATAATTTTTTTATTGTTTTCTAAAGTTGTTTTTATTTTTTCTTGTAGTTTTGTTGAGATATAAAATTCATTTTTTGATCTTTTTTCTGTTTTTTGATCTATTATATTTATTGTTGTGAGTGTATTTTTTTCTCTCAAATCAAGAATTGTAAGGTTTTTGTAAAACGTTTCTACAGAAGGGGCTTGGGATGTTAATATTAGTTTTATATTATTTTTTTGACTTAAAAAAGAACAAATGTCTTTTATGTTATATCTTGGATTTAGGTCATATTGTTTATGATCTTTGCTTTCTTCATTTATTATTATTATATTTTTTAAATTAAAAAATGGAGAAAAAATTCCAGTTTTGGTGGATAAAATTATTTTTATTTTGTTAGAATGTATTTTTTTGTTTTTATTTAATAATTCATTTTTTGAATAATTTTTATGAATTATTTCTATTTCATTTGCGTTTATATATTTTTTTAGTATTTTAAAAATTATTTTAATTTCAGATATTGAAGAACAAGTTATTAGTGTTTGTCCATTTGTTTCTTTGCATATTTTAGATAAAAAAACTATATGTTCCTCAAATGAAGAATAAAAAATAATAAAATCATTTGAGTCGGATTTTATTAATTTGTTATATTCTGATTTTAAAACATTTATATTCATTATTTTTTTCTTGAATTTTTTGGTAAAATTGGGATTATTGTTTTTAATGCTTTAGATTTACTTACAAAATAATTTTCACTTATAAAATTTAAAATGCTTAATTGACCTTCTGTTATTGTTATATCTGATTGTATTATTTTATTTATTTCTTTTAATTTTTTGTTTGTATTATTGTTGTTTAATATTTCTAATACTATACCTTGAGTTTTTTTATTTCTAAAATTAATTTCTACTATTTGTCCAATTTTAATAATACCTTCAAGTTTTGAAGGTATTATGTAAGAAAATAATTCTGTTGTTATGTTTGTTGGTAAATTTAATGAAGGTAATATTTGAGCTATCATTATATTTTAAAATTCATAGTTAAATATCCTATACCTAAACAATCTTCAAAAGATAATTTTTCTGGAATGTAATTTACTTCATCTAATATTCCTAATAAGATGCTTATGGGTTTTAATCCATATTCTGAAACTTCTTTTATTAAATATTCTTTTATATTTAATAGGCCTATAGTGTTTTTTGATTCTAATTGTTCTATTATTTTTTTATTAAAAATATCTCCCTTTTTTGTATAGCCAAGAGGGGAGTCTTTTTTTGTTTTTCCTGATAATGCTACTGATGCTATTATTGCTACTTTTTTGTTTGTGTCAAATATTATTTCTTTTATGTTTTTTCCAAATTCGAAATGATTTTTTAAATTAAGATTAGAAGATTCTATGGGAATTATTCTTGGTTTTATATTTTGAGTTAAAAAATATAATGGAACTGTTGATTCGTATTCCAAATTAGATTTTGTTATTAATTTTGTATTTTCACTTTGTTCGTCTTTTCTTATTTTTAAGACTAAACCAACATCTCCTTTTAAATTTATATTTGTTTTTAGCTCTCCAAATTCTATAAAATTACCAGAAAAATTTTCGCTAATATTAATACAAAAAGAGTTTTTAAATTTATTTATTTTGGGAGACAATATTATTACGGTGTCTGGTTTTATTTTCTCTAAATTTTTTTTAATTGTATTTATAGAAGATATTGTTTTTTTAAATTTTTCTCTTGTATCAAAATCTCCTATTGTTGGTATAAGTATTGGTGAATGAGGGATTATTGATGCGGCTACTAATGACATAGTTTATGTTTTAGAGATTATTTAATTCAATATTATATTGATTAGAATCCTTTTTCAAGAGGAAATCCTAATGGATGAACCACTATAGTGTCATCTGATATTTTTATAATATTATTTTCGTTATATCCTAAATCTTTAAAAAGTTCTTTTGTTTGGATTTCTCTTCTTTCTCCATTTGATATTATAAATATTGGGCCTCCATTAAATCCTTTTATTATAGTTCCGTCTTGTAATTTTTCTTCTGAACCTTCTATAAATCTTGATAGTTCTTTAGTATTTGATTCTATTATTAATTTACCATTGTATTTGATGTTGTAAATTTCTTTTGTTTTTATTAAATATTTTTCTCCATTTTTAACAAACCAAAGCTCTTTGGTGTCTTTGTCTTGTAATATAGCACCGGTTGGGTATAATGTTTTTTCGTTTATATCTTCTCCTATGTCATATTCTCCAATATCATTTAAACTTACATTTACTATTTCTGCTGTATTAAATCCAATTGTTTTAAAAATGTTCATTGAAGAAATTCTTCTCAATATATCATTATCTAACATGTATATATTTCCGTTTTCTTTTGTTCTAAATAAAGAATAATTTGGAAATTTTATTGGTTTTCCAATCGTATATTTTTCTATGTCAGAAGCAAATGTGTATATGACATTATTTTTATTGTATCTTGTATAGAAAGCTGCTTCGTTCATAAATGGTCTTCTTAGTCCGTCTTGAATTAACCATATACCTGGTTTTTCTTTTTCTGCAAGAAGGGTTCCATCTGGATAATGTTTTGTAAAGTATTTATTCCATATTTCAAAGAAATTTTTAACTCCTATCATGTGGGGAGTATAAGTGTAAAGGTTAACAGTTGCTTGGTTTTCTGGGGTTATTATAGTATTGCTAATAGTATAAGGTTTTTTTGTTTGTATTGTTATTTTTTCTGGATTTGTATAATATTCTCTATTTCTTCTAGCTGCATGGTATAATTGGTTATCAAATCCTTTGTATTTTTGTAATAATGGATCTTCTTTACTACAACTGTCACATATAGAATAACCCATTGCCCAGTCTAGATCTCTTTCTTTTATTTTTTCTAATGGTGCTTCTATTAAACTTTGTTCTTTTTGTAGTGTTGTTAATAGGTATTTTGGGTTTATTTGAAATTGATTAGAATATTTGTGTATTATTTCTGCAGCTGTTGATAATTCTCCAAAATAATTTTCAAAAAGCATTTTTCCAAGGTATCCTTTTCCGTCTAAAAATGATTGGATATCTTCTATACTCATGGAGTTATAATTTTGCATTTCGTAATCCGATAAAACATTATTTGGATTAAAGGTAAGAGCAAAGGAATTAAAACAAAAAGTTAGAGATAAAAAACTAAGAGTAATAGGATAAATTTTTTTCATATGAAATAGTAATAAACAATTATTAAAATCGATATAATTATTATAGCATTTATAAAAACAAAAAAATACGTGAATAAATCACGTATTTTTATTTTGTAGTAGTAGTTTCAACCTTAATGTATCTATCTCTTTTTATTTTTCCGTTGAATTTTGTTTTTCTAACAGTATATGTTTTTACTTTTCCTTCTGTTGTTGCATATATTGTGTTATCAACGCCCATTTTTGTGTTATTTCCAGCAAAAAATTTTGTACCTCTTTGTCTTACTATTATGTTACCAGATTTTACGTTTTCACCAGCAAATTTTTTAACACCAAGACGTTTAGCAATTGAATCTCTTCCAAGGGATGTACTACTTCCAGCTTTTTTATGTGACATGAGTAAACAATTAAAATTTAAAAAATTATGTATGGACATTATAATATTAATAAATGTCTTTGTCAATATTTGTTTTAAATATTTTGATAATTGAAAAAAATAAATATAAGTAGTAATATATTATTGTTAATAAACTAAATTTGAGTTTAAATTATTATCTATGTCTTTAAAGACTTCTATATCTAAAATTAAACACAATTATATTTGGAACAACAAGTTTATTTTTTGGGGTATGTTGTTTGGTTTTGTTATAAATGTTGCTTATTTTTTATTTATTTTTTTTATAATAAATAGTAAGGGTCATAATATAGTTCCTTTGCATTATAATGTTTATTTTGGTATTGATAATTTTGGTTCTGTGAATAAATTTTTTACGTTTCCACAAGTTTCTTCTACAATTTTTTTAATTAATTCTTTTTTGTGTTATCATTATTATAAATACAATAGGGTATTATCTTATTTTTTATTGGCAACATCAATTATTGCTAGTTTGTTTATGATATTATCTTATTTTTTAATTATTTTATTTATTGAACTATGACATTCATAGATATTATTAAAGTTTTTTCTCTAGGTGCTGGAACTTTTTTGGTTGGTAGTTTACTTTCTCCTATTCTATTAAAATTTTTAGCAAAAATTGGAATGGGAAAGAAAATTAGAGAAGAAAATACGGCTCCGGTTTTTGTTAGTATGCACAAATCTAAGTCTGGAACACTTACTATGGGTGGTATATTAATTTGGGGTGTTACTTTGATTGTTATATTTACTTTTGCTCTTTTATCAAAATTTACAGACATAGCTTTATTTGATAATTTTAATTTTTTATCAAGAGCTCAAACTTTGTTGCCTTTAGGTGCTCTTATGGGAGCTGCTTTGGTTGGATTAATTGATGATTATATTAATGTTAAAGGTTTAATACCAAAAGTTGGAGGCATAACTGTAAAATGGAAATTGTTGATTTATGTTTTAATAGCTACTATTGGTGCTTTATGGTTTTATTTTAAATTAGGTTTTGATATAATACATATTCCTTTTAGTGGAAATTATGCTATTGGTTTGTGGTATATTCCTTTTTTTATTTTTGTTGTTGTTGCTACTACTTTTGCTGTTAATGAAATAGATGGTTTGGATGGTTTAGCTGGTGGAACAGTTTTTCCAGCTTTGCTTGCGTATGCTGTTATTGCATTAGTTCAAGGAAAGGCAGATTTGGCTTCTTTTTTGGTTGTTATAATAGGTGGTCTTTTAGCTTTTTTGTGGGTTAATATTCCTCCCGCAAAGGTTTTTATGGGTGATACTGGTGCTGTTGCTTTGGGTATTACTCTTGGTGTTGTAGCCATGCTTACCAATTGTTCTTTTTTACTTCCTGTTATTGGATTTGTTTTTGTTGTAGATACAGGGTCTGTTATTATTCAAAAAATTTATAAGAAAATTTATAAAAAGAAATTATTTTTATCTAGTCCTATACATCATCATTTTCAAGCTAAAGGGATTTTAGAACATACTATAACTATGAAATTCTGGATTGTTAGTTGGATTTGTTCAATTATTGGTTTGGTTATATTTTTATTAGATAGAATCGTTGTAAAATAATATATGGATTGTGTTTTTTGTAAAATAATATCTGGAGAAATTCCTTGTTATAAGGTTTATGAAGATGAGGATTTCTTGGCTTTTCTTGATATATATCCTGTAAACATGGGGCATACTTTAGTTATTCCAAAAGGTCATTTTGAAAATATATTTAGTTTACCAGATGATGTTGCTTCTAAGTATTTTGTTGTTGTTAAAAAAATAGCTAGTGTTGTTAAAGAAGTTATGAATGCGGATGGAATAAATATAGGAATGAATAATTTGTCAGCTGCAGGTCAGGTTGTTTTTCATTCTCATATTCATATTATTCCAAGATACAAAAATGATGGATTAAATCATTGGGGAAATAAAGATGTTGATAAAGATGAAATGAATAAAATTTTAAAAAAAATCAAAAATAAATTAGATTAAAATACGTATTATTACGTATTTTTTGTTTATTTTTTAATAAATGATATAATATAAACACAATAAGAATAAAAGGTTTTATTCTTTATTTTGATTATTATTATTAAAACATGAAAAAATTATTAAAAATTTTTATTTTCTCTTTTTTCTTTTCCTTTCTTGTTTTAAATGTAAATTATGTTTTTGCATCTAATAATTATGAAAATCCTGGATATAATAAAGAAGACAAAAGGTGTAATTCTTGTTCAAAAAAAGAAGACTATCAATTAACTACGGGGCTTCCTTTTTTTGGTGCTGATGTTACAAAATGTGCTTGTATACCTGTTAATACAGGAGCTCAGTTTTTTTTGAGTAGTATATTAAAATTTATTATGGGGTCTGTTGCTACATTGACTACTATTATTATTATAGTGGCTGGTTTTAGATGGGGTTTTTCTGCTGGTAATAAAAAAATAATCGCAGATTCTCAGGTTATGATAAAAAATGCAATAATAGGTTTGATTATGTCTTTAACTTCTGGATTAATGCTAAGTATTATTAATCCTAATTTGTTAAAACCACAAATTTTAGAGGTT
>CAZHKK010000016.1:0-13481 GCA_964532735.1 uncultured Gammaproteobacteria bacterium | reverse complement strand
AGAATTGTTTTTTTATGATAAGAAAAAATACAAAAAATTAACGCTTTGCCCATTGTGGAGATTTTCTTGATTTCTTTAAGCCTGGTTTCTTTCTTTCTACAACTCTTGAATCTCTTGTTAAAAATCCAAGTTTTTTTAATGTAGTTCTAACACCTTTATCTTCTTCAGACAAAGCTCTAGAAATTCCATGTCTAACAGCCTCAGATTGTCCATTTATTCCACCACCAACAACTTTAACGTAAACATCGTATTCACCTTCTTTAGATATTTGTTTTAACGGTTCAAGCATTTTTTCAAAAAGAGCAACTGTAAAATATTTTTCACCATCAATTCCATTAATTACAGATTTACCTTTACCATTATAAATTCTAACTTGAGCTATTGCAGATTTTCTTCTTCCAACAGCATAAAAATATTTTCCTTCTGGAAATTTTATTTCTTTTTGATCTTGTTTTTTAGTTTCTTGTTTTTGCATAATATCAGTATTTTACTTTTTAAAAGTTAATCTCTTAACAATCGCCTTTCTTGTTTTATTGTTTGGTAACATTTCAAAAACTGCTGTCTTAAAAGCTTCTTCCATTGTAGTATCTTTCATAAGCTTTCTTTTTAATCCACCAACCCAACCAGAATGATGAATATATTCTTTTTGATTCATTTTATCTCCGGTAACTTTTATTGCATTTATGTTTTCAATAACAACAAAATCACCATTATCAATATGAGGAGTATAATCAATCTTATTTTTACCTCTAAGAATATAAGCTACTTTTGTAGCCAATCTTCCTAAAGAAATATCTGTTGCATCAATTTTATGTATTTTTCTTTCTATCATATTTTTAATTTAATTCGTATTATTTTATATTTCTTCTTTTTTTGTAGTAGCTTTTTTTGTTTTAGTAATTACTTTTTTTTCAACATCTCTTACTGTTGATTTCTTTGTTTCTTTTTCAGTTTTTACAGATTCTTTTTTTGCTATTTTTATTTTTTCAACTTTATCAACTAATTCAAATATAGCCATTTCAGCTCCATCGTTTGGTCTTGGGCCAACCTTAACAATTCTTGTATATCCACCATTTCTTTTAGCATTTCTCTTAGCAATGTCGTTAAATAATTTTTTTATAACATCTTTATCATGAATTTCACGAGCAACTTCTCTAATATCATGCAAAGTTCCAGCCTTTGCTTTTGTTATAAGTTTCTCTGTATATGGTCTAATAGCTTTTGCTTTTGCCAAAGTTGTTTTTATAGACTCAGCAATAAATAAATTTGTAGCTGTAGCTCTATACAACGAATTTCTTGGTCCTTTTTCTCTACCTAAAGTTTTATTATTATTCTTATGTCTCATTTTAAATAAATTACTATTTCTTAGTTTTAGCCTTCTTTACTGCAGTTACTTCTTTTTTAGTTGCAGCTTTCTTTGTTGTTTTCTTTTCTGTTTTTGGTTCTGCTTTTATTTTTTTTTCAGAAACTTTTTCTGTTTTTTTTGATTCTTTATTAGAAGCTACAAGAACATCTTTATCATCATCAATATTTATATTATTCTTTATAACATCTAAATTTTTCATTAAAATATCCAAAGAGTCAAAAATAGCTTTTCTTGGACCAATGGAACCATTAGTTTTTAACGATAAAACTATTTTATCCAAATCAACAATATCTCCAACTCTAGTCTTTTCTACTTTAAAATTAGCATTAACAACTGGATTAAATAAAGCATCTATAGCTATAACACCAACCTCATCTATGTTTTCTTTTCTATCTTCTGTTGCGTAAAAACCATATCCTCTTTTAACCCACAATTTCATATCAAATTCAGTATTATCATCTGTAATTGTTGCGATTTGTAATTCTGGATTTAATATTTCAATGTCTGCATTAGATTTTATATCAGATGCTAATATAACACCCTTACCCTTTTTCTTTATTTCTAAAACAACAGGTTCATTAGAAAAAGATTTTACAACAAGATTTTTAGTGTTAATAATAACCTCAATTATATCTTCTTTAAGACCAGCTAAAGTATCAAATTCATGTTTTATGCCTTTTATTTTTATAGCAAAAACAGATGAACCTTCTAATGAAGAAAGTAATATTCTTCTTAAGGCATTACCAACTGTTAAACCATACCCAGATTGAAAAGGCTCCATTGTTAAATCTAAAGCGTATGGAGTACTTTTATCTTCTACAATTTGAAATTTCTCTGGCAATAGGATGTTATTTTCCATATTTATTAATATTAAATCTTTTTTATTTAAATAGTTATTTTATATTATACTATTATCTTGAATAATACTCTACTATTAATTTTGTATCTACAATTTGTTTCATTGGAGTAACATCTGGATCTCTTAAAACTTTTGCTTCCATTTTAGATAATTCAAAATAAACATGATCAGCTGATTGGATATCTTTTTTGTTTGTTTTACGTTCTTCCTCTAATTTTTTAATTAATCTTTCTGTTGTTTTTATTGTTATTACATCACCAATTTTTACTTGAGCAGATGGAATATCAAGTTTTTTACCATTCACTAAAACGTGACCATGAGAAACTACTTGTCTTGCCATAGCTCTAGTTTTAAAGAAACCAGTAGAATAAACAGAATTATCTAATCTTTTTTCAATTAACATCAAAAGAATATCTTCTGTATTTGATGAAGATCTTTGAGCAATATCAAAATATTTTTTAAAAGCTTTTTCTGTTAAACCGTATATTTTTTTACAATCTTGTTTAGCCTTAAAACGTTCACCATAGTCTGTAAGTCTTTTTCTTGTTTCTCTTTTAACAATTCCACCTTCTGCTTTTAATCTTGCAGCTTTGCTTCCTTTTTTTCCAAACAATCTTCTTGTCTTTTTTGCAGCTATTTTATTCGCCATATTATTTATAATTAATTTAATTCTTTATTATTAAACTCTTCTTGGTTTTGGTTTTCTACAACCATTATGAGGAACTGGAGTTATGTCTTTTATACTTGAAACATTAATTCCATTAGCATTAAACGCTCTAATTGCAGCATCTCTTCCAAGACCAACACCTTTAATCAATACAGCAACTTCTTCTAAACCAAAATTTTTTACTTTATTACAAACATCTTCAACTATTGTAGATGCAGCAAATGGGGTAGCTTTTTTTGGTCCCTTAAAACCATTTTTTCCAGCAGATGACCAAGCTATAACATTTCCATTTATATCAGAAATAGAAATTATAGTATTATTATAAGTTGCATTTATATGAGCAATTCCTTTTTTTATAAACTTTATAGCTCTTTTTTTAGTACCTTTTTTTGAAGATACTGTTTTTTTTGAAGCAACAGGTTTAGCTTCAACTTTTTTTGTTTCTTTTTCAGCCATTTTAAATAAATATATTAATTATCTTTAATTACTTCAATTACTTCTTTGTAACAGTTATTTTTCCACTTCCAGCAGAACCTCTTTTATTTCCTCTAACTGTTCTTGAATTGGTTTTTGTTCTTTGACCTCTAACTGGTAATCTTTTTGCATGTCTTGTTCCTTTATAACAACCAATTTCTTTCATTAAATTTATATTTTTAGAAATTTCTTTTTTCAAATCTCCCTCAACTTTAAATTTAGTTGCAGCAGTTCTGATAATATTAGCTTGTTCTTCTGTAATATCTTTTGTTCTAATATTTGGATCTATACCACATTCTGCTAAAATTTGTTTAGATCTTGTTAGCCCAATACCAAAAAGATATGTAAGAGCAACTTCTATTCTTTTGTCATTTGGTAAAATAATACCTGAAATACGAATCATATTTTTATTTTAAACTTATAAATTTATTTATATCTTCTATTTGATATAAACAAGGATATTATCCTTGTCTTTGTTTATGTTTTGGATTTTTACTGCAGATAACCCAAACACGACCTTCTCTACGGATAACTCTACAATCTTTACAAATTTTTTTTACAGAAGCTCTAACTTTCATAGTTTTTTTATTTAATTATCAATTCAATAAAGCAAAATTATACATTAATTTAAAAATAAATCAATATGTTAATAAAACATATTTATTTAATCTTAGGCTCTATATACAATTCTTCCTTTTTCTAAATCATAAGGACTAATTTCTAGTTTTACCTTATCACCTACTATCAATTTTATATTATTTTTTCTCATTTTTCCACATAGATAAGAAATAATTTCTCTTCCATCTGGTAACTTAACTCTGAATGTTGTGGCTGGTAATAATTCAGTTATTACGCCATCAATTTCAATAAAATCGCCTGAACTCATTTATTTTTAAATTAATAAATTTATGGGTTAATTAAAAAATGTGCTGTAATAAGCGCTCATATAATTATATCATAAAAAATTAATATATGTCAATGAGTATAAGTTTTAATCAATAAAAAAACTAAACAATCTTTAAAGAAAATTTAGTTTTTTATACCATCTAAGGTTGTAATCTTTGAATTGTTCTAGCAAAAGGAATAGATTCTCTTACATGATCAAGTCCGCAAACCCAAGTAACTATTCTTTCTAATCCATACCCAAATCCAGAATGAGGAACAGAGCCATATTTTCTCAAATCTAAATACCATTTAAATGTTTCTGGATCTAATTTATGATCTTTTATTCTATTTACTAATTTTTCATAATCATCTTCTCTTTGACTTCCACCAATTATTTCTCCATACCCTTCTGGTGCTAACAAATCAGCACAAAGAACTCTTGTAGAATCTTCTGGGTCTTCTTTCATATAAAAGGCCTTCACGACTTTAGGATATTTTGTAACAAATATAGGTTTATCATATTTTTTTGTAAGCATAGTTTCATCATCAGCGCCCATGTCATCATTTTCTAAAATATCAGACCCCATTTCTTGTAATTCTTTTACAACTTCTTTGTGTGTTTTTATTATAAAAGGAGCTTTTACTTTTTCTAAAGCCTCTATGTTTCTTTCTAATATTTGTAATTCTTTTTTATTTTTTAAAAGAACTTTTTCAACTATAAAACAAATTAAAGATTCTTGAACCTTTATATTGTCCATATAATCGTGAAAAGCCATTTCAGCATCCATCATCCAAAATTCTGTCAAATGTCTTCTTGTTTTAGATTTTTCAGCTCTAAAAACAGGACCAAAATCAAAACATTTATTAAACCCAAAAATAGCAGCTTCAAGATATAATTGACCAGATTGAGATAGATAAGCAGGTCTATCAAAATAATCTAATTCAAACAATTCCGTAGTCCCCTCACAAGCACTACCAGTTAGTATAGGAGAATCTATTTTGATAAAATCTTCTTTTGCAAAAAATTCATAAGTTGCATTAATAATAGTGTTTCTAACTCTAAGAATAGCCCATTGTCTTTTTGATCTAAGCCATAGATGCCTATTATCCATAAGAAAATCTATACCATGTTCTTTGTTTGATATAGGATAATCCTCAGAAGAAAAATTATAAACGCTAAAATCAGAAGCTAAAATTTCAAAACCAAAATCATCTCTAGTATTTTCTTTAACAACACCAATTATTTTTATACTAGCTTCTTGATTTATTTTTTCTAATTCAATCCATTTATCTTCAGAAAAGGTAGATTTTTCTAATACAACCTGAACAAAACCATAACCATCACGTAATTGCAAAAACATAATTTTACCGGAAGATCTAAAATTAGAAACCCAACCAGTAACAATAACTTCTTTACCTAAATTTTCAGGAATATTTTTTATACTTATCATTTTACAATTTATTAATTATTTATTTCTATACTATTAATAACCACATCACTTAATGGTCTGTCATAACCATCTGTTTTTGTTTTTTCAATATTCATAACAATATCTAAACCATCAATCACTTGCCCAAAATTTGTATGTTTACCATCCAACCAAGGAGTAGATTCAGCTGTAACTATAAAAAACTGACTTCCATTAGTATTTGGACCAGAATTTGCCATAGCAATAGATCCCTTTACTAATAAATGCTGATTTATCTCATCATTAAACTTATAACCAGGACCACCAGTTCCCCAATAATCTCTTCTTGAAGCGTCTTTTGTTTCAGGATCACCAGATTGAATCATAAAACCTTCTATAACTCTATGAAATTTAACTCCATTATAAAAACCTTCTCTTGCTAATCTTAAAAAATTATCAACCGTATTTGGAGCGTCTTTAGTATAAAGTTCAAGATTAATAGATCCCATATTAGTATTAATTTTAACCATATAATTAATGTTTTTAATATTTAAATCGCTATTTAAATTTATATTATTATTTTTATTAATGCAACCAGACAACAAAATCATAGGAACTATCAATAAAATTAACGATATTTTTTTAATCATAAATCTAAATTAATTTTTATATTTTTTCTATACAACATTATAAAGGTTAAATAAAAAAATAAAAAGACCTTTTTGTTAATTAAAAATTAATTAACAAAAAAACGCGTAGCAAAAAAGCTACGCGCTGTAGTTAATTTTATTTAACTACAAAAGAATACACACCAGACCAATTTTGAATCATTTCGGGTCTATCATGACGAAGTTTAATAAATCTTTGACATCTAGCAATATAAAAAGTTAAAACCGAATCTGCTGGGAACTTTGGATTATACTTATGCCTAGGCATTTCCATTTCTAACTTTTTATAAATTTTCAATGCATTGTCAAAATCAGCTATTTGATAAAGCTTAAAAGCTTCATCTAAATAATGTTGATTATTTTGCTTCATTTCAATAATATCTTCTCGTTCATAATCAAAAATTTCAAATATCTTTGTTGAATTTTCTTTGCCTTTTACTTTTATTTCATCAATAAATCTAATCTTATAATCATCGCAATTAATGTTTTGCATAGTTGCTTCCGATATAAGAATAGGAACATTATAATACTTAGTAAGCTCCTCAATTCTGCTTGCAAGATTTACAGAATCGCCAATAACAGTAAAGTCTAATTTTTGATCAGAACCAATATTACCATAAGTAACTGACCCAAAATTAATACCAATACCATTATCAATTTTAATGTTATATTCTTTTTGAATATAATTATTTAATTTTGGCAAACATCTTCTAATATCTATGGCTGCATCTATAGCGGATTTAGAATTATCAAATATCGCCATAACAGCATCACCAATAATTTTATCTATCTCACCTTTATTAGAAGAACCAATAACGCAATTATTAATCTCATTAAAATAAGAATTCAAAAGATTAACGGTTTTTCTTGGAGACAGATGTTCAGATATAGAAGTAAAATGACGAATATCAGAAAACATTATAGCTACTTTTTTTTCTTCAGGTTCAATAGTTCGTGGATCAAAACCATCTTCGATTCTATGAACAAGAGATTTACGAGTATAGGTTTCCGTAATAGAAAGTCTCTTTTCTGATTCGTCTTTTTCTTTTTGAAGCTCTTCTGTTCTTTCTTTTACTTGTTTTTCTAATTCATTATTGTATTTTTCCAAAAGTTGTCTTCTTAAAACAAGTTCTGTAATATCAGAAAAAGAAAACAATATTCTATCTATATTATTATCTTTATATATAGGAGCTATCATTAAATTAAAATGTTTTTCATTTCTAACTAACATTTTTTTAATTTTTTCGCCCTTTTGTAATTCATTCTTAATCAAATTACATAGTTCTTCTCCTAAAATTTTTTTTAAACTAAAATCATTTATTTCCATTTTATTTAATTTAAAAACAGAAATAAAAGAATCGTTCATTTTAACATTTAAAAAATTTTTTGTTGTTATAATCATTGGTTCTGTACTATTAGAATAAGCTTCTTTTACAGCAACATCCATAGGATCAGCAGTAAGGTTGTACTTTGTAACAGCAAAAGCAAAACCAATAAGAGCTATTATTAAAAAAGCAGATCCAATTGCAGGAAATTCTATTCCAACCAAAGGAAAAATATGATTAAAAAGAACCCCTAGAACCCCACTAATTAAAGATGTTAAAAAAATAATGCTTGATTGTTTTTTTTGATCACTACTAGAATTTTTATCCTTATAAGATTTAACAACAAAAACAATAGATAAAATTAAAGACGATAAAAACCAAAAAATCAAACAAATACTATATATCCAAAAGCCAACAGAATCAGTATCTGGTTTATCTACTAAACCAAAAGGGTTAGCAACATATTTATTCGGAGCACCATTACCATTAAAAAAAAGAATTAAAAACAAAACAGGAAATGAATGATTAATAAATAAAAAAATATTATACAAAGTAGTCTTCACTCTTTTATCAGCCTCTAACATTAGCAAAAAGAAATGCATCATCAAAGGCCAAAAAGGAGCAAATCCAAACGATGATAAATAATACCAAAACCACACAGAATTGCTATCTGGTTTTGAGTTTTGCAAAAAAGCAACAGCAAATGACCAAATAGAAAATTCTAGCAAAACCAAAGAAAGAACTCTTCCAGATTTTGTATTTGAATTTTTTGCAAAAACATAAAAACACAAACCAAAAGAAATTAATGAAGCGAAAAAAGATAGTAGAGACAAAGGATAAACAGACAAGAAAAAAGAAATAGCCATATCCAATTTACTCACTTAGATTCCTCCTAAAAATAGATTTTTTAAATAATACATTAAATTAAAAAAAAAGTAAATAAGTTCGCAGATTATTCATCTATATCATAAGCAAAAATATGTTGTGCAAAAAGATATAAAAACAAACCAGAAAACAATAAAAATAAGTCTTTCCCAAATAATAATTTATAAAACAACATCAAATCAGAAATATAAAACATAAAAGCGCCAATTTTTATTAAAAAAGGTAGTCTTCCAAAATAAGCAGAAGACAACATAAATATTTGTACAAAAACATAAATTGGAATCAAAATTTTAAAAAAGCTAATATCAGGAGTTATTTTTCCATACAAAACCAAAAAGAAAAACATAAAAAAGATAAAAGAAAAACATAAAAAAGATAAAACACCAATTGTTAATTTTTGTTTTATATTTGTTGATGTTATTTTTTCATAATTTATAAATGCAAAAGAAAAAATAATTAGTGCAAATAAAGAAAAAACACCACCAAGAATAAAATTGAAAACTATAGTAATATCAGACAACGTTGAGCAACTTAGAGCAATTATTATAAGTTTTTTATACTTAGTTTTTGTTTTATTTTTTAAAAAAATAAAATTAAAAAACGCAACTAAAATAATTGCAAACATAACCATAGTTTTTGATAAAGCTATGACAAAAAAAGAAAATAAATTTTTATCCTCCAAAAAAACAGACACTAATATAGCTACAACGAATGTTATTATATTAGATAAAAATAATAAATTAAATATTTTTTCTTTTTTTAAATTATTTAACATTTTGTTTTTTTATTAATTTAAAAATATTTTTTTTATTTTTTATAGTTTCTTGATATCCTAAATCTATAAGTTTTTTAATTCTACTTTTTCTAAAATCTAAAAAAGAATGATCTGTATCACAAAATAAAACCAAAACGTCTCTCTTGTTTTTTTTAAAAAATTCTAGATCTTTTATGAAACCATTATATTGGGGAACTGCAGTCAATATGGAAAACATATCAAATATATTCCATTTTATTTCTTTTTTTAAATCAATAAATTGAGACACCTCAGAAACAATTACGGGGAAATTATTGTTTTTTATATTTTTCAAAGGAGAAGTACACAAAATACCTCCATCACATAATATTTTTTTATTTATTTTAACAAAAGGAAATATACTTGGAAGAGCTATACTTGCCACAACCCCAGGGAAAATATTACCATTTTTAAATATTATTGACTTGTAAGACACTATATCTGTAGCATTAAAAGAAAATGGAATTTTAAAATCAGAAAATTTTCTAGCTTTAACATATTTCTTTAATACATTTTCAATATTTTCAATTACATTTTGATTAGATATTTTTTTAGAATTCAAAGCTATTATCATTTTAAAAACATCAAAACTATTAATTAATTCATCAAAATCAACATCTGGATCATAACAATAAATGGCACCAATAATAGCCCCCATAGAAGTACCAGCAACCTCGCCAATCTCAACACCTATTTCTCTTAAAGCCTTGATTACACCGATATGAAAAAAACCTCTAGCTCCTCCCCCACCAAGAACTAAAGCAATTTTATTATTATTTTTATTTTTTTTTCTAAATATAAAATCCAAAAACATTAATTTCTTTTTTAACCTTTTTATTTATAAAAAATTATAACACAACTTATCAATAAAGACATTGTGAATAATTATTTTTTAACAAAATTTTTATATAAATTTTCAATATTTTTTATAAAACTATTAGAAGAAAATTTTTCAATAACATCATAAGCATTTTTAGAAACAAATGAAAGCAAGTCTTTATTATTTATAACTCGCTTTAATAAATCAGCCAAATCTTTGTCTTGTTCAAAAATAAAACCAGTAACATTATCCTTCACAACACCATAAAAAGCCTCATCATTTTTCACCATAACAGGAATCTTTGCGGCCATAGCCTCTATTACGGTTAAACCTTGCGTTTCAAAGGTAGACGAAGTAATAAAAATATCAGCTAATTTATAATATTTTTCTATATCAAATCTTTGTTTTTTACCTAAAAATAAAACATTATTTTTTATATTTAATTTATCTGCCAAATCTTTTAAATTCTGAATATTTGGTCCGTCACCAATAATAACAAATTTAATATTTTTTTGTTCTTTCAATAATTCACTTAAAGCATAAATAATTGATTCAACATTTTTTTCTTTAGACTGTCTTCCTATATTTAACATAACTTTATCATCCTTAGTTATTCCATACTCACTTCTAAGTTTTTCTCTATTATCTAAAACATCATATTTATTATTCACTAAATAAAAAGGTTCCAGTTTTATTCCGTTTGGAATAGTTACTATATTAGTTTTTATACCATACTCAGATAAGGTTTTTCTAACTTTCTCACTAGGAACAATAACAGACACACAAGAATTACAATGTTTTTTTGTTATCTCAACTATAAAATTAGAAGTTAAAAAACTAATTGGATTATTACCAATAGAATTATAAACCCAATCCTTATACATTGTATGATATGTATGTATCATTGGAATCTTGAGCTTTTTAGAAACTATTCTTCCAAATAATCCCATAGAAAATTCTGTGTGAGTATGAATAATGTCGAGATTCATAACTTTTATTTGTTTCATTATTTTATAAGAATAAAAAAAACCAACGCGACAAGCCTTGTCAAAAACAAATGGAACACTTGGTAATCTAAAAATATTAGGATTAATATCTATATAGTCAGGATAATAGTTTGTAAAAATATAAACATTGTGTCCCAATAATCTTAATTCTCTATCCATCACATCAACAACAGTAGCTACACCACTTATTTGCGGAAAATAAGCCTCAGTAAAAATACCTATATTCATATCAATAAAGTTAAATATTCATGGGCATATTATAATATTTATAAAAATTATTGTCTATTAAAAATCAACAATTTTAAAACAAAAAAGACTCGCAATAAATGCGAGTCAAAAGCTCAAATAACAACCTCCTTATTACTAAAAATCCTATAGAGCAAATCATCTCTTGAATCAGTAATTATATGTTTTATTTTTTCAATACAACAATCCTGATTAAAGATTTCTAATAAAATCGGGTCGTATCTATCAGATGCTCTGTTTATTTCTCCCTGAACATCCGAAAGATATTTTCTACCATTATAAGTCCTACCATAAACATCTGTAGCAGCACTAACAGTATCGGCAAGATTTATAATATTAATAACAGAAGAAAATTCATAACATTCTTCAAAAACACTTGGAGAATACCCCCCAATTAAACCATTCATTTTATGATGGCATAATGCAATATATGCAAAATTCTTCGTTTCTTCAGAAGCAGCAAGAATCTCATATCCCATCATAGAATGTTGCTTGATACTATCAAACTCATAATCCGTAAGCCTATTAGACTTAGAAATAATAGCTATAATTCCAATTTTGCCAAAATCATGCGACAATCCACAATATTTAACAAAATTAAGAATGTTAGCTTTATTAGTTATAACATCTTTTATGGTTTTATAATCAAATAAACCAATAAAATAGTTTGGATTATAGTCAATAATTATTTCTGTCATAACCAAAGATATAGCAGAAACTTCAATAGAATGACCAAAAGTAAAAGGATGTAAATTACGTAAAATAATAGAAATATTTTTTATTATATCCTCCTTAGAAATCACCTTAGAAGCAATTTGAATATAATTTATAATATATTTTCTAAAATTCATCTCATCTTGAGTCATTCTAGACTTAGCAAAAGTTATAAACATAATATCAAACATCTCTTGCATAAGTTCTACTTTTCTTTTTGGCAAAAGCTCTTCATTGTCCAAAATATCAATCAAATAAAGTTCTCTTAAAGAAACTTCTATTTCTTCTTTAGTATCATTAAAAGAATCTGATTGTTTTGAATCTTGAAGCTTAAACAAAAATTTACCTATTTCATCATAATAACTCCTTCTATTATTAAAAACACCATAATAATAAGACAATTCTAAAATAATAGGAGTTAAAACAGAAATTGTATCTTCATTTGCTATTTTTATTTGAAATTCTTTTGCTTTTTTTGAAAAATTATAAGCATTAACAATAAATTCTCTTGAAATATTTTTTTTATTTTTTCTTATATACACAACCGAATGATTGCTGTAATTATTATACAAAACAAACATCCAAAAATTATATTGATCATCAGTAATTTTAAGTTTTTGTTTGTTTTTTTGTAAATATTTAATTACGGACTTTATATAATAAAAATTATACCAATCAAACAATGTTCTATTAACAAGTATTCTAACAAGAAGTACTCGTGTTTCTTGAGAATAATCAAATATTTTTTTTAAAAAAGCTCTTCCTTTATTATAATAAAAGAAAGCATTATTATAATCATTAAGTACGTCATTTATAAAAATAAGATAAAGCACACAATGAATTTGTCCTTCGTCATTATTAAATTTTTCAAAATAATTAAACATTTGAACAAAGATTTCTCGTGATAAATAAATATCAAAATAAACACTTTTTTCATTTAAATCATATTGAAAAAGATTTTCAGCAAACTCTAAAATATCAGGAATAAATTCTTTATGATTATCTATATCGTCAATAACGTCAAGGATTTCCTTTTAAATAAGATTATTAAGATTATTTATGATTTCAGTTTTTTCTAAAGTTTTTCCTTGTAAAAAATTTAGAAAAACATCTTTTTTTGAAGAAAATTCATTATTTCTAAAATATTCATAAAAAAACAATATAGCTTCTTCAAGATCCAGAATTTCTTTAAACTTATTATTCACATTTCCCCTCCAAATAAATTATTAAAACAATATTAACAAAAATAAATAAAAAAGAAAGGTTTTACCTCTCTCTTTTATCCACGAGTATTTCTTGTAGATTTTGCTTTCTTTGCAGGAGCTTTTTTAGCAACTGCTTTTTTAGCAACAACCTTTTTTGT
>CAZHKK010000015.1:9461-13607 GCA_964532735.1 uncultured Gammaproteobacteria bacterium | reverse complement strand
TTTATAGTCTTTATCTTCAATAAACTTTAATATTAAAATTTCTTTATATTTTAAATCCATTTTCGTAAAAACTTTATTAATTTTTTCTTTTAATATTTTTTTATCTAAATTGATTTCTATATTTTCTGTATTACTTAGTGAAAGATAAATAACTATTAACTTTTATGATTAATTATTAACATAAAAATTATGAAAAAACAAACATTAATACCAGCTTTAGTAATTGGTTTGGCAACAACTACAACATTAGTTTTTAGTGCCTTCGCTTATAAAGGTGATTACACAAAAAAAGGTCCAAATTATACAACAGAAAGACATACAATAATGCAAAATGCTTTCACTTCAAATAATTATGAAACATGGAAAGCCGAAATGGAAAAAACAAATTCAGGTAAAAGAATTTTATCAGTAATAAATAAAGATAATTTTACAAAATTTGTTGAAGCAAATAAACTAGGTTTAGAAGGTAAAACAGAAGAAGCAGATAAAATAAGAGCAGAGTTAGGTCTTAGAACAAGCACAAGCGGTCCTCTTGGTAAAGGTATTGGTCAAAAACAAGGAAACGGTCAAGGAAGAGGGATGAATAGAAGTAGATAAAAAATAAAATAAAAACCATCTTTTTGATGGTTTTTTTATTACCTCTTGACACCCCCTACCCCTGTGATATAATTAAAAAAGATTTTTATATTAATCTTTATTTATGCCAGAAAAAACAAACAAGCAAAGAATTAATAACATAATAGGTCAACTAAATGGCGTTTCAAAAATGTTAGATAGTGATCATAATTGCTGTGAAGATTTATTAATTCAAATTAAATCAATTAAATCTTCAGTCTCATCTTTAATGAACAAAATAATTGAAGAAGAATTAAATAATTGTATTTCTAGTAAGAAGTTAGATAAAGATAAATTTAAAAAACTATTAAAAAATATAAATAATTAATAAATAAAAAAATATAAATATGTTAAAAGATATAAATAAATCAGATTTTGAACAAGAAGTTTTAAAATCAGAATTACCAGTTTTAGTAGACTTTTGGGCTCCATGGTGTGGACCTTGTAGAATGATGGCACCAGTTTTAGAAGAATTATCAAAAGAATTTGAAGGAAAATTAAATATTTGTAAGATAGATACAGAAGCAGGAGATAATGGTGCTCTTGCTATGCAATATAATGTTATGAGTATTCCTAATATGAAATTATTCAAAAATGGTCAAGTAGTAGAAGATTTTATTGGATTTAGACCAGCAAATGCATTCAGCCAAGAATTAAAAAAATTTATATAAAAAAATAAGAACTAATACAGTTCTTATTTTTGTTTTTTTATATATATTATGTTATCTTAAAATATATGCTAATTATATAAAATGTATTAATGAAAATATTGTCTAATGGATATAACTCTAATTGTCCTAGTATAAAAATTAATTCTAGCGGTGGAACTGCAACATTTGAAAAAATTTTTTTAGAACAAATAAAAAAAACAAAAAATAAATGGGTGAGTGTGTTTAATAATTTTTCAAAAACAAACCCAAAACACAAAATAGAATTTAAAGAAGGAAACATAACTTGGTGGTCAGTTTCTTTTAAAAAAGATTATTTAAACAAAATAATCAAAACCAAAAAAAGAAAAATAAAAAAAGAAGAAGAATTGTCAGATTTGATTCTTGTTTTTGAAAAATTATTAAAAAAAGAATCTCCAGATATAGTTTTATTAAATGGGGTTAGTATTTTTATTTGGTGTTTATTTAAAGCAGCTAGTAATTTAAATATAAAAACAGTTATACAACATGCTGGTATTTGGCATTTTGAATTAGATAATTATGCAAAATATTTTTCTAAAAAAGGCTTAGAATTAATGAAAGAAATGGAAAAAGACATATCAATTAATTCATCTGCTAATATATTTTTAAACAAAACAAGTCAAAATGTATTTTTAGATAAAGTTATTAAGATAAATAAAAACAAATTAAACATAATTCCATTGCCTATTCCAATAGAAAAATATAAAAACATAAATAAAGAAAATATTACAAACAATATTTTAAAAATAGGAATGGTAGGGAGATGGGATATTATTAAAAATCATGAAGCTTTTTTAAACATTGCTATGTTGTCTAATAAGTTAAATTTATCATGGGAATTTTATTCTGTTACGACTATTCCAGAAACAAAAAATAAAATAAAATTAAAAAATAATTATAAAAAATATATCAAAATTTTACCACCTATGGATAAAAATAAATTAAATAATTTTTATTCTGAAATGGATTTAATGATATTACCATCTCATTTTGATGTTTCACCACATGTTGTAATAGAGGCAGCAGTTTTAAATACACCCACTTTAATATCTAAAGGTGTTGGACATGTAGATATTGTAAAAAAATTTAATAATAATGATTTTATAATAGATTTTTCAGATCCAAATAAAGTTATTGATAGAATAAATAAAATAAAAAACAAGAAATATTCAAAAGAATTAATAGAAGAATTTAAAAAAATACATTCAATAGATAATGTTGTGAAAGAATATTTTAATATTTTTAATAAAATAAGAATATAACAATGAAAATAGCTCAACTAGTATCCAATTTAAATAAAGTATCTAGTGTTTCAAATCAAGCAATATATAGTCATGTTGCTAATTTATGTAATGCTTTTTGTGGTTCTAAAGATAAAGTTACTCTTTTTGCATCAGGTGATTCAGAAACTAAAGCAAAATTAGAAAGTGTTTATCCAGTAGCATTACACACAATAAAAGACTTAACAGAAAAAGAAAAAGGTTATTATACAAATTTATTAATTTCTAAATGTTATGATAATTCAAAGAAGTTTGATATTATTCATAGTCATTTTACTTTATTAAGTTCTTTTTTTTCTGGATTGTCAAAAATTCCAACAGTAATATCTGTTCATAGTCCAATAGCAGAAGAAATGAAGCCGTTTTTAAAAAATTTTAAAAACAATTATTATGTTTCTTTTTCTTTAGCTCAAAGAAAACAAATGCCAGAGTTAAATTGGTTTGCAAACATATATCATGGTGTGGATACTTCAATTTTTAAATTTAATGAAAACCCAAAAGACTATTTTTTATATCTTGGAAGAATAACAAAAGATAAAGGTGTTCATTTAGCTATACAAGCAGCAAAAAAGGCAAAGGTAAAACTAATCATAGCTGGGAAGTCTTATCCTGATGAAGGTTATTGGTATGAATGTATTGAAAAACATATAGATGGTGTAAATATAAAATATATAGGAGAGCAATCATTTGAAAATAAAATTGAATGGTTACAAAACGCAAAAGCATTATTGTTTCCTATACAATGGGAAGAGGTTTTTGGATATTCAATGATAGAAGCTATGTCTTGTGGTACTCCTGTAATAGCTTGGAATAAAGGTTCTATTCCAGAAGTTGTTAAACATGAAGAAACTGGTTTTGTGGTTAGTAATATAAAAGAAATGGTTTGTGCTATAAAAAATATAAATAAAATAAGTAGAGAATTAACAAGAAAAAGAGTAGAAAAATATTTTAGTATAGAAAAAATGATACAAGGTTATAGAAAAATTTATGAAAAAATATTAAACAAAAAATAGACGTTTCACGTCTATTTTTTAAAAACTATTTTTTAGCTTTTTTTGTCTCAGCTTTTTTTGTAGGTTTTTTAACTTTTTTATCTTTAACAATCTCTTCTTTTTTAATTTTTAAAGCTTTTTTAATAGGGGTTTCTTTTATTTCTTCTATTGTTTCAAATGTTTCTTTTGTTGTAGATTTTTTAACTTTTTTATCTCCACTTAATAACTCTATTATTGTATCAAGTTTTATGTTTAATAAATCTAATTTTTCACCAAGATTTTCTTTTGGAGAATCATTTCTTGAAGATCTTCTTCCTTCATCTCTTCTAGAATTTCCACCATTTTCTTCTGATACTTTTTCAAAACATTCGCTACAATAAACTGGTTTATCCGTTTTTGGTTCAAATGGAAGTTTACAATCTTTACCACATTCAGAACAGATGGCATCAAACATTTCTCTATCTCCTCTATCACGTCCAAAACCACCTCTTGATGATCCACCACCAAAACTTCTAGATCCACCACCAAAACCACCTCTATCTCTTCTAAAACCACCTCTATCTCTTCTAA
>CAZHKK010000015.1:0-9361 GCA_964532735.1 uncultured Gammaproteobacteria bacterium | reverse complement strand
GATCCACCACCAAAACCACCTCTATCTCTTCTAAAACCACCTCTATCTCTTCTAAAACCACCTCTATCTCTATTAAAATCTCCCATATAATTTAAATTAATTTTTTATATAATAATAAAATTAATAATAACACATAAATAAAAAATAAGCTAATTTTGGATTATTATAATTAAAAAATAAACAGATCTTCTATCTTGCATTTTAAGGCTAAAGATATATCATGAGCTAGTTTTAAGGATGGATTATATTTTCCTTGTTCTAAAAACACTATAGTTTCTCTTCTTATATTAACAGTATTTGCTAACTCTTCTTGTGTAAGATTTAATTTTGCTCTAAATTCTTTTATGTTTGTTTTCATTTTTATTCTCCTTTATTTCTTAATATACGAAAAATAATTGAATATGATAATAATATAGCACAAACAGAAAAACTTAATGTTTGGCCAACAATATCAAGATGGTTTTGTTGTATAAATATTTCATTTTTTGCCATTACAAGGATAAATCCTAATATGGCTGCTGGAATTGAAAATATTTTTATAGTCCAAAATGCAGATTTGCCACCAATCTTCCAATCTCTTTCATCGGCGGTTGTTCCAGGTTCTTTTTTAAGTTTAGTGTTTATAATTATAGAAATTAAAGTTAATGTAGTAAATGCAATAATTGCTAAAATATAATTTTTCATATTTATAGAGATGCTCATAATAGCAGCAAAAATACCAACTAATATAATTCTATAAATTAATAATTTTTTTGCAGTTTTCATATTTTTTGATTAATGTTAATTATATCTAACATTATGTTAGAATAATATAACATTTTTGTCAATAAGATTTAGTTTTAATAAAAAAATGGCAATAATGCCATTTTTATTTATTCTGTTGTTTGCCCATCAAACTCAGGTTCATCATTTATAGCTTCTTCTTTTGTTTTTCTTATAATTGCATCTTTATGATGAGCAGGGGAATAAATCGTATAAAGCTTTAAACTTTTTGTTGACGATGTGTTTATAATATTATGTTCAGCTCCTGCTGGAACAACTATTGCGGACCCATCTTCTACTAAATATTCATTACCATCTATAATACATTTTCCTTCCCCTTGTTCAAATCTAAAGAATTGATCATTTTCTGCATGTATTTCTAATCCAATATCTTCGTTTGGTAAAAGACTCATTAATACCAATTGAGAATGTGTCCCTGTATATAATACTTTACGAAAATTATCATTTTCTAAAGTTTCTTTTTCTATGTTTGCGTTAAATCCTTTCATATGTTTTTAGTTTAGTTAATTAGATAATAATACAAATATACCATATATTTTTTTATAGTAAAACTTACTAAACAATATTGTTCCCACCAAAAATATCATTTGGATTATATTTTGTTTTTAAGTTTATAATGCTTGTTTTATAATCTGAATTTATAAATATTTTCTTTTTTATTCCTATACCATGTTCGCCAGATACTGTACCACCGAGGTTTTTAACAATATTATACATTTCACTTATTAATTCATTTTGCGCCTTTTTATAATGTGGATGTAATATGCCAGTTCCTATGTGTCCAAATGTTGGTATATTATTTTTTTCAAACCACAATATAAGGTCTTTTATTTTATTTAAACCTAATTGAGGATCTTCTATTAATTCATATCCATTAGAAACAACAACGGAATAACAAGAATCTCTAATGTTCCAAATTTTATTTATTTCATCATTATCTTTAATTTCGCCATTGCTATTTTCAAACTCTACTAATAAATAATAGCCTTCCTCTAAGTTTAAAAACTTAGCAACTATTTTATCTATAAATTCTATGGCTGAAACATTTAAAATATTTTTTTTCTCTGTTATTTCTGATGTTTTTAAAATTAAATCATCTATATTATTAAATTTAAAAAAACTTAAACTAATCTCTGTTGGTTTTTTAATTATTTTAAGATTTATTTTTGTTATAACACCAAGAGTGCCTTCAGAATTTAAAAAGTCTTTAATATCACTACCAGATAATCTTAGTTCTTGTATAAAATTATTTTTATCTACCACTAAAACACTAATCCAATTTATCCATTGTTCCATTTTTCCATATTTTACAGCTCTCATTCCAGAAGCATTTGTTGCAATCATAGAACCAATTTGTGCAGCCGCATGGCTACCAGGAACAACAGGGAAGAATAAATTTGATTTGTTTAAAAAAATATTTAACTCATCCAAAATAACACCAGGATCTATTGTTATAGAATTGTTTTCTATTTTATATATATTATTTATCTTAGATAAATCTAAAACATAACAATTATCAACAGGTAAACAATTACCAACAAGATTTGTTCCAGCTCCTCTAATTATAATTTCTTTATTATTAGAAATGGCATCGTTTATGATATCTTTTATTTCATTTTCGTTTTCCGGAATAAAAATATCAACGTTCATATTTTTTAAATCAATATGAGAGGCGTCAATATTATATATAATTTTGTGTAAAGAATCTGACAATTTGTTCATAAATTTGTTTATTAACAACAATATAGTTTATCGTCTTTTTTTATTTCTCCATCTATTTTACCAAATGGATTTCTATGATTTTTAATATTTTCTAACATTATTTTATTTTCTTCAGAAACAAAACCAGCCTCAACAACCCGTGTTCTGATTTTTATTGGATCAAAACCTACTTTAATAGGACAGGCTTCCACACAAGCATTACATCCATTACAATAATCATAAAAAAATTTCCCATTAATATCTTTGTTTCCGTTTAAAAACTCGTCAGCTAAATTATTTTTTGATCTAGGTGATACTAATTCATCTTTTAAAACCTTTACGGCTGGACAAACGTTTTTACATAAACCACAATTTGTACATTTTATGTCTTTATTTTGTTCCATATTTATTTATTTATCTAATATTATTTCAGAAAGCTCTTTTACATCAATATTATTTTCAGCATTTTTTTTGAATTGATAATAGCACATAGGACATGGGCTAGTTATACAAGAGTTTTCGCTTACTTCTGATAAAACATTTTTTGCTATTTTTTCAGATAATTCAGGATTATTATTTATTAAACCACCACCTCCGCCACAACACATTGATTTTTCTCTATTACTAGATAATTCCATAACATTATAACCAACTTTCGATAATATTTCTCTAGGTTCATTATAAACATCAGATAATCTTCCTAAATGACATGGGTCGTGATAAATAATGTCTAAGTTTTTATTTCCATTCTTTATTTTATTTTCTTTTCTTTTTAATGTTTGAGTTATGTGTTCAACTTCTATTCCATAATCTTTTAATTTATATTCAAATTTTAACATATTATAACAAGCAGGGCAGTTAGTTATAATTAAACCAACTCCTCTTTCTTTAAAGATTTCTATATTTTTTTGTTTTATTTCTTCAAAATCTTTTTTTAAACCAGCTCTCAATACTGGGCTTCCACAACAGTATTCATAATCTTTTAAAGTTATAAAATCTATTCCAATATCATGAAGAATTTTTTCATAGTTCTTTTGTATTTCTGGTAAAACCGTTTTTGTTAGACATCCAGGATAATATAGAATATTTTTTCCTATAATTTTGTCTAATATTTTGTTTATTATATTCATAATTTTTAATTTATTTCCTTTACTTGTTTGAAAGATGATATTAATAATAGTTTAGAATCTTTTTTTAAATGTTTAATTCTGTATTCTTCTTTTGAAGCTTCTTTTCGGTCTTTTTTTTTACAAAAGTAAACTAATTTTACGGGTCTTCTTATTTTTGTATATTTTGCTCCTTTGTTTGAATTATTGTGTTCGTTTACTCTTCTGTATATATCAGTTGTTATACCAGAGTATAAAGTATTATCAGAACATTCTAATATATAAACAAACCATTTATTATTTTTTAGCATATTTTAATTATAAGTATTTTGTTTTTCATAGTAATTATAACTTTAAAACAATAAAAATGTAAATAAATTAATATATTATTTGTGTTTTTAATGTATAATGTAAATAAATTAATAATTAATTATATTTCATATGAAAAATAATTATTTAAAATTAACATTTTATGTTTTTTTATTATCTTTTTTATTTTATAAAAATTCTTTAGCTTTAGAAGATTATATTCCAGAGATTCCAAAAAATTTTTCTGAAATAACTTGGGTTAAAAGTCCTGGTATAAATTCTTATTTTAAAGAACCAAAAAATAATGGTTCTATTGATTATATAACCAAAATATATTTACCAAAAAATGAAATTAATTTTATTATATCAAAAGAACCAGAAAATTTAGGGTTAACAGGAATAAATAAAAATACAGACACTCCACCATTTGGGGATGAAATAATTCCACCAGAAAAAAATATTAATAATTTAAATAATTTGTCTTTTGAAAGAATTACTTCAGAACAAGCAAAAAAAATAGATTCATCTATAAAATTTATATGGAATGCACAATTTTTTAATATGAAACAAGGTTCAAGTGATTTAAGTATGGCTATAAAATATTCAAATAATAATAAAACAGTGATAACAAGTGGCAGTAGATCAGTTTTTGATATAGAAGAAAAAAGAAGAATGCTTATTATAGATAATAAAAAAGGTTTTGCTGAAATAAAAGATTTTAATTCAATTGATTTTATAGATAAAGGAGATCAAGCATTAGAAGGTTTTTACCCAACAACAGAAAAAGGTTCCGGAGCAACTTCTAGGTTGTTTTTAGGAGTTTCAAAAGATGGAAAAGAATTAATAATTTATTGTAGTAAATTAGCAACAATAAAAGATGCTAGTAATTCATTATTGTTAGCGGGTGTTCCTTTAGAAAATCAACTTCAAACAGATGGAGGTGGTAGTGCTTTTTGTGGGTATAATTTACCTGGCCAACATTTTGTTGAATCAACAAGAGCATTGCCAATTTTTATGGGCGCCAAAACAATTTTTAAAAGAGGTATTGTTGCAACAGAAAAATTAAATATTCGCGATAGTTCATCAATTAAAAGCAAGATAGTTGGTAAACTAAAAAAAGAAGAGTTAATTAAAGTTTTTGAAGAAAAAGATGGTTGGTATAAAATAGGTGATAATATGTGGGTATCAAAATTATATATAAAATAAAAATTCAACCAATACGGTTGAATTTTTTAAAATTTATTTTTCTTTTTTATGTTAAATAAATATTTAATAATTTCTATAAAAATTATAGTAAATAAAGAAGCCAAAATTATTATGATTATATCAAAAAAACTTAAAGGGGTTGTTTTGAAAATATAATTCATATAAGGGTTGTAAACTATAAATAATTGTAATAATAAAGATATTAAAACAGAAAAACTTAACGCTTTATTGTTTACAAAAGAGTTTATAGTAATTTTTTTTTCAAGATTTTTTGCACTAAAAATATATAAAACAGAAATAAAAGAAAATAAACAAAAAGCAAAAGTTCTAGATTTTTCAATACTATAAAAATTTAATGATGTTTTGAAAGAAAAAAGAGAAATTAGACCCATTATTAAACTAGATAAAATAATAAGAAAAATTAATTCAAAATTAAGAATATTATAAGATTTAGAAATGGGTTTAGATTTTAAAAAATTAAAATCTTCTTTTTCTTTTGATAAAAGCATAGCAGGTAATCCATCTTGAATTAAATTTGCTATAAGTATTTGAGAAGCGGTAAGAGGTGTTGGAATTCCCATTAAAATACTACCAATTATAAGAATTACACCACTAAAACAATCAGATAAAAGGAAAAATGACAGTTTTCTAATATTAAAAAATATAATTCTTCCTTGTTTTATTGAATTAATTATATTTGAAAGATTATCATTTAATAAAACAATATCAGAAGATTCTTTTGCAATATCAGTTCCAGAACCTAAAGCTATTCCAATATCAGATCTTTTTAATGCTGGAGCATCGTTAACACCATCTCCAGTCATTGCAACAACTTCTCCATTATCTTTTAATG
The DNA here is from genome assembly GCA_964532735.1 of uncultured Gammaproteobacteria bacterium. Lineage (GTDB taxonomy): Bacteria > Patescibacteriota > Patescibacteriia > JAGPKW01 > JAGPKW01 > JAJXYN01. Next base: position 3,403 of record CAZHKK010000015.1, on the reverse strand, counting down.
CGTTTATTATTCTTAATTTATGAGTTGGTGTAACCCTTGCAAATATTGATATATTTTTTATAACACTTTTAAGTTCAGCATCTGTCATTAAATCTATTTCAAATCCATCTAATATATTTTTATTATTTTTCATTAAGCCTATTTCTTTTCCTATTGATGTAGCTATCATTCTATTATCTCCAGTAAGTATGCATATTTTTATTCCAGCTTTTTTACATAAATTTATAACTCTTTTAGAATCTTTTCTTAATGGATCTTTTATAGCAAAAAAACCAACAAAAATTAAATCTTTTTCATAGTTATTTTTGCTTATTTTTTTATACTTAATATTTATATTTTTATAAGCACATCCAAGAATTCTGAGACCAGAAGATGCCATAATATTATATTGTTTTTTAATATTATCTAAATTTTTAGAATTTAATTTTTCTATTTTAGATTTATTTAAAACAAAAGAACATTTTTCAAAAATTTTTTCAGGTGCTCCTTTTATATATAAACAATTTTTTTCTTTATTTATGTTACAAAGAGTAATCATAAACTTTCTATCAGAATTAAAAGGTATTTCATCAATTTTTTTATTTAATTCTAAAAGATTATTTTTATAAGCAAGATATAAAATAGAATTTTCTGTTGGTGTTCCTAGAACTCCATCAATACCTTCAGAATCATTATAATTTTCTTCTATAGAAGAGTTATTACAATTTATACCTATTGATATAAGTGTTTTAATATTTTGTGTTAAGTTTTTATTTTTTATTTTATTATTGATAATAGAAATTTTTTCATTAAATAAAACAAGAGAATCAACAAACATTTTTCCTTCAGTTATTGTTCCTGTTTTATCTGTGCAAATAACAGTGCTTGATCCAAGTGTTTGTGCAGAATACAAATTTCTAACAAGAGCATTGTTTTTTAAAATATTTCTAACACCTATAGCTAATATAACTGTTACACCTATAGCTAGTCCTTCTGGGATAGCAGAAACAGCTATAGAAACAGAAAGTAAAAACATTTCTAATAAATTTTTATTTGAAAAAAGTCCAACCAAAAATATTATTAAACAAATAAAAATAATAATTATAGTTATTTGAAGTGTTATTTTTTCAATTTTTTCTTGTAGTGGAAATCTGTTACCCCTAACTTGTATTAAATTATTAATTTTTCCTATTTCTGTATCATCACCAATGTTTATAACAACAGCAATAGCTCTACCAGAAACAATAGATGTTCCCATATATGCCATATTAATTCTATCTGCTAATTCTGTATTATTTTTTAATATTTTCTCATTTTTATTTACAGGAATGGATTCACCAGTAAGAATAGATTCATTTACTGTTAATTCTGTAGATTTTAATATTCTACAATCAGCAGGGACATTTAATCCTTGTTCTAAAAAAACTATATCTCCAGGAACTAGTTCTTCTGTTCTTATTTTTATTTTTTTCCCATCTCTTAAAACAACACATTCAAAAACTATCATATTTTTTAAAGATTCCATTGTTTTTTCTGCTTTGTATTCTTGAATAAATCCAATTATAGAATTTAATAAAATAGTAAACAATATAACAGAACCATCTATAAATTCATGAAACAAAAAACTTATAATAGCAGCTACTATAAGAATAATTATAAGAGGACTTATTAATTGTTTTAAAAATATAAAGATAAAAGAAACTTTTTTATTTGTAGTAAGTTTATTAAAACCATATTTATTTCTAATTTTTTCTATATTTTTATTAGATATACCAAAATCAACTGAAGAATTCAGTTTTTCTAAAACCTTTTTTTTAGAGATACTATGCATAAAAATGAAGATTTATTTTTTATATAAATATTATAACATATGTTTAAAAATAATCCGTGTATTTTTATTTATTTTATTTTAGTTTTCAATTTTTATAGCTTTTCCATATACTAAAGCGTCCGCTATTTTTGTGTTAGCAGATGATAAAATTCTTTGAAAAGTGCTTTGAGATATATTCATTTTATTAGCACATTCAGTTTGTTCTAATTTTTCTAAATATTTTAATCTTATAGCTTCTAGTTCATCAGATTTTAATATATTTTCTTCTAATTCAGATAAGGGGATAGCTTTAGGTTTAAAATAATGAAAATTTAAATCAGGATTTATATTTCTTTTTTTAAAAGGTCTTGGCATATAATTAAATATTTTTTAAGTATTATTATTTTAACATTAATAAACCTGGATTAAAAATTAATGCTAAACCAATTAATAGCATTATTATACCACTTATTAATTTTGTAATTTTTGAATATTTTGTAGTTATACCAGTTGCTTCTAATGTTATCATAGCTATAAAAAACACTATTAAATCATCTAGCATGAAAAATAATATATATAAAAGTATATATAAATAATATTCAAATGTGTTTAAATTATTTAATGTTAATATTTGTGTATATATAGCTGGTAATCCAGCAGAACATAGTATTTCAACTAAATTTACAGAAAAAGCTAAAAAGAATATTCCAATAATAGATATAAATAAATTTTTTGTGTTTAAAATTTCTTTTATTTTATTTAGTTTGCTTTTTAATTATTTATTTTTATTTTCCAAAATTATTTTTATTAGTTTTTCTTTTGGGAACTCTCCATTTAATCTTAAAAATTCATTTTCTTGTGAATCTAAAAAAATAAAAATAGGTAAATTTTTATATTTTTTGTTTTAAAAATTAGATTCAAATTAAAACAAACGGGTTTTAAGCCCGCTTGTTTTAATTTGAGCCTAATTCTTCATTTATGGCAGTGATTTCTGTTTCTAGTTGTTTTTTATAAGCTTCTAGTTCTTCTTTTGTTTCTTTTTGAGTAAGAAACATTCTTCTATATCCAATTCCACATCCTCTTCCGGCACCAAAACCTCTTCCTTTACCAAAAAAACTTCTATTTACAGATCCACCATTACAATTTCCAAGACCTCTACCAGTTATAGGACCTTGATTATTAGGACCCAATCCATTTAATTGTGACATATAATTATTATTAAAAATTAATAATTTTATTAAATTCGACCTTTAAGATATCTTATATTATGAATATATACCCATAATTATTTTTTGTCAAATATAAAAATAATCACATATTTTAATTATAGAAAAATATTTTATTAAAGAGATATTATTACTTTTTTGTAATATTAATAAAAAGAATATAGTTTTTGTATTTGCTTTTTTATCTACAATATAGTTAAATATAAACACAAAATTATAAGGAGGTTAATGAGATGAATAATAATATTGTTGAGCTTTCTTTTTTGTCTGAACAAGATGAGAAAGAGTTTGAATCTATTAAAGAATTTGAGTATACACCGCATGATATAAAAAATATTTATCTTCGCTGGGGTAAAAATCGTGGATTAAGAGCGGAGGTTGAACCAAT
>CAZHKK010000014.1:0-14027 GCA_964532735.1 uncultured Gammaproteobacteria bacterium | reverse complement strand
ACGGTCTATCTCTCAAATTGGCATCGCCAGCCGTAGCTGTGCGAAGGATGGCTGGGGAAGTAGGATTCGAACCTACGCATGCCGGCTCCAAAGGCCGGAGCCTTACCACTTGGCGATTCCCCAATGATTATTGTGCTCCAATAATGATAAATATTATACTATTAAAAAAAATTTTTGTAAAGATTTAACACGTATTCTCTTATTTTTTATTTGTGATACAATTAAAAAGACCGACGCGACATTGGTTGCTTTTTGAAAGTTTTTTTCAAAAAGCGAAAAGAACTACTTTTTTAAGTAGTTCTTTTCTATTAAATTACTTTTTAATTTTTCATAAAAAGAAAAAATAAAATTTAAAAAAACAATCAAAACAACATCCAAATAAAACTCTTGTCTTCTAATATAATTAGTATAAATGCTCATAACAATAAAAAAACTAAAATAAGAAAATAACAAAGTAAAAGCTAAATTATTTTTTTTAGTAGATAAAACATATATAACAGCAAAAATTGAACCAAAAAGAATTGCAGCTAATATCATCCCAAAATAACCAAAATCAGCCCAAAAATCAAAAAGAAAAGTTCCAGTATTCCACCAAGGTAAAAATATATCACCCCATTTTATTTTTATATCAAAAAAACTAACACCAAAAGGCTTTACAAAAGAATCAAAAATAGAAACTATATATTTTCCATTATAAAAAGAATTATTCTCTCCAAAATAACTAGTAGCATGATAAAATGTTTGTAAATTAAAACTAGGAATAATATATAAAGGCACTAATAAATTAAACTTTTTTGGGATATTAATTTTTGAAATATCTAAAATATAATTAAATGGCGCAGAATCCAAATCCATTTCCCCTGTTTCTTTGTTGTAGACAGATCCATAATAATCTTTATATGTTATATATTGTCTAAAAATAGGAATAGAAACAGAAAAAAACAAAACAGAAAAAACAACCACAAAAGAAGATATTATAATTTGTTTTAAACTTATGTTTTTTATTTTTAAAATTAAATAAGAAAAAAAAGATAATATAATAGGAAACAAAATAACAACGCGAGAAGCATACATAAGTAAAATTAAAAAACCAAAAAATATAAACAAACAAATTAATATTTTTTTCCATTTTTTTACAGAATCTTTATATTTTACCAAAAAAACAAAAGAAAGAGGTATAAAAATTCTAGGCAAAAAAGAAATATATTCTATAAGACCAAAAGTTTCTTTATTTATTATAAATCTCATTTTATCAGGAGCGCTAGCAAATATAGGCATTGTCCCAAATTTTAAAAAAATATAGACATTAGCAACAACACTCATGAAAAACATCACAAATAAAACAATTATAAAAAAATTTTGATTTATATTTATTTTTTCTCCTTCATCTAATATTTTTCTTTCAACTTTTATTCTTAAAAAATTATAAAATAAATAGAAAAACAAGAAAAATATAGATATAGCAAGCCAAAATTTAGCATCAAAAGAAGATTCTAATGGACTTAATTTTAATTGAGCAATAGAAATACAAAGAAACCATAATCCAAAAAAAAGATTATCAAAAGAAAATTTTTTCTTTTGATTAAAAAAATATAATCCAAAAAAAATACCACTACAAAATAAAAATAAAATCATTAAAATCATATCTATAAACTAATTTAAAACTTATATTCTTCCCTGCCCTCTTGGTTTTATTCTAAAGAATTGTGTCAAAAAAGCAAGAAACAAACTTAAATAAGAAAATATTTTCAAAACAATATATTGATATTTAGAAAAATATTTCTTTGAATAAATAAGCATACCATTGTTAAATCTTTTTTGTCTATCTAAACTAGCCAATTGAAAAAAACTTTTTCCTTCATAATGATACACAAAAACATTTGGGTTATATAAAATCTTCATATCAAAATTTTTTATTTTTTTACAAAGATCTACGTCTTCCCACCAAAGCCAATAATCTTCATTCCAAAAACCAATTTTTTTAATTTCTTCAAATTTAGCAAACACAAAAGCACCCATTATTTGATCAACATATTGTTCTTTATAATAATCAAAATTATTTAAAAAATATTCTTTTAAAAATTTAAATTTAAAAAAATGATGCATTTTTAACAAAACAACAAGATTAATAGCAAAACTAGGTAAACCTTTAATGTTATGTTGAATTTCATTATCAGGATATTTTAACATACAAGTCGAAAAACCGATTTGTGAATTATTTTTCATAAAATCAATTTGTTTTTTAAAAACATTATCCTTTATTTCCATATCAGGATTCATATATAAAACATATTCACTATCTATATCACCCAAAGGGATATTATTTCCCTTTGAAAAACCATTATTATTTTTAGTATCATATATTTTTAATAAACCTATACCAATTTCTTTTTGAAAATAATTTTTTAATATTTCTACACTTCCATCCTTTGAATTATTATCAACCAAAAAAACTTTATAAGAAACATCTTTTGTAAAATCAAAAATAGATCGTAAATTTTTCACAATCAAATCCTTAACATTATAATTAACAATAACAATAGATAAATCAATCATTTTATTTTTCAATCATTTTATATTTAAAAAAACCCACAATAGTTCCTATCAAATGAGAAACAACACCAACTTTAGACAAAATAACAAAAAACACTTTTTCAAAAAACTTTATATCTTTAAATAAAGGATCTTTATTAATAATATTTTTATTTGAAAAATCAGCACCTCTCTTTATTTTTCTATAATTTTTTATAACATCAAAAACAGATTTAAGTTTTATATTCTTAACATAAAGCATTTTTTCTCCAAATTTATACTGTTTTTTTATAAATTTAAATACTCCATTACTATAATCATGATAAATAATTATATTAGGATAATACATTAATTTATAATTTGTATTTTTTAATCTACCAAAATATTCTTCTCCTTCTGAGCCATAGTCTATATTTTCATTTAAATACCCAACATTTTGAAAAACTTCCTTCTTAAAAACTGCAATTGTTTCAAGAAAAGAATTAGATTCATGAATTTCATCACCTTGATTATAATGACCAGAAAAATACTTCCATATATTGTTGGTTTTTGGTAAAACCTTCCCAACAACAGCAAGTTCTTTTTGCATAATAATAGAAATATTTTTAAGACAATCATTATTCATAATGGCATCGTCATCAAAAAAAACAATAATATCATATTTAGAATTTTTTATAGCAATATTTCTACTAATACAAACTCCAGAGTTCTTTTGTTTTATATAATTAATATCAAAAAAATTAGACCATTTTTCTACAATATCTTTTGTGTTGTCCATTGAACCATCATCAACAACAACAATTTCCAAATTAGAAAAATCAAAATCAATTTGATTTTTTACACTTTCAAGAGCCTTATCTATATAAAACCCTCTATTATATGTTGGAATAATTATTGATATTTTCATATTTTTTTATTATCTTTTTATAAATCTTTTAATATCTTTTAGATTAACGATTTTAAATACAAAAACCAAAGCTGCATAAAAAATCATTCCAATAGGTATTACAAATATAAAATTCATATACTGTTTAAAAAAAACAACTACCAAATACATCATAAAAGAAGCCAAAACTATTTTAAATAAATTTTTTAAAATATATGAAACTTTAAAACATATAACCTTTTTAGATTCTATAAAATTTAATAAAAATAAAACCATAAAACTAAAAACAGAAGCAATAGCAGCACCTATAATACCAAATATTGGAATAAGTAGCCAATTCCAAAAGAGATTTGTCAACATTGATACAAAAGAATTTCTTGTATTCATCTTCTGCTTATCACAAGCCGAAAGAGACAAACCCAACGGAGTATTTAAAAACATAAAAAAGAAAGAAGCAGAAAAAACCATCAAAACAGGAATAGAGCTTTGATAAGAAGGATAAACAAAATTTATAACATCAGAAGATATAGCAAACATTCCAAAAGATAAAGGAACAGCTATTATTGATAAAATAATAAAAGATTTTTCAAATATATTTCTTAATTGATCCTTATCTTCTTTAAAATTTTTAGAAAAAGCAGGATAAATTGCAGATCCTATAGCTATAGGAATAAACTGTAATGCAAAAACAAGCTTAAAAGCAGCTTGATAATAAGCTATATTCTCATCAGTACTCATAATAGACAAAAACAAACTATCAAGAGAACTGTATAATTTTGTAAATATACCCGTTAACGCAAAAGGTAAAGCTGCTATAAGTAATTTTTTTATAAAATCAAAATCAAAATCAAATTTTAATCTAAAATCGGTTTTTTTATAAACAATAACAAAAGAATAAATAAAATTAATACAAGAAGCTATAAGAGGAGGAATAGCTAAAAAAACTAAAGGGGCGCCATTTTTAACAAGAATAAACCCTAAAGTTAAAACAACAACTTGATAAAATGCATAACCAAAACTTTCAAACCATATTTGTTGTCTACCTCTTAAAACAGCGTAAAAGGTTGAAGATAAATTATCTATAGCAACACTAAAAATAGCAATATACACCAATTGTTTTGTTATTTCTGAATATCCTAAAATATTAACAAAAACAAAAGATATAATTACAAACAAAGTGCACAATATAATTTCCAATATAAATATATTGTTTGTATATTTATTCATTTTACTCTCATCTCTTGATGTTTCTCTAATAAGTAAAGCATTTGTTCCAAAATCCATAAAAACACAAAATATCAAAGAAAAACTAAAAGCAAAAGAATATTTTCCAACAGAATCTGGAATTAAATTATATGTTAAAAAAATAAAATAAATAAAGCCAACTATCTTTTGAAAAACAGAAGATATTAATAAAAAAATAGAATTTTTAGCAATAACCTTACCAGACATAATTAATTTTTAATTTTAAAATTTTTATAAGCCCACCAATTTAGAACTTTTGCATCATAAAATCTTTGATTATCAGATTCACTACCAAGAAAAACCCCCAAAACTCTTCGTTTATCTTTTTTTGTTAAAACAGATAAACAATATTGAGCTTTATCCAAATATCCAGTTTTTCCAGCTAATATTTCAAATAAATCATTATTCAATAATTTATTTGTATTTATTACCGTATAAACATTACCAAATTTACTAGAAAAAGTATATTTTTTTATTGTTGATATCTCTTTTATGTCTTTGTTTGAAAAGGCATAATAAAAAAGCTTAGACAAGTCTTTTGCTGTAGACACATTATAAGAAGACAAGCCATTTATGTTATCAAAATAAGTATTATTTAAACCTAAAAATTTAGCTTTTTCATTCATTTTTTTAATATACTCATCTTCGGTAAAACCAGTAGATCTAACAAGTGTGTTTATACAATCATTTTTTGATCCAATTAAAGAAGCTTTTAATAAATCCTCTACCATAATTTCATCACCCACCCTTAAACCCAAAATAGCAGCTCTATCTTCTAAGTCTAAATCATCTTTTTCTATTTTTATATACCCAGAAGTATCATAATTATTTTCTAAAAATACTAAAATGGTCATAATTTTTGTCAGACTAGCAATAGATCTTTGTTCATTTTCATTTTTTGTCCAAAGAATTTCTCCCGTATCATAATCAAACATAATACCAGACTTTAAACTAACACTCATTCCAAGACTGTTTTTATCTATTTTAGTAGAAGCAAAATAATCTTTTTTATTTACATCATCTTGCTTAAATTCAATTATATTTTTATTATTAAAATAAGAATTATTATAAATATTTTTTCCTATAAAATCATCTATTATATTATCCTTTAATAAAAAAACTGCTGATAAAATTAAATTTTCTAACATAATTAATTACTTGTTTGTTTACAGAACTGCGGAAACAATATTCCAAAAAGTTCACAAAATAAATTCTGTTTATTTCCGTCTTCAACCAATCTCCCATCAATATCAGAACCTAAATATAATGCATTTGAATTTTCTGGGTCAATTTTTAATGTTGATATAGACCTAGTAACGGGACTAGGCATTGTATTCCATGTTTCCCCTCCATTAGTAGTTTTATATATCAAACTACCTAGAGCATAATAAATTATTTCATCATTCTTTGGACTTATTGCTAAGGCTGTAACATTTTTGTTTTTATTTGTTAATATATCAATAGATTCAAAATTTTTCCCCATATCAAAAGTTCTAAACAAACCAATATCAGTAGAAACTATAAAACTAAAAGAAGCACCTGGGTAAAAAGTAACAAACCTGATTCTACCAGAAAAAGCATAATTTTCTGCAACTTCAACAAAACCATCTCCACCACTTTCTGTAAAATACAACTTCCCATCATTAGTTAAAACATAAAAATTAGTTGTTCCTTTCTCATAAAAATAAACATCTTTTATAGAATAAGGACTAGCAACATCTACATCATATTTATGAGTTATAGTATTTGGTTTTTGGGGTCTATTAACAAAATTAAAAACGACTTTAAAACTTATTCCGTCTTGAGTTTTTAATATTCTTCCATCAGCAAAAAATAAATAAATAATTGAAGGATTTAAATAATTAACCCTAATAAAAACAATAGAAGAATCTGGATCAGTATAAATAACCTTCCAATCTTTCCCATAATTGTCTGTTTTATAAAGCTTGTTTTGATAGCCCACAAAGAAAGAAGCTGAACTTTTTGGATTAAAAGAAAAAGCTTTTACATTTTTACCTATTGAAAACAAAGGGCTCCATTGTTCTCCTTTATTTGTAGAATAATAAATACCATTATTTCTAGTAGTTACAACCATATCATTATTTATAGGAGAAAAATTTATATCATAAACAAGAGAATCAGAAATACTAACAACTCTATTTTCTGTTCTTTCAACAAAAGATTTAGAATCCCAAACATTTCCATTATTTATTGTTTTAAATATACCAGAAGGATATTTTTTTGTTTGTTCTATTTTTGAAGTTTGATCTAAAGTACAACCAGACAAAAAAATAGAGGAAAAAACAAATATAAACAAAAATAAAAATTTATTATTTTTAAAAACCATAAAAAACCATTAATTAATTAACTAAGAAATTATCAATTAATACCTAATAAAAAATTTATCAATCCCATTTTTAAAATATAATTTCCCTTTACGGCATCCTTAATATTATACAATTTTTTTATACTTTCTTCCATATTTAAAATCCTTACATCTCCTATAATGTCTAAATTTTTTTTATTCAAATAAAAATTAAAAAATAATTCCCATATATAAATATAATATCCCAAAGAATCTTTATTATCTAATATTCTATTTATATAAGAAATTTTTTGAAAATCTTTAGATTTTAATATTTTTCCGAAATCTTTTAAATCTTCTATATATTTATCAAAAGTTTCATTATTTTTTAAATTTATTAAATTTCTATATTTAAAAGAAGACAAATCAAAAATAAGATCTTTTCTTTGTTTATCAAAATCTAGAGGAATAAAAAAATCAAGTTCCTTTTTATTTAATAAAGAAAAAGGCATAACTAAACACCTCGAAACAATTGTTTTTAAAAGAGATTCTTTACTATTTGTTGTTAAAATAAAAATTGTATGGTCTTTAGGCTCTTCTAAGCTTTTTAAAATAGTATTAGAAACAGTTTTATTCATTAATTCCGCATTTCTAATAATAACAATATTATACCTGCCAAAAATTGGACTATTATTTATCTTATAGATAACTCCTTCTTTTTTATTTTTATCTATAATTTGAGAATCAACAATTTCTTTTTTATCTTCTTGTTTTTTAATAATATAAATATCTGGATGAATTTTTTTATCAAAAGAAACACATTGGTCACAATCACAAACATTATCTATTTCAAATTTATTATTTTTACAATTCAAAAATTTTGCAAAACTAATAGCAACTTCAAATTTACCAACACCAACAGGACCAACAAACAAAAAAGCATGTGGACAATTAGAATGTGATGAAATTTTTTTTAATAATTCAATTTCTTTTAACATAATAAATTACATTTTATCAACAATATTTATTTCTAATAAACTCAAACCAAACTTTATATAATATGCAGTAATTTCACTTAGTTTTAATCTAAAATTTTTCAAATTATTATCTGTTAAATCCAAAACTCTACATTTTTGATAAAAAGAATTATAAGCATTCGCTATATCTAATAATTTTTTACAAAGATGAGATGGTGAATATGTTTCTACAATTTTAATAACAGAATCATTAAAAGTTAAAATTTCTCTCATTAAATCAATCTCTTCTTTTTCTAATTGTTCTGGATTATTTAATTTTTTAAACTTAAACCCTTCTTTGTTTTTGTTTAGTAATGATTGTATTCTAGCAAAAACATATTGTATATAAACACTTGTATCACCAGTTAATTCAATAGATTTTTTAGGATCAAAAATAAAATCAGAAAAAGCATCAACTTTTAAAAATTGAAATTTAACAGCACCGATACCAATATTTTCAGAATTTGCTTCTTTTATTACATCCATGATCAAATCATCAGCATCAACAACAGTTCCTTCTCTACTTTTCATTCTTCCAGTAGGTAAAGTCACATAACCATAATTTAAATGAAAATAATTATCCTTCTTTCCTATTTCTAATTGATCAAGCAATGCAAAAAGTTGTTTAAAATGAAGATTTTGCTCATTGGCAACTATATATATAGTTTTATTTGGCTTAATTTCTTCATTTCTCAATTTTGCCAAATAAATATCTTGGGTAATATAAAGACTAGTTCCATCAGACTTAATCACAACAGTGTCTGGTAAATTATATTTTTCAAAATTAGTTATAACAGCACCATTATCTCCTGGTCTTAAAACACTTTTATTTAAAGCAAATTCTGCCATTTCTTTTCCTTTTTTATAAATATCACTTTCATAATATTTATAATCAAAATTACATCCTAATTTAGTATAAGTTTCTTTATATCCTTCATAAACCCAATCAACAAGCTTTTTCCAGATAGCTCTTATTTCTATATCTTCGTTTTCCCATTTTCTATTAATTTCATTAATCTCTTCAGTGATTTCTGGATGTTCTTTTTCATATTGATTTGCTTTTACATAAAAATCAGCAACAAATTTATCAGATTTAATATCTTTTGGTTCTGTATTATTTCCAAATTTTATATACCCCCAAATAGTCTTAGCCATAGCGATGCCTTTGTCATTAAAAATACAAGAAGTTTTCACGTCAAATCCAGCCTCTTTAAAAACATTAGATAAACACACACCTAAAACATTATTTCTTAAATGCCCTAAATGTTGAGATTTGTTAGTATTTGGAGAAGAATATTCTATTAATATTTTTTCATTTTTACCAATATTTTTTAATTCCTTTAAATTATTTTCAAAATCAATTAATTCGTCTAATAAAATTTCATTTTTAATTTTAAAATTTACAAATGGTCCAATAACAGAAACTGAAAATATATCATGATTATTAAAATAATTAGCAATTTCACTTGCTAATTCATTTGGATTTTTATTTAATTTTTTAGCAAAAGAAAAACACGGCAAAGCAAAATCACCGTTATTTAAATCTTTAGGAATTTCAATATTAATATCACAATCAAGTAAAAAAGAAATATTTTTTAATAAATCAAAAAGTTTTTGTTTATATTGATTCATAATTATAAAACAACTATTTAACTATATAAATATATAACGATATAACGTTTTTATCAAATAAAAAACGCTTAGATTTAACTAAGCGCATATTTGTGCATTATAAGTAAGAAGCCCCTGTTTGCAAAACATCTTTCATAATATCCACATCATTATCTATTTTAGTTTTTTTATTATAAAAAACCATATTAAAGATATCATAATTTCCTTCTGATAAAATATCCGGATGAAGAAAAAAACTTGAGCCAAAAGAAGAATCATTATGAAAAAAAAACACGGATTTCATAAAAAAATCATCTAAATCTGCAATAATAAAATATTTTGTATTTTTAAATGTTTGCATTAACAAAACTTCATCCATATAATATCTAGGTTGCAAACTCAAACTTTCACTTCCATCTTTGATGTTTATAATATTGTCCAAAGTATTTATTTTAAAAATTCCTGCTGATATAGGATTTATTTTTTTAAAAAACTTATGAGAAATATTATTTGAAAAAACAATTGCAAATTCCCTATTTTTTACTTTATCCAAGTAAGCCACATACTTCAAAGACATGTTATACCTCCAGAAAATGAATTTAAAATGAACAAAAATCATTATACAGTTTTTTTGAAATAAGTAAAGCCCCTTTATTTGTCTTTTTTAATTTCAAGCATCATAAACATAGGAAATTCTTTTCTTGCCTTATCTTCCGCAGTTTTTCTTGGTCCGTTTTGACTTATCTTATGAGAGTTACATTCTTCCAATCTTTTAACAACAAATCCTGCTTTTTCAAACAATTTAAAGAAAACTTGTAATGGTCTATGAAAAGAAATAGTAAATAATTTATTTTTTTATTTGTGGATTTCTTTAAAAAGTATTATTTATTATATCTTGCACGTTTTTTAAAAAAGAGTTATAATGTAACCACATAAAATATAGCATATATTCTACTGCTTATTAGCGAAAAAAGTTAGAAGAATCCTCCTCCTTTTTTTCTGATGAGTATTCTTAAATTAGAATGAGATTGTTTACAATCAAAACTTCTAAACTAATAAGCGGTTGAATGGATGCTATTTTTATTTTTATTGATAATTATTATTTTTCATTATATACTTTGTAAAAATAACAAACTTTATGCTTATATATTCAGAAAATCCATCAGCAAGTTTTAACTATGAAATACTAGACAAACTAGAAGCCGGTATAGTATTAACAGGAGCTGAGGTAAAATCAATAAAAACAAATGGTTTATCATTAAAATCTTCATATGTAAAAATAATGAGCAATGAAGAAGTTTTTTTATTAAATTCTCATATATCAAAATATAAACCAGCAAGCAACTCTCAACAAAATTATGATCCAGAGAGATCTAGAAAATTATTATTAAAAAAAAGAGAGATAAATAAATTAATAGGAAAAATAAGAAACAAAGGTTTAACAATAATTCCATTAAAAGTTTATTTAAATGGCAAACTAATAAAAATAGAAATAGCTTTAGCAAGAGGTAAAAAACTTTACGACAAAAGAGAAGACATGAAAAAAAAGGAAGAAAAAAGAAAAGCAGAAAGAGCTGTCAAATTAGGAGAATATTAAATTTATATTTTATTATTCTATTTTTTTATATTATTTTTAGCTTTTAAATACTTTTGTTTTTTCCTCTTGCATTATTTAAAAAAACATTGTATAATTGCATATATTAATCCAATTTGGGTTATTTTTTGTATGGGGATGTTTAGATTCGATTAAATTCAACATACTTATAAAAGAAAAGACAAATTCAAACGCAAAAAATTTATATTCAAAAGCTTCTTCTTTCGTAGCAAATTTATTTGTTCCACAAATGGAGTTAGCAACAGTTAGTGCTTAATACCAATTAGGCTCTTTCTGAAAAATTTTTCGTATTTTACTTCTTTATAATTTATTATAAAGAAAATCAAAACAAATCGTTCTAAAATAAAAACTTAGAACAATAGAGGTTTTCTACTAGTTTGTCTCTAAAAGAAAAACAAACTAATTGCATCTTTTATAAGCGAATTTAAGACATGGGTGCGACTCCCATCATCTCCACCACCACCATTTGTTTTTTATAACTATGGTCGGAAAACTAAAAACAAAACATTACTTTCCCTGATGATTTTGAATTTTAGTTTACTAATTACTAATATTAAAAAGTGAGTATAAAAAGATATAGAATAAATGAAGAAATAAGAGCACCAAAAGTAATCGTAATAGATGAAAATGGAGAAAATGCTGGAGAATTATCAATAAAAGAAGCTATATTAAAAGCTGAAGAGGTTAACCTTGACTTAGTAGAAGTGTCCCCTCTTGCTCATCCTCCTGTTTGTAAAATTCTTAACTTTAGTCATTTTAGATACAAAGAACAACAAAAAATAAAAGCTCAACAAAAAGCTACAAGTAAAGTTGTCGTAAAAGGAATTAAACTCTCTCCAAATATTGGTAAACATGACTTGGAAACAAAAGTTAATCAATCATTAAAATTCTTTTCAAAAGGATACAAAATAAGAATTGAAATGCAACTTAGAGGAAGAGAGTTACAATATCAAAATATAGCAAAAGAAGTTATTAATGGTTTTATTTCCAGTCTAAATATAGACAAAGAACAAAATAATGTTATAATAGAGGACTCATTGAAGTTTAAAAATAACAAATTAAGTTGCACAATATCATATAAAAAATAATACTATGCCTAAATTAAAATCAAATAAAAAATTATCAAAAAGATTTACACTTACCTCAACTGGTAAAGTAAAAAGTAGAAAACCAGGTCAAAGTCATTTTAATGGAAGAAACACTGGAAAAGAAACCAGAAATAAAAGAAGAGATACATCTTTAAACCAAGATGCGAATTCAACTAAAACATTAAAATTATATTTAAATATTAAAAAATAAATTAATATTTTTATAATCCCATAATTAATAAATAATATCTTAAAGAAATGAGAGTTAAAAGAGGCGTTCATCACATAAAAAGAAGAAAAAATATATTAGCTAGAACTAAAGGATATCAATTTGGAAGAAAAAACCTTATATCTTATGCTAAAACAGCCATATTACATGCTGGAGTTCAAGCATTTAAAGGAAGAAAAGAGAAGAAAAGAGTTAATAAGGCTCTTTGGAATGTTCTTATAAACAATGGATTAAAATTAGTTAACCCATCTTACAGTTATTCTAAATTTATAAATAAAGTAAGAACATCTGGATCACAATTAGACAGAAAAGTATTATCTCAATTATCAAAAGAAAATCATGCTATATTTTCAAAACTAGCAGAAAAAATAATGGCATAAAAAAATATTCCCTAAATGGGAATATTTTTTTATTTATAATTTAATAAGTCTTCATAAAGTTTTTTATCTTTTGACGATAAATGTTTTGGAGTAACAACATTTATTGTAACTAAATGATCACCACTTCCTCTTCCTTCTAATTTTTTTATTCCTTGATTATCAAGTTTTATAATTGTTCCAGATTGAATTCCAGAAGGTATTTTTAAAGATATCTCACCATTTATTGTATCTATATCTTTTTTACAACCAAGAGCAGCTTCTGGAAAAGAAATATCAACTTCCGTTAAAACATCATAATTTTTTCTTTTAAAAATCTTATGAGGTTTTATTTTTATATTTATATATAAATCACCATACGCACCTCCTCCAATACCAGCATTACCCTCTTCTGATAACTTTAATGTCTGATTGTTATCAATACCAGCAGGAATATTTATTTTTACATCATGAACAGAAGTAACAACCTTATCTCCATTACATTTTATACATTTTTTTTCAAAACTTTTTCCTTCTCCATTACAAGCATCGCAAGTAACCTGTGTTCTCATTTGACCAAACATAGTACTTACAACTCTATCAACTATACCTCTACCATTACAAACATTACAAACATTTATTTTTGTTCCAGGTTCATTACCCTCTCCGTTACAATGTTCACATTTTTCTATTCTTTTCAAAGAAATTTCTTTATTTAAACCAAAAGCCGCATCCATGAAATTTATTTCCAATTCTATTTCAATATCAGAACCTTTTCTTGTTTTTGACCTACTAGAAGATTTTCTTGATCTTCCACCAAAAAATTCTCCAAACAAATCTCCTAAATCAAACTCCTGAGAAAAACCGTTTTGTCCTCCAAAACCACCAAAACCCTCAAAACCAGAACCACCTCCAAAACCACCCATATTTTCAAAACCAGAACCAAACTGATCATATTGAGCACGTTTATTTTTATCAGAAAGAACTTGATAAGCCTCATTTATTTCTTTAAACTTTTCATCATTACCATTATTTTTATCAGGATGATGTTGATGAGCCATTTTTCTAAAAGCTTTTTTTATTTCATCTTCACTAGCATTCTTTTCTAAACCTAAAATTTTATAGTAATCTTTACTCATATTTT
>CAZHKK010000013.1:0-21311 GCA_964532735.1 uncultured Gammaproteobacteria bacterium | reverse complement strand
GTTAAAACTTCGGCGAATAAAATAGGGCAGTGATGTTCTATTTTTGTTTACAACTTGTTTACAACTTATCAAAAACGAAAGTATATGTAGTTGTAAACTAAATATTATTTATTTATGTTTTTTAATTATTAATATTTGATTAATTTTGTTTTAAATATTAGAATAAACTTTATTAAATTATTTTATGATAAAAAAATTAAAAAATATTTTTTTAAAATATAATCATTGGTTTTTATATATTGCTATTGTATTTATTATATTTCCAGCATTTTTTAAAGATGGATATGTTTTATTAACTGATTATGTTTTTGCTAATTCTTCTGGTTTCAATCCTGACAATTTTTATGTTTTTAGTTTTATAACAGAAATGTTTTCAAAAATATTTAGTTTTGCTTTTATTAGTAGATTTTTTTTACTTATTTCATTATTTTTATCTTTAGTTGGCTCAAAATATATTGTTCAAAATTTTATTTCAAATAAATGGATTGTATTTATTGCATCTTTATTTGGGCTTATCAATCCTTTTGTATATGAAAGAATCCTTTATGGTCAAGTAGGAATAGTTATGTCCTACGGATTTCTTATGTGTGGGACTGGTTTTTTATTAAAAATATTATTAAAAAACAATATCTCTAATGATAATAAATTTATTATTAAAAATATACTAATATCATCTATTTATTTTGCTCTTTCTATCTCTTTTGCTTTCCATTTTATATTTTTTTCTGCATTAATCTTATTAGGTTTTTTGATTTTATTTATTATTAACAAAACTTTAGACAAGAAGACCTTAATAATATCATCCTTAATTGTTATATTTACATTAGCTATATTAAATATAAATACAATTGTTCAAACTATCTCAAAAGACAATAAAACATCAAGCTTTGTCCAAAATAATATAACTACTGCCGACTTAAAAGCTTTTGCTACTTCTGGTAAATATGGAACCCAATCGTTTTTTAATGTTTTATCTATGTCTGGTTTTTGGGGCAAAGACCAGTTTAGATATACGGATTTGACTAAAAATAATTTTGCTTGGAATTTTAGTTTTGGTGCTATTTTTGTTATTTTTATATTTGGTTATGTTAAATCTTTCTCATATTTCTGGAAAGAAAAAAATATAAAAAAAGCACCTATTGTTTTTGGTATTATTTTTTTAATATCTTTAACTCTTGCTATTGGAATAAAAGCTCCTATTTGTAAACAAATTTCTGAATTTTTATTTAATTATTTTCCTTTTTATAAAGGACTAAGAGAACCACAAAAATGGGTAAGCGTCTTAAATGTTATTTATATAATATTTATTTCTATTGGAATTCAAAAAGCTCTTGAACAAAAAAGTATTAATAATAACAAAAATAACAAAAATGCATTTTTATTATTTTTCATATTTGTTGTAATATTAAGAGCGCCTTTAATGTTTTTTAATTTTAATAGCCAACTCGACACAAAACATTATC
Organism: uncultured Gammaproteobacteria bacterium; assembly: GCA_964532735.1. GTDB lineage: Bacteria > Patescibacteriota > Patescibacteriia > JAGPKW01 > JAGPKW01 > JAJXYN01. The sequence goes on along the minus strand of CAZHKK010000013.1, from coordinate 19,848 downwards.
CAAATGATTGGTATGAGATAAATGATATAATTTATTATGAATCTAATTGTGAAAGTAATACATTATTTTTGCCTTGGCATATGTATATGAATTTTAAATTTGTGAACGAAAAAGATATCAATAGGGGAATTATAGCAAATCCTGCTTCAATATTTTTTAAATGCCCTACTATTACTGGGACCAATATGGAATGGGGTGGTATTTATGATAACAGTGGAGATGAAAGAGGAAATGATATTTTGAATAATTTTTTACAAAAAAATGGTATTGACGCAAAAGATGTTTTGGACAAATACAATATTAAGTATATAATACTTGCCAAAGAAGTTAATTATGAAAACTATTCTTTATTACAAATACTTCCTTATTTGGAATTAAAAAAAGAAACAAATAACCTATACCTTTTTAAAGTTATAAATGATTAAAATAAACAAAAAAACAATATTAAAAGTTTTGATTATTTCTTTTGTAATACTTATTACTTCGTTTTTTTTATTCTTATTTTCTCAAAAAAAATCAAATCTTATATCTTATTCTTCTGATAAAAAAGAAATAAAAATTTTTATATTTGATAAAATATCAAAAAAAAATACAAATGAAATAGTTTTATCAGAAAATGATCCAAAAGATTTTATTTTAAACAAAAATATAAACAAAAATACTGATGTTTTATTTACCTACGACAAAAACAAAAAAAAGGTTGTCATCTCTAATATTGATGATATTATTGAAATAAATGGTAAAAAAAATACAAATAATAAAATTATTTTAAGTGAATTTAATGCAAATATTGGTGATGAAATAATTTTTGGTTCAAACATTATAAAAATAACAGAAGATCTAAAAAACGTTTATAAAATAAAAGATTTTATAAACAAAATAGAAATCAGACACAATGGGGGATTGGATCAATCTGAAAATCTTTTAAAAGATCAAAACCCTTCTTTTGAAGATGGTTTGTGGACTAAAAGTATTGATCTATGTGAAAAAGAAAATGATAAACCTAATAGTTTTTCTCAAAAATTATCATCAAACAATTGTTTTGATGGTAAAAAATGTTTACTTTTATCATCAAATAATAATACTGGATGTATTAGTAAACTTTTTAATATAAATCTCAACAAAGAACTAAATTATGATTTTTCTTTTGATTATAAAGAGATAAAAGATAGTTCAAAAGCATCTATTCTTATAAATTTGATAAGTTCTACAGGAGAAATGTATTATTATTCTTCTGAATTAAGCTCAAATAATAAATCTATAGAACATTTTAAATATAGATTTTCAATAAAAGAAGATATTGTTGCTATGATTGTAAAGCTCAATATTACCGGAAATCAAAATATAAATAGTTCTGTTGTTTTTGATAATTTTAAATTATTAGAGGACTCAAAAAGTAAAGTTTTAGATATTAAAGAATCTTCTATTTTAAAAGATTATCAATATGGAAAAATACATTTAAAAGATAACCTTAACAATTTTAATATAAAACCAGATATTGATTCTGAATTATCTTCAAATTATCTTGATTATTTTTTAACTTTTGAAAACAAATTTCAAAATTCATCTTTTATTAAAAAAATAGAAATTCAATCTATGATATTTAGATTATCTATTTTTATAATAACTATATCTTCTATTTTGTTTTTATTTTCTTCTATATATTTATTGAAAAATATTATTGCAAAATATATTAAAATTACTATTAATAAAATATTATCTTTTGTAAAAATAGTTATAAAATACCCATTTGATAAAATATCTGAAATAAAAAAAGAGAAAAAAATATTTATAATAATAAAAATATTTATAATAATAATTATTGTAGGGTTTTATATATATAACATAATCAAAAAAGATAATTTTGATTTATTATCTTTTATTGCTTTATTATATGGTATTTTTTCTATTTTATTTATATTAGAAAGTAGAATATCTGCATTCTTTGCTCTTATTTATTTATCACTTTGTCCGATATTATTAATACTCAAAAAAGATGCCATAGCAGAAGATATGGCTATACAGGCTTATTATTTTCTTGTAATAACCGTTATAACCCAGATTAGAGAAATAAAAAAAGACAAAAACAAAATAGAGTAGAAATACTCTATTTTTTGTTAATTTAGTTTTAATATTTATGTCTATACTAAAAAATATAATATCAAAAATAAACATAAAAAAAGTTATATCTTTAACTATTGGTTTGGTATTATTATTTATTCCTGTTTTTTTTGATTTTTTAAAAACTCCGACAGATTTTAATTTTAACAATAATTTAAACGAACAAATATTTGTTCTACCGGAAGACAATAATGTTGTTTTAAATTTTTTAGAAAAAGCTACAAAATCTATAGATATTACTATATATTTATTGTCTGATAGAAAAGTTATAGAAAAACTAAAAAAATTAAATAAAAATGGAATAAGTATTAGAATATTATTAGAAAGGAAACCTTTTGGTGGTGGTTCTATAAATTACAATACATTTAATGAACTAAGTAAAACAAACATAAAAATAAAATATTCTAATCCGGATTTCACGTTAACACATGCTAAATATATAATAATTGATCAAAAAGAAGTTTTTATAATGACTTCAAATCTTACTTATTCTGGTCTTAATGATGATAGGGATTTTATTTTTTATACTTCTGATAAAAATATTACCATTGAATTAAATAATATTTTTGAAAATGATTTTAATTATAAGAAATATAAACCAAAAATAGATAATTTAATAATAAGTCCAGACAATTCTAGAATTAAAATAGAGGGCATTATAAATTCTGCAAAAAAATCTATATATATTTATGCTGAAAATATAAATGATTCAAGTTTTGAAAATTTGATAATAAAAAAAGCAAAAGAAGGTGTTAAGATAAAAATAATTTTACCAGATAGCAAAAAACTGAAAGACAATATACCAAAGATAAATAAATTCAAAGAATATGGAATTGAAATATATAATCTAAAAAAACCTTATCAACATTCAAAAATTTTAATTATAGACGAAAATATAATGTATATTGGATCTATAAATTTTTCTTATCAATCATTAGACACAAATAGGGAAGTTGGGATTGTTAGTTTAGACTCCAATTCTATAAATAAAATTTTAAAAGTTTTTAATGATGATTTTAATAAATGACCAATATTGGCTATTTGTATTAAATAATTAAATATTATTTGACAAATATAAAAAATAGTAGTATTATTTTATTTACCACAATTTGAACTAATGAATTTCTCTTGTGGGTGTAAGTCTTAGCTTATATGAAGGGATATCTCTAAAAAAGATCTTGATGAAAATCATGAGAAACTTCATAAAGTGAGACTTATTGTAAGTATACGTTTTCTACCTTGGAAAGTAGGGTATTGATTCGTCAATACTGTCCTTGATACTCAAAACAACGAGAAGATTTGTTAATCCTTACTCAAGGACTCCCCCGATAATTCTTTAAGAATATCGGGCTTTTTTATTTTGTTATAAATTTGATTTTTTTGTAAAATTATGTTTTAATATCTAATATAAATATTTAATTTTTAAATAACTAATAAGAATGAAAATTGGAATTGACGCTAGAATGCTAGGAGAAAGAGGAATTGGTCGTTATATTGAGCAGTTAATTTTAAATTTAGAAAAATTAGATATAGAAAATCAATATTTTATATTTTTAAGTAAAAATAGTTTTGATAAATATGAACCAAAATCTTTTAATTTTACAAAAGTTTTAGCTGATTATAAGTGGTATGGAATATCTGAACAAATTGGTTTTCCAAAATTATTAAAAAAATATAAATTAGATTTAGTTCATTTTCCTCATTTTAATGTTCCTATTTTTTATAACAAACCTTTTATAGTAACTATTCACGATCTTATAGCACTAAAGTTTCCAACAACTAGAGCAACCAAACTTGGACCATTAAAATACCACCTTAAAAGATTTTTTTCTAAATTTATAATAAAAAGAGCTATAAAAAAAGCAAAAAAAGTTATAACTATTTCAGAATTTACAAAAAATGATTTGGTTGAATTTTTTAAATTAAATAAAAAGAAAGAAGAAAAAATAAATGTCATATATGAAGGTGTTACAAAATTAGATGATAAATCTCAAATAAAAATTTATACTTCTAGTTTTGTTGATAAAAATCCTCAATTTTTTGGATATGATTTTATTATGTATATTGGATCTGCATATCCTCACAAAAATCTAGAAAAACTTTGTGAAGCTATGAAAAAAATTAATGACATAAAACTTGTATTGGTAGGAAAGGAAGATTATTTTTACGATAGAATAAAAGAAGAATACAAAGATTTAATAAATAATAAAATATTTTTAACAGGATACTTACAAGATGAAGAACTTATTGAACTTATAAAAAAAGCAAAATTCTATATTTTTCCTTCTTTATACGAAGGTTTTGGACTACCTCCACTTGAAGTTATGCAATATGGACTACCTGTTCTTTCATCTTATTCGTCTTGTTTACCTGAAATATTAAAAGACTGTGTTGAATATTTTGATGCAACAAATACAGAAGATATAGTAAGTGCAATAAACAATTTAAATACAAATACTACAAAACTAGAAGAATTATCAAAAAAGGGTTCATTGTTTGTTAAAAGATATCAATGGGAAAATTGCATCAAAGAAACTTTGAATATTTATATAAACTCTTATAAAAAGAAAAATAAAAGTAGATAAAGTTATCTACTTTTATTTTTTATAAATTATGTTAATATATCAAAAAGTAATCAAATAAATAACAAAAAATAATGAAAGGAATTATTTTAGCTGGTGGTAACGGAACTAGACTTAACCCTTTAACAAAAGTTACAAGTAAACAATTACTCCCAATATACAATAAACCTATGTTGTATTATCCTTTATATACATTACTTTCTGCTGGTATTAAGGATATATTAATAATAGTATCAAATGATAGACCTGGTGATTTTATGAGACTTCTTGGTTCAGGAAAAGAATTTGGAGCAAAATTTACATATGAAATACAGGATAAACCAAATGGATTACCAGAAGCTTTTGTTATTGGTAAAGATTTTATAGACAATGACAATGTTACAATGATACTTGGTGATAATATTTTTGAAGATGATTTTTCTGAAGCTATTAAAAATTTTAAAGGTGGTGCAAAAATATTTGTTAAACAAGTAAATGATCCGGAAAGGTTTGGAGTTGCAGAATTTGATAATAACGGAAAAGTTTTATCCATTGAAGAAAAGCCGAAAAAACCAAAAAGTAATTATGCAATAACAGGTTTATATATATATGACTCAAGAGTTTGTGAATTTGCAAAAAATTTAAAACCGACATGGAGACCAGAAACAGACATAACAGATTTACATAATGAATATTTAAAACTAGGTGAGTTAACAATAGAAAAAGTAAACAATGAATGGATAGATGCTGGAACTTTTGAATCTTTATTTAAAGCTTCTGAACTTGCTAGAAAAAAATTTAACGAGATGCAAAGGTGGGATTTTATCATAAACTAAAAAGAAACATTTAAAATGTTTCTTTTTTATTGTAAACTCAAGTTTGAAATAATATTTTTATTGTCTTTTTCATAAATAACAAATACTGATTTATTATCAAATGACATAACTTTGGTTATATTGTTTTTATTTGAAATAATATCTAATTCATTTACATTATCTCCGATATTTATAAGTTTTATATCTTTTTCTAATATAAGAATAGCATAATTTTTAGAATAGAAATCAATATCTAATATTTTTTGACTATATCTTGTTGTAAATTTTACTATTTTCTCTTTTTTGTCATAAACATTAAATTCATGATCGTCCCAAGATATTATATAATTTTTATCTATTTTTATATTTTCCCCAGAAACTTTTATTTCTTTGTTTTTAAAGTTTTTAAATACATATAAAATATTATTATAAGTTTCTAAAATAAAATTTTCATTTATATATTTAATATCTTTAACATTATTAATATTTAAATTATTATACGTAAAAATAGATTCATTTGATAAACCTTCTTCTACAACCAAAGAATTTTTTGTGTAATATATTGTATTATTGATATATATTAAATTATTTTCTTTAAAGCTATCACTAATCATTCTTACTTCATTTGTTTGTATGTTAAAACTATATATTTTTTCTCCAGATTTTATTATAGTTTTGTAATCATCTTCTTCGTTCCAAAATACATTATCAATATTTTTAATGAAATTATTTAAATTAATAAGACTATCACTACTAATTTTGTTAATTATTGGAATTATATTTATATCTAAAATAAAAAATTTTTCATCCATCTCAATTAACAACTTAGAATTTTTCTTTGACCATGAAACTTTTTCTATTTTTTTTTCTGTTGAATACACCATAACTTCATTTTTCTCTAAAACATCATATATATAAATATTGTTTACACTTGTTTCATTGTCATGCCTAACATATGATATATATCTATTATCATTAGAATAATGTATGTTTTCACCAAATTCATTTGCTGGAGATAGTTCTATATCTTTCAATACAAGATCATAATTAATAAAAGATGTTATGGATGGAATTATTTCTATTGTTTGCTCCCATTCTTTATATCCCTCTTTTACAAGTCTTACAGAATACACGCCTGGATTTAATTGATTTATAATTGTTGGAGTTTTTTGTGAAAATTTCTCATTATTTATATATATTTCAGTTTTTCCTGGATTGGTGTTTATATAAAGACTTCCTGTTTTTATAAGTCTAAAATTTTTAAAATCTATTTTATATCCACTATAAATAACAAGAGTTAATCCTGTCACAGAGAAAGAAAGTATTGTAAACAGTATTAAACAAATTAATTTTATTTTTTTATTCATATGTAATTGTTATTTTGTTCAATAAAATATACAATATAAAAACAGAAAAAGCAATAAAAATAATAATTATGGATATAAAATATAAAGTTTTTTATACAAAAAGAAAAAGTATAGCTATTATTATAAAAAATAATGGGGAAGTTAATGTTAGGGCTCCTAAATATGGTTTTTTTGATAGTTCTAAAATAGATGAATTTGTTAATAATAAAAAAGATTGGATAGTAGAAAACGTTAAAAAAATGAAAGCAAACTTAAAAGAAAAAAAACCACAACTATCCAAAGAAGAAGAAAAAATAAAAAAAGAACAGGCCAAAATTATTATATCTAATAGAATTAAGTTTTTTTCTACAAAATATGGTTTTAAATATTCTAAAATAAGATTATCAAGTGCAAAAACTAGATGGGGAAGTTGTAGCGGAGAGGGTGCTATAAGTATAAACTGGAATCTAATATTTGCTCCATTAGATATAATGGATTATGTTATTATTCATGAATTATGCCATACTATTCATCATAATCATTCAGATAAATTTTGGAATGAAGTAAAAAAATATATACCTAATTATAAAGAAAAAAGGGCGTGGTTAAAAAATAATGAACATAAAATTCAATAATAAAATAAAACAGGTAGTCCTGTTTTATTTTAAATTTTATCCAATTCTAATCTTCTTGTTATTTGAATTTGTTTAACAAAATCATCCATATGACTTACCAAAACAACTGCTCCATCATAATTATTAATAGCTTCAGCTATTACTGGTATATGTCTAAAATTAATATGATTTGTTGGTTCGTCAAATATTATTAAACCTGGTTCTTCAAGTGTTAATTTTGCAAATGCTAACAACCCTTTTTGTCCTTCAGATAAATCTCCAATTTTCTTTCCCATAAATTCTCCAGTTAATAAAAATCCTGCAGCTATAGATCTTAAATCTTGTTCTGTCATACCTTCTTGAAGAGATTCTTTTAATGAATCAAAAACTATTTGGTCATATTTTAAATTAGAGAAATCTTGAGTATAGTAACCAATTTTAACATCCTTACCAATTTCTATACCAGAAATATTACCTAATGCTATTTTTTTAAGAAGAGTTGTTTTTCCCATACCATTTGGACCAGAAATCAATAATCTATCACCTTTATACAATTCTGTAGGAACTATTAATTTTTTTTCAACAATTTCATGATTAAGCATTATTGATAAATTGTCTATTTTTAGAATACAACTTCCAATATTTTCTTGAACTGGAATCATAAAATCTCTTATTGTTCTATCTTCTTTTCTGACATCCACCATAGAATCTTCTGCTTCTTCTGCTTCTTCTCTAAGTTTTTTAGCAAGAGCACGTAAATTACCACCTTTATGCGCAAAAAAGTTAGCTTTTTCTTTTCTGTCTTTTATTTGTTTAACCAAACGAGCATTTTGCATTCTATCTTTTTCTATTTTTGTTTGTATTTGTTCTACTACATCAAAATAATTTCCAACATATTGATCTATAGCTTTTGTATGAATATCAAGATAAATAACTCCATCTGTAAATGAATTTAAAAAATCAGCATCATGCGATATTACCAATACTGTTTTTTCATACATTAATAAAAATGTTATTAAATGACCAATTCCATCAGCATCTAAATTATTTGTTGGCTCGTCTAATAATAGAACATCTGGACTTTGCATAAGAGAATAGGCAAGTAACAATCTCGCTTGTTGTCCTCCAGACATATCTTTTATTTTTTTGTCTACTGGTAATACCAAATTAACAGCTTCCATAGCCTCTTTAACTTTAACTATATAATTATATGGAACATCATCTCCAAAGGTTCTTTTTAAATAATCCTCTATTGTTAATTCAAAATCATTTTTATCTATAACTTGTTTTGCTATACCTATTGTAGAATCTTTATCTATACTAATTTTACCAGATTTTGGTTTGATTTCTCCCATTATAAGTTTAAAAATAGTGCTTTTGCCGGCACCATTTTGTCCCATTAATGTTATTTTTGAACCTTTTCTTATAGAAAAGTTTGCTTCTGTTAATACTGGTTTTTTTTCTATATATTCGTAATCTACGTTATCAAATCTTAATACTACGTTATTATCCATGATTTAATTCTTGTTATTTTAATTAGTTCATAGCCTGAATTATTATTAATTGGCTAATTATTTAGCAGAATTTTAACATAAAAAACTTATTATTGCAATTAATTAACTACAAATAATATTATTATACTATTGCAATATTTAAAATAAACTGTTATAATCTATTTGCAAATAATTATGGCCTCATCGTATAGTGGTTAGTACTCCAGGTTTTCATCCTGGCAACAGGGGTTCGATTCCCCTTGAGGCTACCAATATAATACTGCATAATCTGCAGTATTTTTGTTTTTTTATCTTTCTAATTTTATGCTTTTATGCTAAAATTATTACAGAATTAAAGATTAACAAAAAAGAAATGGAAAATAAAATAAACGGAAATTTAACCAATGAAAGTCTTCAAAATACAGTAAAACAAGATTTGACAAATAAATCATCAGATTCTTTAGATATAAATATTCCATCTTTTTCAAATACAGAAGAAAATAATTTAGAAAAAACAGAATTAAATGTTGATCAAAAAATTGAAAACAAAAATCAATATAACATAAATAAGATAAAAGAAGATGTTCACACCACAAACAAATCAAATTCTTCTATTGTTGATGATGAAAAATCTCACATGAATGAAATTGATTTAGAAATGGAAAAACATATTGAAAAAATATTAAACGATGACTTGTTTAATATTTATGAATCTTTATCTGATCAAGAAAAAGAAAACTTCAAAAAAAATCAACATGAAGTTTCTATAAAAATAATAGCTTCTATAAAATCAGCTGCTGGAAATATTAAAAAAGCTATAAAAACAATATTTACTTTAATATATAAATGGATGAATTCTATGAAGGGCATAAAAAATAAAGCTTTTATAGAAAAATCAACAAAATTAAAGGTTGAAAAAATATTACAAAGTCAAGAAAATAACAATCTAAATAAAAAATAAAAAAATAAAAAATGTTAGACTATTTATTAAAAGATTTAAAATCTGTTTTTAGTTTTCTATCTTCTTTGTATTTAAGAATAAAAGAAATTGTTCCTTTTTTGGATATAATTTTAATATCAATAATTATAATAGGTATTTTTTTAATTGTATTACAAAATGTTCAAAGTTTTTTTAAATATGTAAGCAAATTAATAAATAATTTCGATACAAAAGTTTATAGAGTAACTATTCCTAAAACTTTAAAAGAAGAAGATCCAGACAAAAGAAAAGATACAAAATCCATACTTTCTGGTTTTGAATTATTTTTTTATAATATGGCAGGAATTGATCCAGAAGGAACAAAAGGGCTAAAAAATAAAATAAAATATTTATTTAAAGAAAGAAGTGATCATTTCTCTATGGAAATAATAAATGATTCTGAAGATTTAATAAGTTTTTATTTTTGTGTTTCTAGTTATTTAGATACTTTATTAAAACAACAAATAACTGGAGTTTGGCCTGATGCTTTTATTGAAGAGGTTGGTGATTATAATATTTTTAACCCAGACAATCAATCTTTGGCTGCAGAATTGTCTCTTTATAAGCATTTCACTTTTCCAATAAAAACATACTCTCAATTTGAAACAGACCCTCTTGATATGATACTTAATTCTTTAAGTAAATTTTCTGAAAATGATGGAGTTGTTGTTCAAATATTAACAAGGTCTGCAAAACCTTCTTGGAGAAAAATAGGAACTAAAGTTGCTAATCTAGTCAACGAAGGAAGAAGTGTAGAAAAAGCTATGGCAGAAGCAAAAGCTTCTCCTATAATTAAAGAGATTACTTCTATGCTTTATGCTAGTCAAGGTAAAGATTTAAACGATTCAAATAAATTTAGCCCTAAAAAACTATCTCCCGCAGAAGATGAAGTTGTAAAAGCTATAGAAAATAAAATAAACAAACCAGGAATGGATGTTAATATAAGAATTGTTGTTTCTAGTAATGATAAAACTTATAACGCCCTAAAAAGAAAACTACAAAACGTTTTAGATTCTTTTTACCAATATGGTAATTATGGTTTGTTAAATAGTTTTAAATATATAATTCCAAAATCAAAATCTGCTCAAAATAAATTAATAAAAGATATTGTTTATAGAAATTTTAAAGAAAATTCAAGTTTTGTTTTATCCTCTGAAGAATTAACAACAATATTTCATTTACCTTTATCCACGGCTGATATACCAAATATAAGATGGCTACTTGCAAGAACAGCTCCAGCAACATTCAAAAGTAATAAAGAAGGATTGATAATTGGTAACAATACTCATAGGGGTGTAAAAAATGAAATAAGATTAGCAATAGAAGATAGAATGAGGCATATGTATATTATTGGTAAATCAGGAACTGGTAAAACTAATATGATGAAAGATATGGCAGCTCAAGATGCAGCTGCCGGATATGGATTTTGTGTTATAGATCCACATGGAGATTTTGCTGAAAATGTTTTATCTTATATTCCAAAAGAAAGAGCAGAAGACGTTATATATTTTGATCCTTCTGATCTTGAAAGACCAATTGGACTTAATCTTTACGAATTCGATTCTAAATTTTCAGAACAAAAAACTCTTGTTATAAATCAATTTATAGAAATGCTTTATACGATGTATGACAAAGAACAAATTGGTGGACCTATGTTTGAATATTATACAAAAAATGCTTTACTTCTTAATATGGAAGACCCAGAATCTGGAAATACTATGATTGAAATTCCAAAAGTAATGTCTCAAGATAGTTTTAGACATATGAAACTTGATAAATGTAAAGATCCTATAGTAAAAGACTTCTGGTTGAAAGAAGCTGAAAAAGCTGGAGGAGATGCGTCTCTTGCAAATATAGTTCCTTATATTACTAGTAAATTAAATCAATTTATAGTAAATGAATTTATGAGAAATATCATTGGTCAACAAAAAAGTACTATAAATTTTTCTGACATAATGAATACAAATAAAATTCTTATATGTAATTTTTCAAAAGGCAAGATAGGTGATATGAACTCTCAATTATTAGGTCTTATAGTTACTGGACGTATACTTATTGCCGCCTTACAAAGAGCTAATTTACCCGAAAAAGATAGAAAACCTTTCTTTTTATATATTGATGAATGTCAAAACTTTTTAACTCCTGCTATTACAACAATTTTAGCTGAAGCTCGTAAATATGGACTTGGACTTGTGTTGGCAAATCAATTTATTACTCAATTAATAAAAGGTAACGATACAACGATAAAAGATGGTATATTTGGTAATGCTGGAACTATTTGTGCTTATCGTATAAGTACTGAAGATGCTGATTTTATGGAAAAAATTATGTCACCAATATTTACAAGATTTGATCTAGAAAATTCTCCTAGCACTATATCTTGCTGTAAAACATTAGTAAATAATTCTTCTACTGAACCTTTTACTTTAGCTGCTAGAAAATATTGGGAAATACATGGACAACCAACATCTCCAGAATTATTAGAAAAAGCTTCATACTTCAAAGAATTATCAAGATTAAAATATGGGAGACCTAAAGAAATTGTTAACAAAGAAATAATGGAAAGACTTGGTTTTAGTGATACAGAAAATAATGAAAACATAGAAGACGAACTTAAAAAATTGTTTGGCGAATAAATTGTTTAATAATTTATTTTAAACAATTTCTGTATTGACTTTATACAAATAAAACTGTAAAATATTACAACTAATTAAGTAATTCTTGCTTAATTTCAAAAAATATGATAAATAATAACTTTAACGATATCGCATTACAATTAATTAAATCATCTGCTACTTGTCCTATTTGTGCATCAAATACTAGTATTAGTCCAACAAAAAAGACTCAAGCTATATCGGCACAAATAATAGATAAAACTGATGATAAAAGTGTTTTTTATTTAAAATGCAATAATTGTAAAGCTTCTATGATTTCAATAATTTCAACATCAGAAAATGGTGGAAATGCGGTTGTGTTTATGACTGATTTGACACCTGGTGAAATTTCTAAATTCAGAAAACAACAACCAATAAGTATAAATGATGTAAAAGAAATAAAAAATATATAATAAATTAATAAGTAATAATATTATGTCAGTTAATAAAGAAACACAAAAAAGTTTTTTACTTGCAGGTCAATCTAGAGAATCTAGCAGGGTAGCAAACGAATTATTAAAAAAAGAAAATAAAATTCCAGCTGTTATATATGGTAAAAATTTTGAAAATATAAATATTTCTATAAAATTAAATGAATTTGAAAAAGTCTACAGAGAAGCCAAAAAAAGTTCTTTTATTGATTTAAATGTTGACAATAAAGATACATTCAAGGTTTTATGTAATGGAATTCAAATAGATTATACAGGTAAAATAATTCATGCAGATTTTTATAAAATAAATGAAAATGAAGAAATAACAGCTGAAGTTTCTCTTAATTTTATAGGTGAAGCTCCTGCTAAAAAAATTGGTTTAAATTTATTAATGCAAACTACTTTTATAAAAGTAAAATGTTTACCAAAAGATCTTGTTTCTTCTGTAAATGTTGACATTTCAAAATTAGAAGCTGTTGAACAAAATATTAAAATTTCTGATTTAATATTACCAAATGGATTAGAAATATTAAATAATGCTGACGAAATAGTTGTTATTGTTAAAGAATCCGTTGAAATAGATACAAAAGTTGACAATACAGATAACAACATAGCAACACAACAAGCTGCTGAAGCTGCTGAAAAAGCTGCAAAAAACGAAAAAACTACTGAAACTACTGAAAAAACTACAACAAAAGAAGATAAATAATTTTTCTTAAAAAAATATGAACGAGAACGAACAAGTTGAAAAAAACCAAAACAACGAATTAGTTCAAAGTTCCGAAACAAATTCTCAAAATTTAAAACAAGAAGAAGAAAAAGCAACTCCATTAGAAAATGAAGTTGCTTTTTCTGAAGTTAAAGATGAAAATATGTCTTCTGGAATAGAACTACCACAAGAAAATGTAAAGAATATAGAAGAAGATATTAAATGGGAAACTATAAAAATAGAAGATAATAATATTGGATATAATTATATAAACAACGACTCTAATAATATAGAAATTGAAAAAAATAAAAAAAATCACTCATTTTTTAAAATATTAAAAAACAAATGGTTTTATATATCTGTTATATTGTTAATATCTATAATATCTCTAATAATAACTATTTTAAAAATTACTTCTGATAACAATACAAAACAAACAGAACAAAATAACCAAAATATCGAAAACATCGAATCTTCTAATAATCAAACAAGTCAAGAACTTGATTCTAAAACTAGAAGAAAGACTGATGGAATTTTAATAAATAAAGAAGATGCAAATAATTGGCCTTTTGCTGTAATTATAGAGAACAATATTGATGCTAGACCTTTATCTGGAGTAAATGATGCTAACATTATTTATGAAGCTTTAGTGGAGGGAAGTATAACTAGACTTTTGTGTATATATTCTGGATCAGAGAATATAGGTAAAATAGGACCTGTTAGATCTGCGAGACCATATTTTACAGACTTAGCAGATGAATATAATTCTTTATTTATTCACTTTGGAGGAAGTCCTGAGGCTTTAGATAGATTAAAAAAGGGATTTTATAACGTTACTGATTTGGATGGAATTATATATGATGGAATTTATTTATGGAGAGACAAAACTAGATCAGCACCTCATAATGCATATATTTCATCAGACTTAATACAAAAATATAAAGAAAACACTGGAAAAGATAAACAATATGGAGATTTTTCTGAATGGTTATTTAATGAATCTAATATAGATAATATAATAGATCCAAAAAATTTATCATTAGCTAAAAATGTTTATATACAATATAGCGACCAAACAACATTTTATAATATAGATTGGAAATATGATAAAGAAAATGATCTATATACAAGGTATTATGAAAATGATAAAATTGATAAAGACTCTTTAAACAAAGAAATAACTACAAAAAACATAATCATACAATTTACTTCTACTAATGTTATAAACGGAGATGATAAGTTTAGAAAAAGTATAAATTTGACAGAAGGCGGTAAAGCAATTATGATTAGAAATGGTTACTCTATTGAAGGATATTGGAAAAAAAATAGTTTTACAAATAGAACTAAATTTTATACCAAAATTAATGGAGTAGAAAAGGAATTTGAATTTAATCCAGGAAAAACATGGGTAAATATAGTTCCAAAAGATTATAAAATAAAAATTGATTAACAAAACAAATATGAAAAAAGATTTACATCCTGAATACCTTAAAGATGCTACTATAACTTGTGCTTGTGGTGCTACATTTATTGCTGGATCTACAAAAGAAAAACAAACAACAGATATATGCTCAAAATGTCATCCATTTTTTACTGGAAAAGCTAATATAGTAGATTCTACAGGTAGAGTTGATAGATTTAAAAACAAAATTGCAAATGCTAATATCAATTATGCTGCAGAAAAAAAAGCTAAATTAGCAGCGAAAAAGGAAGCTAAGCAAAATAAAGGAATAAAAGTAGAAGATAAAACAAAATAATAATATAAATTAAAAAACTCGACTATAGATCGAGTTTTTTAATTTTCTTTTCTAATTCTTTTATTTCTAAATCTAGTTCTTTATAATTTTTTATATCCATAAGATTAGATCTAAATTCAGAAGCGTTTAAAAAACCATTTATATATGTTTTAAAAAATTTTTTTAAAACAAATACATCCTTTTTTGGTCCCCATTCTTTTTTAAATAATTTTACATGATATTTTAATAATTTTATTCTATCTTTAATATTTATATTATTTATATTTATATTTTTATTAAATATCCAAGGATTTTGAAAAATACCTCTTCCTATCATAAAACCATCTAGTCCTGTTTGGTTAACAATATCAACTCCTTGTTGGTATGAAGTTATATCACCATTACCAAAAATTAATGCATTTTTATTTATCTTATTTTTTAAATCAACAACTTTTGCTAATTCATCAAAATGACAAGGGACTCTTGTTAACTCTGAAACCGTTCTTCCATGGACAGTTAAATATTCTATATTGCAATCTTTTAACAAAAAACCGATCCAATCATCTAATTGTATTTTGCTAAAACCAAGTCTAGTTTTAACACTAACAGGAATTTTTCCTTTAACACCATCTTTTGTGGCTTCAATAATTTTTTTTGCCAATTGAGGATCTTTTATTAAAGCAGAACAAGCACCATTTTGGACTACGTTTTTAACTGGACATCCCATATTTATATCAATTCCGTCAAAACCAAGATCTACTATAAGTTTTGCAGTCTTATAATAATTTTTAATAGTCTTCCCCCAAACCTGTGCAACTATCGGCTTTTCTTTTTTACTATATTTTAATCTTTCTATAACTTTTGATTGTCCGATAGATTGAACACCGTCACAATTTGTAAATTCAGTAAAAAAAACATCTGGCCTTCCGCATTTTATTATAACCCTTCTAAAAACTGTATCTGTAACATCTTCCATTGGTGCAAGGGAAGTTATGGGGCGATGAAGATTAGATTTTAAATCATACCAAAATGACATAATATTAAAATTAAAAACAAAAAACTAAAATTTAGGATTTTTTAATTTTTAAATTATAACATAATATTAAGTAAATACTAGTTATTAAAGCACTTTTTGTAACTTTCTACTTTTTGCTTCGTTATGTTATAATATAAGCATAACAATTAAGTGGCCCAATATGCTTGCCAATGAATTAGATCTAATAAAAAAATGCCAAAATGGAGATTTTGAAGCTTTTGGTGATATTTATGATTTATATGTAAATAAAATTTATGATTTTATTTATTTTAGAACATCTCACAAAGAAACTGCTGAAGATTTAACAAGTCTTGTTTTTATAAAAGCATTAGAAAAAATAAAAGATTTTAATTTAGAACTTGGATATTTTTCTGCATGGATATATAGAATAGCAAGAAATTCTGTTATAGATTTTTATAGAACCAAAAAAACCACTTCAAATATTGATGACTATCAAAACATAAAAAGTCCAACAGATATAGAATATGAAATAGATATTAAATGTAGTATAGAGAAAGTAAAAAAATATATAGAAAACTTAAACAAAGAGCAAAAAGATATTTTAATTATGAGAATTTGGGATGGTTTATCTTATGAAGAAATATCAAAGATAATAGGAAAAAGTGAAGCTAATTGTAAAGTTATAGTGTCTAGGTCCTTATCTCTAATAAGAAAAGAATCTATACTTGCTTTTCTTATTTTAGTAGCTAGTCAACTAATAACAAATATTAAAAAATAATAAACATAAAAACAATAAAATGAAAGAACTAAAAGTGAATGAAATATTGTTTGATTTATATATGGTTGATGAAAATCTAAAAGAATACGAAGAAGAATTAAAAGATATAATATTAGAAGTATATCATTCTAAACCAAATACTGACTTTGATGAAATATTCAAACAAAATCTTAAAGAAGAAATATTAATAAAAATACAATCATTAAAAAGAGATAACTTAAATAGAAAAATTAATCTATCTAATGACTTACCTAAAGAATCTAATATTATATTATTTATGAAAAAATTTAATTATATACTAGGTGGAGCTGGAATTTCTACCTTAACAATACTTGTTGTTGCGTATTTTATGATAAATTCTGGGCAATTAATATTAAAAGATAATTTAGAAAATGTTAATAAAAATAGTAGTCCTGATTTTTTACAAAACGAAATAAAAGATCAAATTATTGACATTTCTATTAAAAATATAGGAAAAAATGCTTTTGGGGAAATAAAAATGTCAGAAATGAGAGAATTTTCTAACAATCAAAAAGATGCTGGAAATTCAAATTTATCAATAGCAACAGAGCAAACAATAGAAAAATCAGAAACTCCTTTATTAATAACAAAAATAGCTTTAGATGAAAACTCTGAGAATATAAATACACCTTACACGCCAGAATACTATACTTACAATTATACAGACTCTATAGATAAATTAAACTACAGTATTGACGGATTAGAAGTATTAAAAAAAATCAATTCAAACTCAACAAACTTCGATTATAAAAATGTTAATATTAGTAATTTAAATTTATCACAATTTAATAATCTAAAACTTAATAATCTTGCATTAGACGAGGATAAAGAAAATGGATATTCTATTTATTTCAATTTCAATGATGGAAGTTTATCTATAAACAAAAATTGGCAAAAATGGCCAAATGTTAATTATGATAAAAATCTAAAAATCTCAGACATTCCTAGTGATGAATCAATAATAAAAATAGCAAATGATTTTGTGTTTAAATATAACATAAACACAAAAAATTATGGGAAACCTGAAATTGTAAATGATTGGAAACAATATTATGAACAATCTGAAGATAAAAACAACTACTATATTCCAAACTCTATTGGAGTAATATATCCTCTTATTATAAATGGAAAACAAGTTTATGAATCTTATGGTGGTAAAGTTGGTATGACTGTAAATGTTGATGTTTTATCAAAAAAAGTTGATAGTCTTTATGGAATACAAACACAAAACTATGAATCTTCTAAATATGACTTAGAAACTGATCCTAATAAATTATTAGAAATTATAAAAATAGGTGGGGAAGTTTTTTATCCTAAATACTCATTAGAATCTAACGCAAAAGAAATATCATCTAATGTTAAAAACCCATCTATATCTTACATGAGAACATACAAATATAATAACAACACGTCTTTTGAGTTATATATTCCTGCTATGATATTAGATATTGAAAATACAATTAATAATAATTATAGAAAAAATATAGTTATACCTTTAACAAAAGATTCTATAGAAGAAATATTAAAAAATAACAAAGAGCAACCTGTTATTAATGAACTACCACAACCAAAAACAGATATAATGCCATTAAAAAAATAATATAATTCTTGTAGGGCGCATTGTAATGCGACCCTACATTTTTTTTGAATATATGTTAATATTTAATTATTATATTTATTTAATTTTATGAAAGTAACTATTAACATAATAATTTATAACGGTCTTAAATATATAAAACCTTGCTTTGATTCTATTTTAAACCAAACATTCAAAGATTTTGAAATTATCGTAGTTGACAATAATTCTAGCGATAATTCTGTTTTGTTTATTAAAGAAAATTATCCTAGTATTAAACTAATAGAAAACAAAGAAAATACAGGATTTGCTCATGGACACAATCAAATGATAAATAAAAATTCTTCTGAATATATACTAGTAACAAATCAAGACATAATATTAGAATCTGATTTTTTAGAAAAATTGGTTAATTTTATGGATGGAAACAAAGATTATGGTAGTTGTAGTGGTAAATTATTAAAGATGAAATATGAAAATGATAATTTTATAAAAACAAAAACTATAGACTGTATTGGACTTAATCATACAAAAGGATATAGGTTTTTTAATTTAGGAGAGGGAATTGAAGATATTGGACAATTCGACAATAATACTGATATTTTTGGAGCTACTGGAGCTTTGGCCTTATATAGAAGGTCTTCTTTAGAATTAATTAAAGATAATAATGGATATTTTGATGACAGATTTTTTATGTATAAAGAAGATATTGATTTGGCTTGGAGACTTAAAAATAAAAATTTAAAATCTAGATACATTTCAAACGCAATTGCTTATCATGAAAGAGGATTTTCTGGTAATAGTAACCAAAATATATTAGATACAATAAAAAGAAAAAATAATGATAAAGAATTTCTTGCTCATTTATCTTACAGAAACCATTTACTAATACTTAATAAAAATTTAAAATCTTTAAATTTATTTATATTAATAGAAGAAATAAAAAAAGCTATATATTATCTAACATTTAAAAATAAGCTATTTTTCAAAGCTTGGGGTGAGTATTATAAATTAAAA
>CAZHKK010000012.1:0-29953 GCA_964532735.1 uncultured Gammaproteobacteria bacterium | reverse complement strand
AAAAATATAGAATTTTTATCAGAAGAAAAAAAATATCAAAACAATTACTTACAATTTAATAACCTAGATTCTTTATTGGAAAAACACAGTTTATCCACAGAAAAATAACTTTTTAATTTTATATTTAGTGGATCTATTTAAAAAAATACCTAAAAATAGGTATTTTTTTAATATGCTTTTAAATATTTAAAAGTGGGAGATTAGTGTTGTTGTTGTGCAAAAAATAGAGTATAATGGAATCAATGTGGTAAAAAGTGGTAAAAAGTGGGAAATAAATAATTAACAAAAACCTAAATGTTTATTGGTGAATATCATCATACAATCGACGAAAAAGGACGTTTGTCTATACCAAAAAAGTTTAGAAACGAACTTGAGAAAGGATTAGTAATCACAAAAGGACTTGATGGTTGTTTGTTTATTTATACAAGCTCAGAATGGGAAAAGATGTCTATAAAATTAAATTCTTTACCTCTTACAAATAAAAATGCAAGAGAATTTAAAAGACATATGACAAGTGGTGCTATGGATTTAGAAATTGACGCTCAAGGAAGAGTTATTTTGCCAGAATATTTAAGAATTTTTGCTGATATTAAAAAAAATATAATTGTAGCTGGTGTCGCTGATAGAATAGAACTTTGGGATGAAGAAATATGGACAAATCATTCAAAAGAGATTGCAAGTAAAACAGAAGAAATAGCAGAGTCTATGGAAGATTTAGGAATTTAAATAAATTTTATGGAATATAAACATATATCAGTATTATTTAATGAATGTATTAATGGATTGAATTTGAAGCGAGGTCAAAAAATTATTGATTGCACACTTGGAGGAGCTGGACATTCTAAAGCAATTTTAGAAAAAATAGCTCCAAACGGACAATTAATATCTTTTGATCTTGATCCAGCTTCAATCAAAAACGCAAAAAAGGTTTTAGCTGATTATAAAGAAGAAAAGAATTATATTTTAATCAATGATAACTTTATAAATTTAAAAGAAAATTTAGAAAATTTAAATATTGATGGAGTTGACGGAATATTAATGGACTTAGGAATATCATCTTACGAATTAGATGATAAAACTAGAGGATTTAGCTTTCAAGGGGATTGTCCACTTGATATGTCTTTCTCTGGAAAAGAAAAACGCAACGCAGAATATATAGTTAACAATTATTCGGTTGATGATCTAACTAGAATATTTAGAGAGTATGGCGAGGAAGAAAAAGCTTATTATATAGCAAAAAAAATAAACGAAGAAAGAAAAACTAAGCAAATTAAAACAACAGCTGATTTAGTAAATGTTATTTTAAAAGCTAAACCAAGAAGATTAAAAGATAAAATCCATCCAGCAACTCAAGTTTTTCAAGCTTTAAGAATAGAGGTTAATCATGAATTAGAAAACTTACAAAAAGTATTACCAGATGCAATAGAATCTTTAAAAACTGGTGGCAGATTAGCAATAATCACATTTCATTCTTTGGAAGATAGAATAGTAAAACAATTTTTCAAAAAAGAATCTACAGATTGTTTATGTATTCCAGAAATTCCAATATGTATATGTGGACACAAGAAAAAAATAAAATTAATAAATAAAAAACCTATAATTCCTAGCGATACAGAAATTAAAAATAATCCAAGATCTAGGAGTTCAAAATTAAGAATTATAGAAAAAATATAATAATTAAAAGGTAAAAAAATGGATCAAATAGAAAAATACAGAAAAATCATTTTAAGTAAAAAAATTACAGTTATGGTTTTTATGTGGTTGCTTATATTTGTTGGATTTACAACTTACATGATAGGTATGAGTAAATTATCTGTATCTGGATTTAAGGTTTCTGAAATAGAAAAAAATATTAAAACATTAGAAGATAAAAACAAAAAATTAACTCTTAAATTATCAGAGATTAAAAAAATGACATCAATAGAAGAGTTTAGTAGTGTTAAAAAAATGACAAAAGTTAATAATATAGAATATATAGATTTAGCATCTAATGTTGCTATGAAATAAACAAATTGTAATTTGTTTTTAGTAAGAGATTAATTGTTTCAAAATTTTAATCTCTCTTTAAAAGCTAATTTACATATCTAACCAAAACAAAAAGTAATACAAATGTATTTTTATATAAAAAATATAAAAGTAGATATAAAAATAGCTTAATTTACGTTTGTCGTGCCAAAAACATCAAGTTTGTCCCTTGGTGTTTTTATTTTTATATTAAATTGATATAATAATTAACGCAATTATATTATTAAAATGTTTTTATGCAAAACAGAAAAGATTTATTATTAAAGAAAAATTTAAAACCACATAATAGGATTTATAATAAAAGTAGAACAGAGTTTAACTTTGGAAAAGATGTTAGATTTATAATTCTAAATGTTTTTTTAGTGTTTTTTTTCTCGTTAATATTAATCAAATTATTTTATATTCAAGTTATAAAACATGAAGATTATAAAATTCAAGCTAGTAAATATCAGGATTTGATAGAAAAAATTCCAGCAAAAAGAGGAGAAATTTATATAGTGTCCAATAAGGATATAGATTTAAAATCTATAAAAGTTTATAATTCTTTAAATATAGATAAGTTGGACAAGATAGCAGTTAATATATATAAATACAACGTAATATTTAATCCTAGAATGTTTGTAAATTATGATAAAATATCTTCAGAATTAATAAATATATTTGGGAAAAAGGTTTTAGTGGATAAGACAGAATTAGAAAATAAATTATATTTATTAAATAACCCAGAAAACATCACAGACAAATTTTTAGAAATTTTATATCCAGAGTTATATCCATTGAAAGAAATTGAAACAAAAATAACAGAATTAACAAAACAAAAATCTGAATTAGAAAATAAAATAAACAATACAAAAAATAAAACAACATTGAAAAAATTACAGGATTCTCTTTATTCTATTAATATGGCATTGAAAATAGATGATGAAACTAAACAAAAAATAGCTAAGTTAGACGATGAGAGATCTAAAATATATTCTAAAATTACAAAAGAAAATGATGCATACGAAATAATAAAAAGAGATATAGAAGAATCTCAAATGGAGTCTATTGTTGATTATTTTCAAAATATTTATATAAAAGAAATAGGTAGTTACATATCCATTTTAAATAGTGAAACAAAAAAAAATCAAATAAAGAATTTTTATAAAATATTTTTAACATTTGAACAAAATGAAAGTAGATTATATCCGGATTCTAATCTTTATAGTCAAACAACAGGATTTTTCAAAATAACAGAAAAAGAAGTAACACTAAAAGATGGTTCTACAAAATATGAAAAAGATGGACAAGGTGTTTATGGTATTGAGGGGCATTTTAATAAAGAGTTAAAAGGAGAAGATGGACAAATTATGGGAAAATATGATTCTTCTGGTAAGTTAATAGCTACAGCAGATAGAGTAGAAAAAGAATCAAAAGATGGAGTTGATATTGTTTTAACCATAGATAAATCAATACAATATCATGTATGTAAAGCTTTAAATGATGCTGTTAATTTATATGAAGCAGAAGGTGGATCAGTTTTAGTTATGAATCCAAATAATGGAGATATTTTAGCAATGTGTAATAATCCAACATTTGACGCTAATCAATACAGTAAGGTTGATGATATATATGTTTATAATAATCCTATAATTTCAGATCAAGTTGAATTTGGATCTATAATGAAAGTTGTTACTGTAGCAGCAGGAATAGATACTGGAGCTATTTCGGCTTATTCTACTTATGAAGATACAGGATGTTCTATTATTGGAGATTGGCCAAAACCTATATGTAATGCAGATTACAAAAGCAAAGGAGCACATGGAGAAACGGATATGGTTACAGTTTTAGATAAATCTCTTAATCTTGGAGCTTGGTATGTTGCTAATAAAATAGGAAAAAATAAATTTCAAGAATATGTTCACAATTTTGGATTTGGAGAAAAAACGGGTATAGAATTAGGAAATGAAGTTAAGGGAGATTTTAGAAATTTGGATAAAATAAATAATCAAGGAGGTGATATTTATTTAGCAACAGCTTCTTTTGGACAAGGTATTACAATGACACAAATACAATATTTAACAGCCTTTTCTTCTATAATAAATGGTGGTAATCTTATGAGACCTCATATAATTAAAGCAACTATAGACAATAATGGTAATATAAAAGAGAAAGAACCAGAAATTATAAGAAAAACAATAAAAGAAGAAACATCTTCAATAATGAGAGGCATGCTTACTTCTGTTGTAGAAAAAGGATATGATAAATTAGCTCAAGTAAAGGGGTATTATGTTGGTGGAAAAACTGGAACTGCTCAAGTTCCTGAAAATGGGGTATATGGTAAAAAAACAATGCAATCTTTTGTTGGTTTTGGTCCTATTTCTAATCCTAGGTTTGCAATTTTAATAAAATTAAAAAATCCAAAAACAGAATTTGCTTCATATTCTTGTACTCCAGTATTTTTTGATATAGCAAAATATTTATTTGATTATTATCAAATTCCACCAGATAAACAAGATTAACAAATATTATTTATGGTAAAAATTTATACAGATTATAATTTAATATCAAGAGATGTAGTTTCTTTTATAGAAGAAAGGTCTATTTTTCAATCACCTTATTGGGCAAAATTCAATGAAGGTTTTTTTAAAAGAAAGTATTGGTTTATAGAAGTAAGAAATAACAAAAATGAAATAGAATTAGTATCTCTTGTTGTAAAGTATGTTTTACCTTTTGGTAAAAGTTATTTATATTCTCCATGTGGTCCGATATTTAATATAAAAGATTATTATAAAAAAATTAATAAAGAATATATTGAAGAGTTTTTAAAAAAAATAAAAGATATTGCAAAAATAGAAAATGCTATATTTTATAGAATCGATCCACAAATAAATTTTAAATCTAATATAAACCCAATAGAATTAAGAAACTATTTATATGATTTATTTATAAGTAAACTTGATTTTAAAATATCCAGAGAACAAAAACAGCCAGAAGCAACTCTTATATTAGATTTAAATAAAACTGAAGAAGAAATACTTTCCCAAATGTCACAAAAAGGAAGATATAACATAAAAGTAGCACAAAAACATAATATAAAAATAACAAAAACTCAAGATTTTAATTCTAAAGAATTAGATAAATTTTTTGAATTAACAAATCAAACAACAAAAAGAGATGGTTTTTTTGGGAATAATAAAGAATATTATAAAAATTTATTAAAACATTTAAATTGTGCTTATTTATATTCTGCTTGGAATGATAATAAAATAATAGCTTCTGCGATTACAACATTTTATGGGTGTAAAGCTATATATTATTATGGAGCTTCTAGTAATGAAGATAGAAATTTAATGGCTCCATATTTATTGCAATGGCAAATGATTAAAGATGCAAAAAGTGAATTTAATTGTAAAAGTTATGATTTTCTTGGAGTTTCACCAGAGGTTATAAAAGACAATAATTCTTTTTTTGTATTTGAAGGATTTACAAAAAATGAATTTAAAAAAGAAGAAGATGCAAAAAAATTTTTAGAGAATCATAAATACAAGGGTATAACAACTTTTAAAACAAAATTTGGGGGCAATGTTTATTTATATCAAGGCGCTATGGATATGATTTATAATAATTTTTGGTATAATGCAATCTTGTTTATAAAAAAAATAAGAAAATTTTTAAGAAAATTTTTTAAGTTTAAAATATAAGTGTAAATAAAATCGGGAATATTAGCTCGATTTTTTAATTGTGGAAAATGTTGAGTATTTTATTGTTATTATTGATATAATGATTTAGAAATAAAAGATTATAATTAAATTATTAAAATGAAAAAGATATTATTAATTATTTTGAAAAGATTATCAAAAATAGTTATTAAAAAATATAATCCTAAAATTATAGGGATAACTGGATCAATAGGAAAAACAACAACCAAGAATGCAATATTCCAAGTATTAAAAGATAGATTTAACGTAAGAGCTAGCGAGGGTAGTTTTAATACAGAAATAGGTTTACCAATAACAATATTAGATTTAGAAAATTCAAAATCTATATTTGTGTGGATTAGAAATATATTGAACTCTATTTTGTTAATTTTAAAAAAAGATAAAAATTATCCAGATGTATTAATTTTAGAAATGGGTGCTGATAAAGTTGGTGATATTGCTTATTTAAATACAATAATACAGCCCGATATAGCTATTTTAACAGAAATTACAAATGTTCATGTAGAAGGTTTTAAGAATATTGAAAATATATTTAAAGAAAAAACTAATATTTTTAGAGCAAAAGATAATCAAATATGTATAATTAATTCAGATAGTGAATATATATCTAAAAACTTAAGTAATTTAAAAGATGAACTTAAAAATAAAAAAGTTTTTACTTATGGAACAAATTCATCTTCGGATATAAAGGCTTATAATTTAAAAGAAAATAATTTTTTTGATGCAGAATATGTTTTAGGAATAGATTTCGATTTATCTTATGATAATGAAGAGCAACATGTTAATATGAAATATGTTATTGGATCTCATAGTATTTATGCTTTATTGGTTGCAGCAATGGTTGGCATTAATATGGGCATGAACTTAGAAGAAATAAAAAACAAATTAGAAAATGTTAGATTTGAAAAGGGTAGAATGTCTGTTATAAAAGGAATAAAAAACACATGGATTATAGATGATACATACAATAGTTCTCCAGTTGCTTGTAAGAGTGCTATAAAAACATTTTCTAATTCTAAAAATATAGGGAAAAAAATATTGGTATTAGGGGATATGTTAGAGTTAGGAAAAATATCAGAAGATGCTCATAGTGAAATAGGAAAATATATACAAGAATTAAAAAATATAGATTTATTAATAACAGTAGGAGAGAGATCTAGAGATATAAATAGAGCAGCTTTAGCTTCTGGGTTTGACGAAAATTTATCTTTTAATTTTAATAATTCAGAAGAAGCAGGTAGGTTTATTCAAAATAAAATAAAGCAAGATGATTTAATATTAATAAAAGGTTCACAAGGAATAAGAATGGAAAAAATAACAAAAGAAATCATGGCAGAACCAAATAAAGCAAAGGATCTTCTTGTTAGACAAACTGGAATATGGGAAAAAAAATAAAAATATAATTAAATAAATAAAATAAAATTATGCCAAAATATATTTTCGTAGTAGGAGGGGTTATGTCATCTGTAGGAAAAGGAATTGCAGCTGCTTCTACTGCAAAAATATTAAAATCAAGAGGTTTTTCCGTCACTTGTATAAAAATAGATCCATATATAAATGTAGACGCAGGAACTATGAATCCAGTAGAACATGGAGAGGTTTTTGTTACAGAGGATGGTGATGAAACAGATCAAGATTTAGGAAATTATGAAAGATTTTTAGATCAAAATATTTATTCTATAAATTATATGACAACAGGAAGAGTTTATCTTTCTGTAATTCAAAAAGAAAGAAATTTAGAATATAAAGGAAAATGCGTAGAAGTTGTTCCTCATATTCCAGAAGAAATTATTAATAGAATAAAAAATGCACAAATAAAATCTAATGCAGACATAGTTATAATTGAAATAGGTGGAACAGTAGGGGAATATCAAAATATTTTATTTTTAGAGGCGGCAAGAATGATGAAAATAAAAAACCCTTATGATGTTATGTTTATAATGGTTTCTTATATGCCTATTCCAAATACAATTGGAGAAATGAAAACTAAACCAACACAGTTTGCTGTTAGAACGTTAAATTCTTCAGGAATACAACCAGATATGCTTTTATGTAGAGGATCAAAATCATTAGATGAGCCAAGAAAAGAAAAATTGGGAATATTTTGTAATGTTCCAGCAGAAAATATAATATCAGCACCAGATGTAGAATCTATATACGATATTCCTGTTAATTTTGAAAAAGAAAATTATGGCAATAAAGTTTTAAAAATATTAGGTTTGGAAAATAAAACAGAAAACAAAAAACCAATGGAAGATTGGGAAATTTTTGCAGAAAAGGTTAAAAGCTTAAAAAAATCTAATAAAAAAACAAAAATAGGTGTTATTGGAAAATATTTTGCAACTGGAGACTTTGTTTTAAAAGATTCTTATTTATCAGTTATAGAGGCTATAAAACATGCTGCATGGTTTAATAATGTTGATGTAGAAATAAATTGGATTAATTCTGAAGATTTTGAAGAGCATGGTTTTGTAACAGATTTACATGTTAATAAAAATTTAGAAGATTTAAAACAATATAATGGTATTATAATCCCAGGAGGATTTGGTAGTAGGGGTATAGAAGGCAAAATAAATGCAATCAAATTTATAAGAGAAAATAATATACCATATTTAGGATTATGTTACGGAATGCAACTTGCTACTATAGAATATGCAAGAAATGTTTTAAATATAAAAGATGCAACAACAGAAGAAATAAATCCAGAATCTGAAAACTGCATAATTCATATAATGGATGAACAAAAAGAAAAAATAAAAAAAGGAGATTTTGGGGGCACAATGAGATTAGGTGCTTATTCTTGTTTATTAAAAGAAGATTCATTATCCTATAGAGCATATTCTAATATTTATATTATAGATAAAAATATAATATCAGAACGTCATAGACATAGATATGAATTTAACAATAAATACAGAGAGCAATTAGAAACTAATGGTTTAAAAATATCAGGAACATCACCAGATGAAAAATTAGTTGAAATAATAGAAATTCCAAAAAATAAGTTTTTTATAGGTGTTCAATTTCACCCAGAATTAAAATCTAGACCATTTAATCCACATCCTTTGTTTGTAGAATTTATTAAATCTGGGTTATAATATTAAATATTATAAATAAAGGTAATTAAATGAAAAAAAATATCAAAAATATATTTATCTTTTTTCTAGGTTTTTTTGTATTTTTTATAAATACAAATTTTTGTTTAGCTAGTTTTGATTCAAATATTTTGGATAGTATGCCAAATAGTAAAAACGAAAATGATGAAAAAATTAGTGTTCAAAAAATAGCCTCAGATTCAGGTTATTCAAATTCTTCTGTAGCAATAATATTACAAAGAGTAATTCAAATAGTTTTAGGATTATCTGGAACAATAGCTCTAATTCTTGTTATAATATCAGGATTTTTATATCTTTCATCAAAAGGTGATCCAAAAAAAATCCAAAATTCTTTAAAATATATGAGTACAGGATTTATAGGTATATTATTAATGACATCAGCTTATGCTTTATCTGGTTATATAATAAAACAAATTCAAAGAATATCTGGGAAAACAAACGAGGTTGTAATAGATATACCAAGTCAGAGTGATAAAGAAAGATGTTCTTCTTATGATAATAAAGAATCTTGTGATGCTGATTTAGGATGTTTATTTTTTAATGGATGTATAGCAAAAAATAGTTTAAAAGGAGGGACTTCTTGTAATTTAAATGAGCAATGTGAAAGTAATAAATGTAATAATGGATATTGCTCTATACCTGCTCAATTACAAACAAATGGTTGTAAACTTACTTCTTATGATGGTAGTTTAGCGGAACGTTACAATAAAGATAGTCTAAAGAATAATTTGGATTTTATACATTCATCTCTTTGTAAAAACGGTTATACTGCTTCTTCTGTGGGTAATGCAGACAATAGTAATTGTC
Source organism: uncultured Gammaproteobacteria bacterium (assembly GCA_964532735.1). Taxonomy (GTDB): domain Bacteria; phylum Patescibacteriota; class Patescibacteriia; order JAGPKW01; family JAGPKW01; genus JAJXYN01. The sequence goes on along the minus strand of CAZHKK010000012.1, from coordinate 20,304 downwards.
CAGAAAATTTAAGTGCTATAAAATATACATGTTCAGGTGGAGAAGGTATTTCTTCTAATTGTTATATATGTTTGTCAAAAGCTTGTAGTGAAGCATTTCCTTTAAGTAAGTGTGGAAAAGGACCTTTTTCCAATTGTGTTATAAAACCAAGTTCAAGTGGAACAAATTCATGTGTAGAAAAATAATTTAAAAAAAATGAAAATTAAAAAAATAAAATTTATATTTTTATTATTTATCAGTGTATTTTTGTTTGGGTCTAATAATTTAAATGCGGCTAACAATTTAAGAAATAAATTAGATAATTTAGATGGTAATAATACAAGCATTAAGACAATAGTTGATAATGGTGGCATGAACACTGGAACAAGTGCTCCTGTGTTAGTTTCTTCTATTATAAAATTAATATTAGGTCTTTTTGGAACAGTTGCTTTAATATTTGTAATAAAGGCAGGCATATCATGGATGAAATCAAAAGGTAATCCTGAGGAAATTAAAAAAGCAAGAAGTATCATAGCATCTGGTTTTATAGGATTGGCAATAATAGCAGTATCTTATTCGCTAACAGATTTTTTTCTAAATCAAATATATATAACTATAAATAATGGTGAAATTATTGAAAAAGATGACGAAGAAGAAGAGGGTGGATCTTGTTCTCCAGTTTGTAAAAAACCAAAATTTAATGATGTTCAATTGATTGGAACTTCGGATAGTGTTTTATGTAGTAATGGTAGTATTGCAAGTAGTATAACCTTTGAAGCTGTTAGTAGTATTTGTAGTAATAGTGGTGGTATAAAAAAATGGAGCTGTTATTGTAAAGAAAGTGGTGAAACAAAAAGTTGTTATGTTTGTAAGTGATAATTATTCATGAAAGATAATTTTGTAAATATATTAAATATAAAAATCTCTACTTTAAAGAAAGTAGAGGTTTTGAGTTTTATAAAAAATAAAATATTAAAAAATGAACAAATTTTTATAACAACACCAAATCCTGAAATAATATTAAATTCTTATAAAAATAAAAATTTTAAAAACATTTTAAATAATGCAAGCTTAAATATTCCAGATGGAATTGGTCTTATTTACGCTTCAAAAATTTTAAATACGAGTCCATTAATAAAAGAAAGAATAGCAGGATCTGATTTAACACTTGAAATTATAAAGATAACAAAAGAGCTGAATAAAAAAATATTTTTATTAGGTGGTAACTCGGAAGAACAATTAAAAATAATAAAAGATAAGATTGGAAAAAATATTGTTTCTGGGTATGATGTTGGTTTTGTAAAAGAAGATTGGAATAATGAATTTAGTTATAACAAAAATAAAAATAATTTTATAATAGACAAAATAAACAATTCGGAAGCAAATATAATTTTTGTAGCATTTGGAGCTCCAAAACAAGAAATTTGGATATCTGAAAATTTGTCTAAATTAAAAAGTATTAATTTAGCAATAGGAATAGGTGGAACATTTGATTTTATTTCAGGTTACAAAAAAAGATCTCCAAAGTGGATGCAAGATTTAGGATTTGAATGGTTGTTTAGATTAATACAAGAACCTTCAAGGTTTAAAAGAATTTTAAATGCAATTATAATTTTCCCAATAAAAGTAATTATTTATAAATTTTTTAAAAAATAAAAAGCCCGTTAAATTTAACGGGCCGAGTAAGTTTTAATATTTATAACGATAATATTCAAACTTACTTACAAACACAGGGAATAACATATTTTCAATAATTCCATCAGAATTATTGTTTATAGGTTCTCCTTTTCTTTTGCTTCTATAAAGAAGCTTTTTGTAACTTTCCAAACAGAGATTTCCTAAAAAAACTTCACCTTCTTTTATCTCTGAATGTTCATACATTTTTTTGTCTAAAGACTCCAAAGGTATTATTTTTCTATTTTTCATTTTCATTCCTCCCAAATAATATTAAAACATATTTTTAATAAAAAGTAAATAGTGATTGTTGTTTTTTCTTTTATTTTATTTGATTGTTTAATATTTTTGTTTTAGAATATATTAGCTTTAATAAGTTTAAATTATTATCATGACATCAAATGAACTTCGTAAAAAGTATATAGAATTTTTTAAGTCAAAATTACACACAGAAATTAAATCAGCATCATTGATTCCTGAGAATGATCCAACGGTTTTATTTACAACAGCTGGTATGCATCCATTGGTTCCATATTTATTAGGAGAAAAACATCCAGCAGGAACTCGTCTTACTGATGCTCAAAAATGTATTAGAACTGGTGATATTGATGACGTAGGAGATAATAGACATCTTACATTTTTTGAAATGCTTGGGAATTGGTCATTGGGTGATTATTTTAAAAAAGAAGCAATTAATTGGTCTTTTGAATTTTTAACAGACAAAGAAAATGGTTTAGGATTGGATGCTAATAGATTATATTTTACTGTTTTTAAAGGTGAAAACGGAATTCCTAGAGATGAAGAATCTATATCTGTTTGGCAGGAAGTTTTAGCTAAAAATAATCTTCCAAATGGAGTTTCTACTAATGAATCAGTCTATGATGATATTAAGATTATTCCACTTGGAGTGGATGATAATTTTTGGATTGCTGGAGCTACTGGACCTTGCGGTGGTGATACTGAAATATTTTATGACACAAGGCCAGAAGAAGGTAAATTAGAAGGTAAATTTGAAGATTTAATAAAAAGTTTTAGAGTTATTGAAATTTGGAATAATGTCTTCATGGAATTTAACAAGACTGCAGAAGGTAAATACGAAAAATTGGCAAAACCAAATGTAGATACAGGTATGGGGCTAGAAAGAACAATAACTGTTTTAAATAATGCTATAACCGTTTTTGAAACAGATTCATTTGAAAATGCTATTAAAAAATTAGAAGAAATTTCAAATAAGAAATACCAAGACAATTTAAAAGATTTTAGAATAGTAGTTGATCATATTAAAACATCTACATTTATTTTAGGGGATGATAAAGGCATTACTCCAGGAAATAAAGATCAGGGTTATGTTTTGAGAAGATTAATTAGAAGAGCTGTTAGGTTTGGTAAACAATTAGGAATATCTGATGATATAATTTTTACACCAGAAATTTCAAAAATTTATATAGAACAATATAAAGAATTCTACCCAGAATTATCAAGAAACAAAGAAAGAATATTAGAAGAATTAATGAAAGAGGAAGTTAAATTTAAAGAAACATTAGAGAATGGATTAAAAGAATTTAACAAAATAACAGAATCAAAATCAGAAATATCAGGAAAAGAAGCATTTGATTTATATCAATCATTTGGTTTTCCATTAGAGATTACAAAAGAATTAGCATTAGAGAGAAATATTAAAATAGATGAAATCGTATTTAATGAAGAATTAAAAAAACATCAAGAATTATCAAAGCAAGGTTCAGAACAAAAATTTAAAGGTGGTTTAGCTGATGCAGATCCAAAGACAATTAAATTACATACGGCTGCTCATCTTATGTTACAAGCTCTAAGAATTGTTTTAGGTGATCATGTATTTCAAAAGGGTTCAAATATCACATCAGAGAGATTAAGATTTGATTTTTCTCAACCAGAAAAAATGACTCCAGAGCAAATTCAAAAAGTTGAAAATATTGTTAATGAACAAATTCAAAGAAATCTAGACGTCACAATGAATGAAATGACTGTTGAAGAAGCTGAGAAGGAAGGCGCTATGGGTGTTTTTAAAGATAGATATGGTGAAAAAGTAAAAGTTTATACAATAGGTGATTTTAGTAAAGAAATTTGCGGTGGACCTCATGTAAATAATACTAATGAATTGGGACATTTTAAAATTCAAAAAGAAGAAAGCTCTAGTTCTGGCGTTAGAAGAATAAAAGCAATATTAGAATAATATTTTAAAATGGTCTTATATTAGCTTTATTAATAACTCTTTTAATAGATCTTATTATTGCTATAATAAAAGTATAAAATAAAATGGGGGATTTAATTTTTAACATAATAAAAATGAATATAAATTATTATTCAAAAAATTACGAAATAGGTGATGAAGTTAAAAAATATATTGAAGAAGGAATATCAAAATTTTCTAAATATGCAAATGATAGCGAAAGTATAAAATCTAATATTAAAATAGAAAAAACAAAACATCAAAACTATGAAGACGCTTTTATTATGGCGATAGAATTAGAAATAGATGGTAATGGTTATTTTGCTGAAAAAAGCGCTCCTAGTGTTTTTAAGTCTTTTGATGATTGTGAGGATGCAATTGATGCTGTAATTAGAAGAGGAAAAGAAAAAGATATTTCAGACAAAAAAAGAAGCGTAAGTACCAAAGAAATAGAATTAAAAGAATATTAAAACAGACGCGATTTATCGCGTCTTTGTATTTTAAAAATAATAAATTAATAATATGATTAAAATAAAAATATTAAAAATATCTCCAGATGCTATAATTCCAAAATATGCAACAAAACAAGATGCCGGATGTGATTTATGTTCTGTGGAGAATTTAACAATAAAAAAAGGAGAGTGGTTATCTATAAAAACAGGAATAGAGATAGAAATACCATTTGGGTATTATGGAAGAATAGCTCCAAGATCAGGTTTAGCTTTTAGGAACGCCATAGATACATTAGCTGGAGTTATAGATTCTGGATACAGAGGTGAAATATGTGTGATTTTAATAAATCACGGGAAGTCTGATTTTGTAATAAAAAAAGGAGATAGAATAGCTCAAATGATATTTGAAAAAATAGATCAAGCAAAATTTATAGAAACAAATTTATTAAGTTCTAGTGATAGAGACAAAAAAGGATTTGGTTCTACAGGAATAAAATAATTAATAGTTATTAACACTTCAAAAGAGCCTTAAAATATTGTAAAATATAACTATTAAAACCTTTTAAAAATCAAAACAAAATGTTAAAAAGGGTAACAAAAAAAATAAAAATAACACCAAAAATAGACAAAAAATCTAAAATAGTTTTATTTAACAAAAAAAATAAAAACATAAAACATAAAAATATAGATTTTAGTATATTAAATCAAAAATTTGGGTTATTAAAAAATAGGTTTAATATAAAGATGTTAAGAATAAGAAAAGATAAAGGGTTTAGATTTTTTGTTTATAATCTAAAGTTTTATTTTAAAAAAATATTTATTTTTAATTTTTTAAATTTAATAAAAAAGATATCCAATTTATTTAACAATAAAAAAAAGAACACATTTCAATTTAGTTTTGACAAAATAAAATTTAAAAACAAGAAAGCAAATCCAAGATTTATTTTAAATAGATTTATATATTTTTTAACTCCAGACAATAAATCAAATTGGCTTACAGAATTTAAAAGTTTTGTTTTTTTAACATTAGCATCTGTTTTTGTTATTAATATATTGTTTTTCTCTAATCAAATCTCAAAAGATTTATCTAGAGTAATAACAACAACTGCTTATGCAAAAGAAGAAGTTATTTCAGGTATAAATGATATAAAATCATTAGACACAAAAATAGCTAAGAATAAATTTTATTTGGCTTTAAATTCTTTTTATAATTTAAGGGATGATTTAAGTTTTTTAACAAAAAGTAGTTTTAATATTTTTGGTAATTTTATAAATATAAAAACTTCAGATATAGAAGAGATAATATCTAATTTAGAAAACATAAATCAGGCATCTTTTAAGTTTGTAGACATAATGGATATAAATAAAGATAAAAATTTTTTATTTAAAGTTCAAAAAGCTAATGAATTTTTGTTAAGTATTAATAAAAATATTAATAATATTGATAATAAAATTTCTAATATAAAAACAACTATTTTACCTTTAGATTATAAAAACAAATTAAACGATATAAAAACAAAAGTATCAAATATAAATCTTACTTCTGATAAAATTTTAAAAACAACAAGTTTATTAAGGAATATTTTAGGAGAAAATGATAAAAAAAGATATTTATTAGTATTCCAAAATGCAAATGAGGTAAGAGCTACTGGAGGATTTATGGGGAGTTATGCTTTGGTAGATATTAAAAATGGAGAAATTATAAAAACAGAAGTTCCTAGTGGCGGAACTTATGATCTTAGAGGTGGTTTTTATGAAAACATAGAACCTCCTATGCCATTTAGATTACTAACAGACAAATGGGAAATTCAAGATTCAAATTGGTTTTTAGATTTCCCAACATCAGCAAAAAATATTAGTAATTTTTTTGAGATTTCAAATGGGGGATCTACTGTTAATGGTGTTATAGCTATAAATTCTAATTCTCTTATGGATTTATTAAAAATAACAGGGGATATAGAATTAAAAAAATATGATATTATTTTGACAAAGGATAATATAATTGATGAGTTGCAGAATATTATTAGTTCAAATAGATTGAAAACAAACAAACCTAAAGAAGTTATTGTTGATTTATTTTCTGTTGTTAGTCAAAAAATATTTGATATAGATAATACAGATATAATAGAGTCTATTTCTTTGTTAAGTAAAATTATAAAAGAAAAAAATATATTAGCTTATTTTAATGATAAAGAAGATCAAGAAATTGTTAAATATATAGGTTTTTCTGGAGAAATATTAAAAAATGAACAGGATTATTTATCAATAGTTTATTCAAATGTTGGAGCAAGTAAAACTAGTCAAATAATAGAAAGAAAAATAAAACAAAACATAAAAATATTACCAACTGGAGAAGTTATTACTACTTTAAAAATAAATCATTTATATTCAAAAAATTTAAGCATCAATGATAGAAATATTGATTATATAAGAGTTTATGTTCCATTAGGGTCTGAATTATTATCTGCTAATGGTTTTAGTGATGATGTTGTAATAAAAAATTCTATAGATCCAAGTAAAAAACAATATAAAATATTAGATGCTATAAATAAACATAGTGTTAAAGATATAAATACAAACACTATAATTTATAACGACGAAGGAAAAACTATTTTTGGCAATTTCTTATATTTAGATTCTGGAGATAATAAAACAACTGAATTGGTTTACAAATTACCATTTAATATTAATTATGATAAAATAAAAAACAATAAATCAGATATTTATTCTTTACTAATCCAATCTCAACCAGGTATAAAAAATATAGATTTTGAATTAAATATAAAAACTCCAACAAACTTAGTTTTATCAGAGAAATTTATTTTAAATGAAAATAAAATGTTTAAAAAATAATAAGTAACTTAAATGAATAGTCCAAAAGAATATATAGAAAACAGAATACAAAAAAGAAAATTAAAAGAATATATAAAAAATTATATATTAGTTGTTTTTATAGTTTTTATATTTTTAGCCGGAGTTATATTGGGGAAAATATTATTAGTTGAAGAAAAAAAAATAGATAATTCGGTTCTTATAAATCAAAAAGATGCAGACAGTGTATTTAATTCTGAAAAAATAGAAAATATAATATCAATATTAAAGGATAGATATTACGATTCAAGTAAAATAGATGATCAAAAAATATTTGATGGAGCTTTGGCTGGGATAGTATCTTCTGTGGGTGATCCTTATACAACTTATTTTAACGAAGAACTAACAAAATCTTTTAGCGAAGAAATGAGTGGAAGTTTTTCTGGGATTGGAGCAGAAATAGGAATAAAAGACAACGTATTAACAATAGTTGCACCATTACCAAATACACCAGCAGATAGAGCTGGTATAAAAGCAGGTGATAAAATATTAAAAATAAACAACGAAGATACTAGTGGTATGTCAACCGAATTAGCAGTATCAAAAATAAGAGGTGAAAGAGGGACAGAGGTTCTATTGTCGGTTTATCAATCTGAAACAAAAACAACAAAAGACTTAAACATAATCAGAGACAATATAGTTATAGAAAGTGTTGTTTTTGAAAAAAAGAATAATATAGCAATTATTACAATATCTAGTTTTAACGATAATACATCTAGTAAGTTTAACGAAATAGTTAAAAAAAATATAATAATAGACAATTCTATTAAAGGAGTAATTTTGGATTTAAGAAATAATCCAGGCGGATATTTATCAACAGCAATAGATATTTCTGAATATTGGTTAAACAAAGGAGATAATATAGTTTCAGAACAAAATAGAAATAAAAAAACCACTCCACATAAGGCTAACGAATTTGGTTTATTGTCTAATTATAAGACTGCTATATTAATAAACGAAGGTTCAGCATCAGCTTCAGAAATAGTTTCTGGTGCTTTACAAGATCACAAGAAAGCTATATTAATAGGCAAAAAGAGTTTTGGTAAAGGATCTGTCCAAGAATATCAAGAATTTTCAGATGGAACATCTATAAAGGTTACTGTAGCTGAATGGTTTACGCCAAATGGTCTTAATATAAATAAAAATGGTATTAATCCTGATATTGAGGTTGATTATACAATAGAAGATTTTAACAAAGATAAAGATCCTCAAATGGAAAGTGCTATTGAATATATATTAAATAAATAATTATGGATTATTCTTCTTTAAAAAGAAGAAATATAAAACCTAAAAAAAATATATTGTATTATATAGTTTCATTTTTTAAAAAAGAAAAGCAATACAATAGGGTGATAATAAATAGAAATATTAGCAATAAAAGATCTTTTAAAAACCCAAACAGAATTAAAATTTCTTCACTTAGAAAAATAAGAAATTTTATTATAAAGATTGTATTTGTTTTGTGTTTTTTCTTTTTTATATTATTAATTTTTTGGGTTTTATTTTCTTCTAAAGCATTTAAAATAAAAAATGTTTCTATAAATATTGAAAATAAAAAATATACAGATACATTAAATTGTATAATAGATAAACAAAAACAAGAAAATTTTTTTATTTGGAAACAAGATAATTTATTTTTGTTTGATAAAAATAAATTAATATCCTCAATTAACAAATTATCTAATGATTTTTTTTATAACATAGATATAGAAAAAAAATTTCCAAATAAATTAATAATAAACATAAAAGAAAGATCTCCAAAAGTAGTTTTTTTTACAGATGAATATAAATATTATTTTGATGAAAATGGTAAAATAATATTAAAAACAAATAATATTCTTATAGAAAATATCTTAAAAAAAGATATTGATAATACAAATTCAATTACAGAAAACAAAAAAGACAACACCATAAATATTGATAAAATTGAAGAATACGACATAATGCAACAATTGATAAAAAATCAAGAAGAATTAGACTCAAATAATTTAAATAAAGCTAATTTAAACCTAGAAAAAGAAACTGAAAAAAATAATATAGAAAACAAAAAAATAGATTTAGAAATTAATAATATTTTTGATTTTAGTAGTAAGGAGGATATTTTTAAGGATTATAAATTTCCAGAGGTTTATTTAGGTCAAAAAATAGACTTAAAAGATTATGATATCAACAAGGATCATATTGTATTTATAAACAAAATAGAAGCAAAACTCTTAAATAAAGCAATAAATATTAAAAAAATATATTTAGAAACAATAAGTGATATAAAATTAATAATTACAACAGATATTGGATATGAAATATATTTTAATATAAATGATGATATAGACCAACAAATAGAATACTTAGGTATTATAATAAGAGACAAAATAAAAGAGGGAATAAAAAATATAAAATATATAGATTTAAGATTTGGTTCAAAAATATATTATAAATAAACATACCAGTAGCCAACCCTGCCCTATTTATTGTGCGACACTATAATAATTCTCTTCTCTCTTTGAGGGAAGAGAATTATTTAATTATTAACATTTTAAAAAAAATATTTTATGTTAAAATATAGATTCAATAATTATAAGTTTTTATTTAGAATTTAAATTTTTTAAATTTTAAATATTAATTTTTAAATATTAACAAAAAAATGCCTCCGCTGCTGACGAACTTATCAATTATAGTATTTACAGGACTATTGTTGTCGTGTCTGGGTATATTATTTATATTACAATGCGATAAAGACGATTAATCAAAGGTCTATTCATATGGGTATTTTTAAATAAAAGAATATATTAGGTCGTAAAAGGTATCTTGTGCGACACTGTATATATTCAAAAATAAAGTCCCCTCCGATATTTATAAAAACAAAAAAATAGATTTAAAAATCTATTTTTTTGTTTCCCTTTTTTCTTTATTTTTAATTTTTTAATTTTTCAATATTTATTTTTTTGATGATAATTATTTTTATATTCTTTTAGAAAATTATTGGCACTTTTTTAAATTTATGGTCTAATATATATTTTCCTTGTAAAACATTATTTTTATTGAGTTTTTATAATATTAGTTCTTTGTGTTGTGAAATATTTTATAATTTAAGATGTTTTTATTAAAACATTTAAATTAAATATTCATTATTTAGTTTTAATAATATTAAGTCACCTATATTTTAGCATATTTATATATTTTTGTCAAATATTAGCCAAAAAATTAATTATTTTTTAATTAAAAAATCGCAATAAACTGATTTTGTTCAATTTATTGCGATATATAATCAAAGTCAGATTAAGCCATTGCTTCCTCTAGCTCTCGTTTTTTCTCGAAGTTTATGATTGACTTAAATGATATTTTGTCATTTTCGTCGTCATATTCTTCAAATTTTTCGATTCGAAGTTTTTCTTCTTCTTCGACAAAAATTTTGTCGAGAAGTTGATTCTTTGTTTCGAGAAGAGACTCACGACGTTCTCTTTTTTTATTGAGGCGTTTAAAAAATCTTCGGCATTTTACAGCTGTATGAGTATCTTCAATACGTGATCCACTGTAATAATCTACTGTTATAAAACATCGACCAATTCTGGTATTATCCCTTCTTTCACTTTTGTATTCCTGAGCTTTTTTGGCTCTTTCTTTCTTTTCTTTTTTTAAATTGATCCTTAATTCTTGAGATGTTCTTTTCATGAGACCTCCATGTTTTTTTGTTTTTGTATAATACACTTTTTTATAAAAAAAGTCAAGAAACATTCTTTTTTTAGGCACTTTTTTATAATAATTTATACTTTTTATTTATATGAAATGTAGGTTTTATAATACTTTTAGGGGAATATTATTGACAAAAGGGGAATATAATGTTCTTATATAATAACCTGTGGATAACTTTTTGACAAAATATTAAAAAAGTGTTGTTACATAAATTGACATTTAAAACAAAAAATGTTGTTATATAAATATATAAACTAAGCAATATAGACCTTATTTTTAATTAGTTAAAGATAATTTTAATTTAATTAAAGTTATCTTATTTATATTTATTGTAATTAATATGTAAAATTTAATTTAATTAATCTATATTTATCCCCGAAAAGTTATTTTTAAAAAATATTTTACAAAGAATAATTTTTGTGTTCAAATATACCCTCTTTTTATTTTATGTCGCACAATAATATTAAATAATTAAATTTAAATTATTCTAAAAAAAATAAATAACAGGCTTAATAACCTATTATTTATTATATAGGAAGCTATCTAAGATATTTATTAATATTTAAATTATGTTCTTCTATTGTTTTTGCAAAAACAGCTTCCCCGCTAGATTTGTTTACAAAGTAGTAGTAGTTTGTAGTTTTTGGATTTAATGCAGCATCTATTGATTTTATGCTAGGATTTGATATTGGACCAATAGGAAGACCAAAATTTTTGTATGTATTATAACCATTATCTGTATATTTGTTATTAACAATAACAGAATTTGTTTTATTATTGGTAAAATAAACAATCGTACTGTCCATTTCTAATCTCATTTTAATCTTTAGTCTATTATTTATTACAGATGCAATTATTGATCTATCGTTATCAAATTTAGCTTCTTTTTCTATAATACTGGCCATTTTTAAATAATCATAAAATTGTTTATAATCATTTATATCATATTTATCTATAACTTTTGTTTTAAAATTACTTAACATTTTTGAGAAAATTGTTTCTATATTTGCAGTTTCATATATTTCATAAGTATCTGGAAACAAAAAACCTTCTAAATTTACAACATAATCATTATTTAAAAAACTGTATTTGGTTGTTAATATTCCATTTTTGTATTTTTCTTCTATAAAATTCATAATATCTTCATATTTATAGTTGGTATTTTCTGATAAATATTTAGATATTGTATATTTATTCCATCCTTCAAGAATTGTTATTTTTTTTGTTTTTGCGAGTGGTTCCGGAGAAGTTGTTAATACTTGAGCTATTTTAGGAATATTATAAGAACCTAAAAAAACATAATTCCCAGATAATATTGGTTTTTTTGATATGTTTCTAAAGTATATTTTAAATAAAGTAGAACTTGATATTATATTATTATTTTTTAAATTATCAGCTATTGTAGATATTACTTCCCCATTCTTAACTGTAAATTTTGTATCAAGATTTTTTTCTGATTGAAACAAAAAATAGTAAAAAAATCCAATAGTAAAAAATACAAAAACAAATATTAAAATAAGTATTTTTTTCATATATTGTAAATAGTTTTTATTTTATACTATTATATTCTATCTTTTTTATGAAAAATATCAATGTATGATATAATTACTATAATATATTTATTATTCAAACAATAATATGAACGAAAACATATCACAAATAGTATTTAATAATATACAATGGATAAACATATCAGGAAAAGGAAAAGAAGAGTTGGAATATCTTAGAAAAAACTTTTCTTTTGATAGTTTAGATATAGACGAATGTGAAAGAGACACTAAACATGCAACCCTTTTCACAAAAAGAGATTATATATACTTTGAGATATTATTCCCTATTTACAATAGGAAAACAAAGCTTATTGATAATTCTGAAATAAATTTTTTTATTAAAGAAAATACTTTAGTAACGGTACATAATGATGAAATATTTCAATTATCAGAATTTTTTAATGATATTCAAAATGATGATAAATTAAAAAGAGATAATTTTCAAAACAATCCAATTATTCTTTTGTCTGGCATTCTTAGTAAATTGTTTAGTTCTTGTTTTCCTATGTTAAATCACATGAATGAAGATATAGTGTTATTAGAAAAAGAAATATTTACATCTGCTCGTAAATCTAATTCCCAAACAATATTAAGACTTAGGTGGAATGTAATTAATTTTAGAAGAACCATTCAGTCATATAAAAATATAGTAGAAAAATTAATATCCAATGGTGATAATTTATTTTCCATGAGTAAGCTTAAAATATATTATTTGGATTTAATAGAAAAGACAAAAGACATATGGACAATGCTTGAAAATCAAAAAGAATCAATTTCTGCTTTACAGCAAACAAATGAATCGCTAACCTCTTTTGAACTTAATGATATAATGAAAGCTTTAACTATAATCTCTGCTATAATGATTCCCCCATCTTTTATTACATCTTTATTTGGTGTGAATGCAAAAATACCATATATAACAGAACCCTGGGCGTTTTTTGTTATAATTGGTGTTTGTATAGCGTTAATATTATTTATTATTGAATATTTCAAAAAAAGAAAATGGCTTTAATTTTAAAAAACTCGCCTATTTTAACATCAGCACCACTTGATGGTGTTTCTGATTTTGCTTTTTGTAAAATATGTTTGGATGGTGGAGCAGATATAGTTTTTACAGAAATGACGAGTGTTAATGATTTATATTATAAATCCAAAAAACTATTATCATATTTAAATCAATTTAAAGGCTTAAAAAATACATTTATTCAGTTATATGGTAAAGATGCTAGTAAGTTTAAAAAAGCTGCAAAAATCGCAGAAGAAATTGGTTTTAGTGGTATAGATATAAACATAGGATGCCCAGCTAAAGGTGTTATATCCAGTGGGGGTGGTGTCATGCTTATGAGAGATTTGGATAATATTTACAAAATAATAGAAAATACATTAAAAGGTACTACTCTTCCAGTTTCCATAAAAATACGTGCCGGAATATCCATTGAATCAATTAAAAAATATCAATTAAAGGTTTCTGATAATACTTTTAATTATTTAGAAAATAAAGAAAACATAACAGCTCTAGATTTATTAAAAAAAATAAAAATATTGCCATTATCTATGATAACAATACATGGAAGAACTTTTGAACAATTTTTTTCTGGAGATATTGATTATGAGTTATTAAAAAAATGTAATAAATATATAAAAAAAGAATTCAAATCAAATCCTTTATTGATAGTAAATGGTGGTATTTATGATAAAAAAACAGCAGAAAATTCTATAAATAAAACAAGTTTTGATGGGATAATGATAGGAAGAGGCTCTTATGGAAAACCTTTTATCTTTAAAGAGATAAGAGGTTTAAAATATAATTTAAAAGACTTTATTTTAAAACATGCGCAGTATTTATTTGTATCAAAACCAAAAAAAGCACACTTAGATTTTAGAAAGCATTTGTTATGGTATTTAAAAGATTGTAAAAATTTTGAAGGCATAAAAAAAGATATTGTAAAAATAGAAAATATAAAAGATGTAGAGAATATAATTTTAAAAATATAAAAAAATCCCCAAGAATTTTCCTGGGGGTGATTTTTATTTTTTAATAAAAATCATTCTTTTAATAATACTACAAATAATAATTATTGTTTGGCTGGCGCTTTTTAAAACAATGTTGTGAAAATAAAATAATATCCGATCAACAGCGATTTATTATCATTTGTAGTTCTTTATACTAACTAATATGCATTTCAACATATTAGTTAGTATAGGTTATCATTGTTTTTTTTATAAGTCAAATAAAAAAACCCTAAAATGCTAAAGCAATATTAGGGGCGAAGTGTTCTTTATTACAAAGAACACTTCTTGTAATGAGTGTGAATTATAGAAAAAATGTAATGCAATAAAAATTGGTGGGAGGGGAAACCTTTATTGCATTTATAAAAATATCACGAAAATCATTACTACATATATTAATAACATATTGTATATTTTGTGTCAAATAAAAATAAGGAATAATTATTCCTTATTTTTTATGTTTTTTTGATTCTATATTGTGAAGAGTAACAAGCAAAGAAGAAGCTATAAAAATCGAACTATATGCACCAAGTGTTATACCTATTATAAGAGCTAAAGCAAACATTTTTATAGAATCACCACCAAAGAAAAATACAGCAAAAAGAGAAAGTAATGTTGTAATTGTTGTATTTAAAGATCTTGCCATGGTTTCATTTAAACTTTTATTTACTACAGATTCAAAATTATCATTAATTTTTAATACATTTTCTCTTATTCTATCATATATAACAATTGTATCATTTATAGAATATCCTAGTATTGTTAACAAAGCCGTAATAAATAACATATCAACCTCTATATTTAAAACTACTCCAAGAATAGTAAATATACCAACAGTTATTATTATGTCATGTAATAAAGCTATAATACCTATTATTCCATATTTCCAAGATTTTATAGGGTAAGAAACCTTTCTAAAAGCATAAGCTATATATAATACTATAGCTATAAATGCTATTATTATTGCTTTAAAAGTATTCTTTTTTAGTTCTGTTCCAAGAACTGGTCCAATAGCCTCAAAGCTTATTTCTTTGATATTTTGATCAATTTTATCTTTAAGGTTATTAATTAAAGCGTTTTTGTCTTCTTGCCCAATTTCTTTAAATCTTAAAGTGAAAGATTTATCTGAAGTTTTTTGAACTAATATGTTCCCTGTTTTGTCATTTGATATATTTTCATTTAAATATTTTGCAAAAGAATTTCCGCTAGATAGATCAATATTTTTGTTTACACTGTTTGTTAATTCTATGTCCAATAAACTACCGCCAGTAAAATCTATGGCAAGGTTTAATTTAAAAAACATTAAAGAAAATATACTTAATAAAACCAATATTCCAGATACAAAATACCATATTTTTCTCTTTTGTATAATTTTTAATTCCATATTTTTTATTAATAATTTATTTAGTGTTTTCTTTATTTTTATTTATTTTTATCCATAAAAAAGGTAAATTTGACAACTTTGTTTTTACTGAAAGTAAAAGTAAGATTCTAGTAACAGTAATTGCTGTAAATATGGAAGTTAATATACCAATAGCAAGTGTTAATCCAAACCCTTTTACTGAACTAGAGCCAAAAATATAAAGAATTAAACATATTAATAGAGTAGTAATATTTCCATCTCTAATAGATGACCACGCTTTTATAAATCCATCCTTTACTGCTGTTAATAAACTTTTTCCTTCTTTTATTTCTTCTTTTGTTCTTTCAAAAATAAGAACATTAGCATCAATAGCCATACCTATAGACAATATAAAACCAGCAATTCCAGATAATGTTAATGTAATAGGAATTATTTTAAACAAAGAAACATTTATTAATATATATACACCTAAAGCTATAACAGACAAAACTCCAGGGAGTCTATAAAATATTATCATAAATAAAGCTACCAAAGAAAATCCAACGATAAGAGCTATAAAACTTTTATTTAAAGATTCTTGTCCTAATGTAGGACCAATATTTTTTTGATTTAATAAATTTACAGGAACAGGAAGTGCTCCAGAATTTAATCTCATAGACAATTCTTTTGCTTCTTGAAGTGTAAATCCCCCACTTATAACAGCTTCCCCGCCGGTTATAGCAGTATTTACGGTAGGTGCTGATATAATGTTTCCATCAAGAAATATGGCAACTCTTTTTCCTATGTTTTTTTCTGTTATTTCGGAAAATAATTTTTTACCAGTATCGTCAAATGATAATGTTACTTCTGGTTCATTAGTTGTTGAGGTAAACCCAACAGTTGAATTTTTTAAGTATTTTCCAGATAGTTCTGTGTTTACCCATGCATTATCTTGTAAATAATCAAGTTCTGTTTTTTTCTTTACTAAAATTCTTTTTATATTAATTTTATTAAGAGGTCTCTCAGCTTTTTTGAATATTAAATGATATCCAAATTCTGTTTTTACAACTTCAGATATTGATTGTTTTTCCATTTCAAATACAACATTTTCAAATTCTTCTACCATTTGACCTTTTGAAAACCATCCTAAATCTCCTCCAGTTGTTTCTGCTCCAGGTTCTGTAGAGTTTTCTTTTGCTATTTTTTCAAAATTAGACTCTTTATTTGTAGAACTTAACAAAAAGTTATTTCTAATTTTTTCTATTTTTATTTTTGCCTCCTCATCAGTTGTTTCATCTTCACAACCAGTAGAACCTTTATAACATATTAATAAATGACTTGCAGAAACTTCTGTCCCGTCTAATTTTTGATCAATTCTTTTGATTAAATTATAACCTTCTGAATTTTCTATAATATTCCAAGAAAACCAAGAATTTTCCATTGTGGATGCTTCCTTGTATATTTCTGGATAAGATCCATTTTCTGTTATAAAACCTAAATCTCCACCAAAAGATTTTGTTGTTTCATCTTCTGAATATTGCTTTGCTATTTCATCAAAATCTGCTCCATTTTTAATTTGATCTCTTAAATTTTCTGCTTTGATTTTAGCGTTAGTATTATAATTAGAAATTTCTTGTTTTTGTAATTCTGTTAGTGTTGTAGGTTCATCATTTTGCGTTTTAAATTCAAGAAGAGGTGTTTCTCCTATCATTTTTATAGCTTTTTCAGTATCTGTAATGCCTGGTAATTCTATTATAATTCTATGATCATTCCCAACCTTACTTGTCTGTATTCTGGGTTCAGAAACACCAAAAATATTTATTCTTTTTTCTATAACATCTTTTACGCCCTCTACAGCAGATTGCTTATTTTCTTCTTGTATTTTACTAACATCAGCTTGATAGGCTAAATGAGTTCCACCTTGAAGATCTAATCCAAGATGTAATTTAGTTTGTTTTCCAAACCAGTCTGGTCCATTTGGTATTGTTGTAAGTATTGAAAATATAGTTAGTATTCCAACACCTATTAGAGAGACTGCTATTTTTTGATTATCTGTAAGTTTTGATTTCATATAGTCTATTTTGTTAATTAAATAATGTATATATTATATCACAAAAAGATATTACATCTTTATAGATTCTATTTCAATTGTTAATAAATAAGATATAAAAAATAATAATTTATTTATTTGTAATTTTAGTAAAAATATCCAATGTTTTTTTTGCTGTTTCTTGCCATGAAAATATTTTTGCATTTTCTATACCTTTATTTTTGTAATATTCATATAATTTTTCATCAAAATATAAATTTTTTATTGCTTCTTTTATTTCGTTTATATTGTAAGGATTTATATGGATGGCTGTATTTTTAGTGATTTCTGATAAAGAAGAATTGTTTGAAGTTATAACAGGAATTCCAAATGACTGTGCTTCTATTATAGGTATTCCAAATCCTTCATAAAAAGAAGGAAAAAGAAATATTTTTGCATTTTTGTATAAATCTATTTTTTTATCTTCAGATATATAGTTTAATATTTTAATTTTATTTTTTAGTTTTAGTTTTTCTAATAATTTATATATATATTTATTATTCCATCCATTTTTCCCTGCAAGTATTAATTCTAAATCTTTTATATTATTTTCAATACAAAAATCATTAAAAGCTTCAATTATACCTTCTATATTTTTTCTTGGTTCTATTGTTCCTATGTATAGTAAATAATTTTTATTATTTTTTTCTTTATTTTCTAATGTTTTTTGATCAACTCCAAGATGTGTTATGCTTATTTTGTCTGGATTTATATTATAAAAATTAATTATATCTTTTTTTGTGTTTTCAGAAACAGCTATTATATGATCAAATTTTTGTAAAAGTTTTTTTGGATTTATTAATTTATGCCAAAATAAGCTTTTTTTGGAATAAAATTCTTTAAAAAACTCAAAAGATAAGTCATGAATTGTTATTATCTTTTTTGCTTTATTATTTTTTGAAAAAGAAAAAAAATTTAAATTTGGAGAAAAGAACACATCAAAATCACTCATTAAATTATCTAATTTTGGGGATTTAAATAATAAATTAGAAAGGTTAAATATTTTATTTGGAATATGAAAATCATAATAAGTTACATTTGGATAATATTTTTTTATAAATCTAAAATTAGATGAATTATAAAATAACTTGTATTCATTTGTTTTATCAATTTCAAAAAGATTTGAAAGCAAATTCAATGTGTATATTCCAATACCAGAGTATTTTTTATCTATAAGTGTTCTTATATCTATGCATATTTTCATAATATAAAACTACAATATAATTTATAATAAAACAATATGTATTTAAAAAATACCATTTTATATGGTATTTTTTAAAGTTTCTAAAATTTTATTTTTAAACTGTTCTTTGCTGAATTTTTTGGCATATTCTTGTATTTCTTCTGGATTAAAATTATCAATATTAAAATTTATTATGCTATTTTTTAAGTCAAATATAGTTTGTTTTTCAAAGAATACTCCGGTTTTATTTTCAATAACAGTTTCTGTAGCACCACCTTTTTTATATGCTATAACTGGTCTGCCAGACATCATAGCTTCTACAGGGGTTATTCCAAAATCTTCTTCTTGTGGATTTATAAAAGCTAGACATCTTGATATGTAATAATTTTTGTCATCATCATTTTTGAAACCTAGAAATTCTATATTTTCCCCAACTGTCATTTTTTTTAATTCATATTCATATTCCCCAGAGCCTATTATTTTTAATTTATATTTATCACCAAATTCTTTGTTCAATTCATTAAATACTTGTATTGCTAAATCTATTTTTTTATAAGGTCTAAGACGAGAAACTATTAAAAAATAGTCACCTAAATCTTCTTTTTTTACTGGTTTGTTATTGTTTATATCTACGGGCGGATAAATTATTTCACTATTTTTTCTGTAAAATTTACTTATTCTATTTTTTACAAATTCAGAATTTGCTATAAACAAATCAACTCTTTGTGCTGATAAAAAATCCCATTGCCTTAATTTTGAAAGATTGGATCTTAAAAAAACCTTTAGTATTTTTGGTAGTTTTAAATCTGCAACATAAGAATGAGTATCATCCCATAAATATCTTGTTGGTGTATGACAATAACATATGTGTTTTGTGTTTGTTTTTGTTATAACTCCTTTGCAAAAAGCGGATGATGAAGATATTACAACATCAAATTCTGATAAATCAAATGTTTCTATAGCTTGTGGCATTAATGGTAAAAAACATTTATAAAATTTTTTACCTATACCAAAAGGAGCTCTTTGTATGAAGGAGGTTCTTATTTCTTTTCCTTTAAAAATATCCCCCATTTTTTCTTTATCGTATGCAAGAGTATAAATGGGAGCTTCTGGAAAAACTTCAGATAAAGCAAGTAAAACCCTCTCTGCCCCACCATATTGATTTAAATGATCATGAACTAAAGCTATTTTCATATTATTGTATCAGTGTTTAATCATAACAGTATTTTATCACAAAAATAATAATAAAAAAGAC
>CAZHKK010000011.1:11092-32620 GCA_964532735.1 uncultured Gammaproteobacteria bacterium | reverse complement strand
AATTTAAAAAATAAATCATTATGTATTTTTATCTTATTTTTATATTTATTTTTATACTCATTTAAAACAGATATGATTAATTCTTCTTCATGTCTTTGTAATATCTCCACCATTTCTTGCTGACTTAAAATCAAACTATAAGATTCTAATTTTTTAACAACACAAAGTTGTTGTTTTTTAAATAAATCAAGTAAAAAATCAATTAAAACAAACTCGCCTGTTTTGTTTTCATTAAATAAACAGGAATCTTATAACTTGCAAATTCAGGATAAACACTTTTACCATTCAAAATTCTTTGCATAGCTTCTGTTTCATATTTTGCACCATTTAAAGCATTGTGTGGATCTGGTTCTCTTGGAAGACCACAATATTCAAGAACTTTATTCAAACTAATTCCACTAGTACCATACATCATTGGTATTTCTATATTGTTAGACATCATATTTAAATAACAAGCTGTATGAATATCAATAGACCTAAAACCAAATTGCCAATAAAGATTATACCTCTTAAAAGATTGCTCTAAAAATCCAAAATCAAACCCAGCGTTATGAGCAATAATTGTTTTATTATAAAAACCAGAACACCAATTTATAAATTCTTTCATTACCTGTTCCAAGGTCTTTTTATTCGGATCTTTTATTTGATCAATAGAAAAACCATTTACCCTCATAGCATCAAGTTCAATATCAGCACCTTCAAAAATCTGACATTCTCTATAAAAAGTATTAGAAGGATTTTCAAATTCAACAGCACCAATACTAACTATACAATGTTTAAAAGGATTCGTACCGGTAGTTTCAACATCAACAACTATCATATTTTTTTGATTAAAAATTACATAAAACAAACTAATTATAAATTAAAAAAGATTAAAATAAAAGAGGAAAAATAAAAAAGGTTCTTGAATTTTTATCAAGAACCAATCTTTTATTTAAAAATAAACTCTATATATTTACCATCCATATTATTTGGATTATAAACATCAGAGACAAAAGATATGAGATTAAAATATTCTGGGTTTATTTTATAATATAAATTAGAAAATAAATAATCTCCATTTTTTTTAGAACATTTCCAAATAACTTCTTTTGTTTCATAATTCAAATAAATATCCGAATAACTATTTGTAATGTTAATATTCTTATAATAATCATCATAACAAGAATAAACAAAATAATATAATTCTTTATTAACAGAATAATCAAAAGCATCTTTATCTAAAATAGAAAAATTTGAAATTTCTAAATTAAGATGTTTTTCCCTATAAGAATCAACTTCCTGTTCAGATGATAAATCTTTATATTGCTTATAAACATTATCTAAATCATAATCCAAATAAGATACTTTTTTAAAATCACCATAAAAATTTCTAGTTATTTCTTTGTCATCAAAAACTACAGAACTAGAAGCATACATATTTTTTGTTCCAATAAGATAAGATAAAACAACAGCAAAAGAATAATTAGACAAACCCAATCCATTACTATTACAAGATATAACAAGAGAAAAACAGTTTGGAGAAAAACTATTTTGAATTTCTTTATCATCAAAATTATAAACCAAATCAGCACTTGTAATAGCTCTCGAATTTATATATGACCTATCCCCATGAAAATAAAGAACAAAATAATTAAATAACAAATCTGACGATTTTATAGCTTGCATTATTTTATTTTCATCTTTTGTTATAATTACATAATAGTAAGCATCTTCATAAGTTAAAAAGCTATCCTTCCAATCAAACCAATTAGATACATACTCTTCATTAAAAACAGAAGAGTTAGGATCAGTAGGATGATAATAATATAATGTTGGATTTATTAAATAATTTAAAATTTTACTAGACATATTACCTGTCCCAATAGGCTCTATCCTCTCTTTATAAACATCCATACCAATAACAACTAAAACATTGTTTTTTGCTTCTGTATTTCCAAAACCAAAAACTTTATGAGTTTCAGTATCTTCAAAATATCCAACAATAGAATTTTCATCAACCGTAGAAATTATAGAAATATCACAAGAACAAAAAAATATCATAAAAACAAACAAAACAAAACGAAATAATTTCATTTTTCCTCCTAAAATATAAATTTATTTTTCTAATACAACCACAATATAAAGAATTTTGCAAATATTGTATTTAATATATATAATAAATACAATAAAAATAATATAATAAAATGAAATTTGAAATTCTAACAATATTTCCTAAAATTTTTGATTCATATTTTAATGAAAGCATAATAAAAAGAGCACAAAAAGACAAAATTATAAAAATAAAAATTCACAACATTAGAGAAAATACCACGGATAAACACAAAACTGTAGATGATAAACCATATGGTGGTAGCCCTGGAATGCTTATGAAAATTGAACCTATTTATAAAACTTTAAAAAAAATAAAATTATCAAAAAAAAATAAAATAATACTTTTTACACCAACGGGCAAAAAATTTAATCAAAAAATAGCAAAAGAATATTTAAAACTAGATCAAATAATCATGATAAATGGACATTATGAAGGAATAGATTCTAGAATAGATGAATTTATAGATGAAAAAATATCTATTGGTGATTTTGTTTTAACAAATGGAAATTTACCAGCAATGATATTAGTAGATTCAATAACAAGATTATTACCAGGAGTTTTAGGAAACGAAGAAAGTTTTAAACAAGATTCTTTTTATGAAGATAATACTACAGAATATCCACAATATACAAAACCAGAAATATTTAAATACAGAGAAAACAAAAAGATAATAGAATTAAAGGTTCCAAAAATATTAACATCAGGAAATCACAAACTAATAAAAGATTGGCAAGAAAAAAATAAAAAACGTGTAAAATAACACGTTTTTTATTCTAAATTATCAGCAAATTCATCTTTTAATATGTCAAAAACCGAAACATCTTCTTGAATTTTATCTTTCGAAACATCTGTTATAGTTTCACCACCAAATTCATTTTTTTCTATTTTTTCTATAGAATTGCCACCTTTAAGCAGACCGAATCTTTTCATCATTTGTTCTCTTTTTGAAGGATCAACATGATTTAATAAACCATTTTTTTCAACAACGTCTATTAATTTAGGAGCTGGTTCATTATTTAAAATTTCTAATACAGAAGTATCTTCTTGAAGTGTGTTTTTTTGAAAAATATTTTTTTGAACATCTCTTAATTCGCAAATATCAACAATTGATATTTCAAGTGGTAATTGAACAATGTCTGAGTTTTTAATATCCAATTTAACTTTTATTAATTTTTCTAAAATAAAAGTTATTTTAGAAAAATCAAACTCTTTAGAAAAATTTATTATATTATCTTTTAAATTATTATTTAAATTTTTCCAATTATCCAAACAATCTGAATTATATTTATAAATCAAAATTTTTCTAAAAAACTCTATCAAGTCCAAAACAAAATCATCAAAATTTATTTGATCATCTATAACATTATAAATAACATTAAAACAATCTTTTGCATTTTTATTTAAAACGCTATTTGCAAAATTCAAAACATAATCTTGATTTGTTTTATTTATAATATCAACAATATCATCTTCATTTATAGTTTCTTGATTTAATGAAGATAAAATTTGTCCTAACAAACTTTCTGCATCCCTAAAGCCACCTGTAGATTTTTCAGCAACACGAAAAAGAACCTCATCAGATACAGAAACCTTCTCTTTTTCACATATCAATTTTAAATCAGAAACTATCTCATTATTTGTAGCTTTTTTAAATTTAAAAATCTGACATCTAGAAAGAATAGTATCTAATATTTTATTTATCTCTGTTGTAGCTAAAATAAAAATAACTCTTTCTGGAGGTTCTTCTAGTGTTTTCAAAAGAGCATTAAAAGCTTGTTTTGAAAGCATATGAACTTCATCTATTATAAAAATCTTATAACTACCCAATTTTGGAGGAATTCTAGTAAGCTTTCTCAATTCTCTAACATCATCAACACCCGTATTTGAAGCAGCATCTATCTCAATAAGTTCCATACTGCTACCACTATCTATAGACATGCAAGATTGACAAACACCACAAGGTTCTACATCTTCAGGCTTTCTATTTAAACAATTTAAAGTTTTTGCAAAAAGTCTAGCTGTAGTAGTTTTTCCAATCCCTCTAGAACCAGAAAAAATATAAGCATGCGCAATTTTATTATTTAAAATCTCATTTTTTAAAGTATTTTTAATAGATTCTTGACCAAAAATTTCAGACCATAATTTTGGACGATATTTACGATACAAAGTAGACATAAACAACAGATTAACTAATTACATTAATATTATATCACACCTAAAAAACAAACCATAAATTAAATTTCTACATTATTTGATTGAAAGTTTACAGCCAAATTTTTAAAAGAAGTAGTTTGAGCATCAAAATACAAACCAATAATATTACATGCACCATTTCTATGTTTTGCAATATGTATTTCTGCAATATTTTTTTCATCTGGCATAATTTCTTCTGGTCTATAATTTTTATCAGCAGATTTTCTATAAATAAACATAACAATATCTGCATCTTGTTCTATAGAACCAGATTCTCTCAAATGAGAAAGTTTAGGAATAGCTGGTTTTGTCATTTCAACAGCACGAGACAACTGAGACAATGCAATAACAGGAACATCTAATTCTTTTGCTAATTGCTTTAAAGATCTTGATATAACAGAAATTTCTTGATTTCTATTTTCAGAACCACCATCAGCAATTAATTGTAAATAATCAATAACAATCATATCTAAACCTTGTTCAGATTTAAGTCTTCTACATTTAGTTCTTATTTGCATAACACTAACAGTTCCAGAATCATCAATATATATATTAGCATCAGATAAATTGTTTATAGCTTGTCCTATTTTTTCAAAATCATTATTATTAGACTGATCAGACAAATTTCCTGTTCTAAGTTTCCAAAGCTCAACACCAGATTCAGCAGAAATAAGCTTATCTGTTAATTGTTCTTTGCTCATTTCTAAAGAAAAAAATGCAACTTTTGCTTTTCCTTTTACTGCAGCATTACGAACAAGATCAAGAGCAAATGATGTTTTCCCAACAGAAGGACGAGCAGCTAAAATAATAAGATCAGATCTTTGAAACCCAGATAAAGTATTATCTAAATCAGAAAAACCAGTCGTAAGTCCCCTTAATTGTCCCTTGTTTTGACTTAAAGAATCTATTCTTTCAAAAGATTCATTCAAAACATTTCTCAAAGGAACAAAAGAATCTGTTTTTAAATCTTTTGCAACACCAAAAATTTCTCTCTCAGCCTTATCAAGAACATCTTCTAATTCCATATCTTCATGATATGCAAGCTCATTAATTTCAGCAGATTTTGTTATAAGTCTTCTTAGTGTAGCTTTTTTTGAAATAATTTTAGCATAAGAAACAGAATGTGCAGATGTAACGTTTTTTTCAGCTAAATCAATAATATAAGATCTCCCACCAATCATATCAAGTTGCTTTCTTTCATCTAAAACATTAATAACATTAATAATATCGGTAGGTTGTCTTTTTTCATACAAACTAACAATAGCATCATAAACAAGACCATTAGAAGAAGAATAAAAATCATCTGCATCTAGACTATCAGCAACCTCAACAATAGCATCTTTATCAACAAGTAAAGCTCCTAACAAACTTTTTTCAGCATCAAGATTTTGAGGAGGTAGCAAAGATTTTTCAGACATATAAAAAAATTAATCATTTCTATTAAACAAAAATTATTTTACATAAGTATTTTCTTTTTTGAAACGGAAAAAATGTTAATAAAAAGTTAACTTAGTAAAATAAAAATCAGTCGTTTTCTCTCACGTTAGGTAAAAACGACTAAAAAATGACATTAATTAATTAATTCTTTACTAAATTCTTCAACTAATATATAATTTTCCTATATATTGTAATTTATTTTAGTTTTAGGGGTATAGTTTAGTGGTAGAACAAAGGTCTCCAAAACCTTTGGCGAGGGTTCGATTCCTTCTACCCCTGCCAAAAATTGCTTTTGAGCAATTTTTTTATTATTGCTTAAATTAAATTTTAGATATAATATCTAATTAATATTATTAACAAAAATAAAAATAAAAACATGGAACAAGAAAATTTAACAAAAATATTAGAAAATTTATTAAATATAAAACAACAAATAGACGAAACAATAAATTTAATAAACATAAAACCTTCTGAACAAATAAATATAATAAACAAAATAAAACTTCAGACGTCAGAATATTTTGAAGAAGACAATAAAATTATAGAAGGTATATTTAATGGAGAGATAATGATAGGACCAGATAAAAAACAATATAGTATACCAGCAAATTACATATCAAAATCAAAAATAGTAGAAGGAGACAAGATGAAATTGACAATAAAAAAAGACGGGACTTTTATTTTTAAACAAATTGAACAAATAGATAGAATAAGAATTATAGGGAAATTAATAAAAGACGAAACAAATAAAGGTTTTGCAGTATTATCAGAAGGAAATATATATAGAGTTCAAAAAGCTTCTGTTACATATTATAAAGGAGAAATTGGAGATGAAGTAATAGCAACAATACCATCAAATAAAAATTGCGTTTGGGCAGCAATAGAAAATATAACAAAGTCAAACAATAAAATAACAATTGAACAAGAATTAGGAACAGAAACGGAAGAAACAAAAACAAAACAAGAAATAACTTCATCAGATCAAGAGAAATTACATAAATTAGATATTAATTTTGTAGATCAAATAACACCAATATCATTGGATGATATCAAATAAAATGCTATAATTATACAACATATAATAACTTAAAAAATAACAATTAAAAATATGTCATTATTTTCACAATTAAAACAAATAACAGATTTAAAAGATCAAGCCAAAAAATTACAAAAAGAACTTGAAACAGAAGTAGTTGAATCTGAAAAATCAGGAATAAAAATAACAATAAATGGAAATCAAGAAATTAAAAAAATCGAAATAATAGATCAAAATCTTTTAAATAATAAAGAAAAATTAGAAAATTCTATAAAAGATTCTATAAATGAATCTATTAAAAAAGTTCAAATGGTTATGGCTAAAAAAATGCAAACAATGGGTGGATTAAATTTACCCGGAATAAATTAATAATAATTCTAGATTTTATTTTATTAAAAACATGTTTCCAAAAAAATTAGAAAATCTCATAGAAACAATACACAAATTCCCTACCATAGGACAGAAAACAGCAGAGAAGATATCTTTTGATTTACTCAATAAAAGCGAAGAAGAATTAAAACAAATAAGCAAAGCTATATTTGAAATAAAAGATATTAAATTATGTAAAGCATGTTTTAATATATCAGAGAATGATTATTGTGATATATGTTTAAACAAAAATAGAGATTCTAGTATTATTTGTATTGTGTCTCAAATAAAAGACATATCAAATATAGAAAAAACAAACAAATTCAAAGGAAAATACCACGTATTACATGGATTAATAGATACCCTAAATGGAATAACCCCTGATAAAATAAAAATAACAGAATTAATAGAAAGAGTTTCAAAAAACAAAGATAAAATAAAAGAAATAATATTTGGAATAGATCCTAAAATAGAAGGAGAATCAACAATAATACACATATCAAAAACATTAAAACCTTTAAATATAAAAATGACTAGATTTGCAAGAGGTTTACCTATTGGCTCCGAAATAGAATATGCAGACCAAATAACATTAAGTGATTCTATATCTGGAAGAATAGTTTTATAAAAAAAATCCGAATAATCGGATTTTTTTTATAAAACTATTTTATCAATAATAACTTCTGTATAATGTTGTCTATGATTCTTTTCCTTGTTGTAATGCGTTTTATTTTTAAACTTTATAGTTCTAACTTTTTCATGTCTATCTTGTTTTGAAATAGTAGCTTCAACTTTTACTCCAGAAACAATTGGGTTACCAATTTTTAAATCAGACCCATCTTCATTTGAAACAAGTAATACTGAATCAAAAACAAATTTATCACCAACATTAGTTTCTAGTTTTTCAATTTTAATTTTCATTCCTTCTGAAACTTTGTATTGCTTACCGCCAGTTTTAATAATAGCTATCATATTTTTATATTATTCTTTATTAACTTTTTAGTAATACACCTCAGGGAAAAGGGGTGTTATACTTTTTAATATGAGAATTATAGCAAAATAAATATTAATTGTCAAAATTAGAAACAACCTTATTCCTTCCAGAGTTTTTTGCATTATATAAACAATCATCTGCTAATTTTAAAACTTGATTATAACTAACGTGCTTACTTCTATCATAATCAGACAAACCAATACTAATAGTTACTTTTATGTATTGTTTTTTATTATTTTTATCAATAAAAACAGTTTCTAATTTTGATATTTTTTCTCTTATTTTTTCACAAACAACAAAAGAATCTTTAAATTTTAAATCATTAAAAATAATAACAAATTCTTCTCCTCCATATCTAGCAAAAACATCATTTCCTCTTATAGATTGAACTATTGCTTCTGATATATTTTTTAAAACAATATCTCCAAAATCATGCCCATAAGTATCATTAATATTTTTAAAATAATCTATATCCAAAATAGCAATTGAAATACTTTTTCCTTCGTTTTTTTTACAAACATTGATAGCATCTTCTAAATAATCAAACAAATATCTTTTATTATAAGCACCTGTTAAAAAATCTTTTAAATATAATTCCGATATTTTATTATATTTTTTAGCCAAAACAAAAGACTGACAAAGTATAAAAATAATTAAACCAAAAGGAGCAAATAATCCAGTATTTAAAACACCATTAATATAAAAAATGTCATTTAACGCAAAAAAGAACAAAATAGCACTTCCGCACAATAAAATAAGTGCCCCGTCTTTTCTATAATATAAAGCTCTTATTAAATGATAAAAAGCAAGCAAAGAAATTATAACAAGACCAATTTCATAGAAATGAAGAAATCTAGAAAAAATCTTAACAGGAAGAAATAAAATAGGAGCAGAAGCAGAAATTAAATAAAAAATAGAAACTCTTAACATATTAGATTTAGTTTTTTCTGGGTAAAACAAATATCTAGTAAACATAACTAAAAACACTGGAGCTAAAACAATAGACAAAAAACACATTCTCATTATAAAATCATAACTTATATTTGGAAATAACCATTTAGCAAAAAAATCTGCAAATATAAGCCTTATAATTATAGAAAAAGAAAAAAAGAAAAAAATCAAAAAACTCACATCCTTCTTTCTTTTTAAAAACATTATCAAATGATAAATAGCCATAATTAATATGGCTGATAATATTGAAACATTTATAGCTATAGATTTTTCAGAATCCTTAGCTATAACATTTGGCTTACCTATACGAATAACGTCTTGCATCCCAGCATATATATCATCAAAAGAAGATATTTGAACATTAAGCTCAATTTTTTTATTTTTACTCAAAACAGAAACAATTTGTTTTGATCTTCCTGGTTTATAAAACTCTTTTTGGCAAGAAACAAATCCATCACTCAAAATAAGAACATTATTAGCATAAATATTATAAGAATGTTCTAAAAACGGAACTATTATAGAATATATCCCATCATATGGAACATTTATAACAGCTCTATAAGTTGCACAACCATTTTGGTTGTATTTTTTTTCATGAGTCCATCTTGAAGGTATTTTTACGATTTCATCTGGTTTATTGTTTTTTAAATCAAATTCATTTGAAATAAGCTTATTCCAATAAAAATCCCAATTTCCTTCCAATGAAAAAACATTGTTTACAATATCTTTATTTTCTATGTTAAAAAAACTATCTGCAAATGTATTATTAGCAAAAAATAAAGAAAAAAATAAAAAATTCACAAACAAAATTTTAAAAAAATTCATAATAATTTCATTAATATCAAATAATTATAGCATTATTAAAATAAATAAAAAACTAGGAACAACCTAGTTTTTTATTTATTTTCTATTCTTTTCCACAACATTTTTTATATTTTTTTCCAGAACCACAAGGGCACAAATCATTTCTTCCTATTTTTGAACCACCAAAATCAACAAAATCATTTTTTGAAACTTCTCTGTCCATTTTTTTTCTAACTTCATCATTAGAACCTAAAAAATTTTTTAAATCATTTTCTTTAATTTTTGATTCTTTTTCTATATTAGAAAATTGATTAGATTCATCTGCTCCAAATTCTTCTAAATTTTTATTAAATAAAGAATTTTCTTGATCTTGAGAATTATTAATATTTGTTATTAATTTAATCTTAAATATAGAATAAGCAACTTGAGATTTTATGTCATTAATTAAGTTAGTAAACATATCAAAAGCATCTCTTTTATATTCTACAAGTGGATCTCTTTGTCCATAACCACGAAGACCAACACTCATTCTAAGATCACTTATTGTATCTAAATGAGAAATCCAAAGATTATCTATAATTTTTAAAAGTATCTGTTTCTCTATTTGTCTTAAAATATCTGAAGTAAATTGATTTTCTAAATCAGAATAAACAGTTTCTGCTAAACTATATATTTTATTTATTAAATTTTTCTTTTTAATTTCAAGAATAATATTTTCTTCTTTTGATATACTTTCTATTTCATTTTTTATATCAACATTAGAAACAAACATTGAATTAATAGATTGGGAAATTAAATCTAAATCCCATTTTTTATAATCCTCTTCTGTTGTATGAACACTTACAATCTTAGATATTTCTTCATTTATAAAGTTTAGAACCGTTTCTTTAGATTTATCAGCATTTTCTAATATTTCGTCTCTTTTTTTATAAATAATATTTCTATGATTATTTATAACATCATCATACTCAACAAGATGTTTTCTTATGTCAAAATTATGCCCTTCTACTCTTTTTTGTGCAGATTCTATAGATTTTGATATCATACCATTTTCTATTGGCATATCATCAGGGATACCCATTCCCTCCATCATCATCTTTATTCTTTCAGAACCAAATATTCTCATCAAATCATCCTCTAAAGATATAAAAAATTGAGTTGACCCTGGATCACCTTGACGACCAGTACGTCCTCTTAATTGATTATCTATTCTTCTTGATTCATGTCTTTCTGTTCCAATAACACAAAGACCACCTAATTCTTTTATTTTATTTATTTCATCTTCACTAGCTTCTGTTCCTCCAAGTTTAATATCAACACCACGACCAGCCATATTTGTAGCAATAGTAACAGCCTTAAATTTACCAGCTTGCGATATTATTTCAGCTTCTCTTTCGTGATTCTTTGCATTTAAAACATTATGTTGTATTCCTGCTTTTTCTAACATATTACTTAAAATTTCATTCTTTTCTATGGAAACAGTACCAACAAGAACAGGTTGCCCAATTTCATTTCTTTTTTTTATTTCTTCAACAACGGCTAAAAATTTTCCATGTTCATTTTTATATATTTTATCATTCAAATCTTTTCTTATGTTTGGTTTATTTGTTGGAATTACAACAACTTCTAAATTATATATTTTCCCAAATTCTTCAGCTTCAGTAACTGCAGTTCCTGTCATACCTGATAATTTTTTATATATTCTAAAATAATTTTGTAAAGTAATAGTAGCGAGAGTCATGCTTTCGTTTTTTATATTAACATTTTCTTTAGCTTCTATTGCTTGATGCAATCCTTCACTATATCTTCTTCCTGGCATCATTCTTCCAGTAAACTCATCAACTATTATAATTTCCCCATCTTTTACAACATAATCTCTATCTTTTAAAAACAAAGCTCTAGCTTTTAAAGCTTCTTCTAAATGATGAACCATAGCAATTCCATCATTTGTGTATATATTTGAAACACCTAAAGTAGACTCAACTTTTTTTAAACCAACATCTGTTAAAGTTGCTGATTTTAATTTCTCATCTATTATATAATCAGATTTTTCATCTAATTTAGAAACTATTTGAGCAAAATTATAATACATTTGAGCAGATTGAGCAGCTTCAGAAGATATAATAAGAGGAGTTCTAGCTTCATCTATTAAAATACTATCTACTTCATCAACAATAGCATAATTTAAAAATTTTTGAGTTTTTGATTCTTTATCAATAACCATATTATCTCTTAAATAATCAAAACCAAATTCATTATTTGTTCCATAAACAATATCGCAAGAATATGCTTCTTTTCTAGAAACAGAAATAAAATCTAAATTATTTTTTCCAGAATCATCAACAATATTGGTTAATTTTAAACTAGTCATGTGTCCTATAAAAGCAGTTGAAACACCCAAAAAAGAATAAATTTTACCCATCCATTCTGAATCTCTTTTTGCAAGATAATCGTTTACGGTTATAACATGAACTCCTTTACCTGTTAAAGAATTTAAATAAGCCGGCAAAGTTGCAACCAAGGTCTTTCCTTCACCTGTTCTCATTTCAGATACATATCCTTTATGTAAAAAATATCCAGCAATTAACTGAACATCAAAATGTCTCATTCCAAGTATTCTAACGCTAGCTTCACGCACAAGAGCAAAAGCATCTGGTAATATTTCGTCCAAAACTTTATCTTTATTATCAGAAGACTGTATCTTTTCTTTAAAAATATTCGTCTGATTTTTTAATTCATCATCAGACATTTTAGAATATTTTTGTTCTAATTCATTTATATTTTTAATTATAGGTTGAATTTTATCAATTATTTTTTTATTTGGATCCCCAAAAATAAACTTCAATATAGACATATCTTTTTTAATCAATTTTATTAAAATACAAACTATGCAAACAAATACTTATTTGCACTTATAATGTAAATATATAATATCAATTTATTAAAAAAATAGCAATAAATTAATTAGAACAAATTGTTTTTAAAAATACATATTTGCTAAGCAAAAACGTTACTCCAACAACAACTAGAGTATACAAAAACACAATTAAAAAAATATATATTTTATACATTTTATCATCATCCATTTTTTTGTGTTTAATAATTAATTAAAAAATTGGTACATCCAAGAGGAATCGAACCTCTATCACAAGATCCGCAATCTTGTGTTCTATCCGTTGAACTATGGATGCTTAATAATAATAATAACAAAATAAAACAAAAAAAGAAAGATTAAAATCTCTCTTTTTTGTTTTATTATTTTTTTGGAGTCTTTTTACTTTTAGAACTTGCCTTTTTGGTTGTTCCAACTTTTTTAACTGTAGTAGTGGTTTTTTTAGATGTAGCTTTTGAAGACACTTTCTTTTTTGTTGACTTTTTATTACTGTTTTTCGCTACGGACAATATTTTTTCTTCTATCATGTCTCTCTCTTCAAAATTATTTGAAACAATCTTTTTATATTTATTTTTTCCAAATATATCTTTTTTTACTATCAATAATATAAAAGAACCTACAACACCCAAAGAACCAATAATCAAGAATAAATAATCAAAACCTAAATTAACAGCAATCATAGCTCCGATTATAGCAGCAAGAGCAAGAATACAATCTAAAATTATATAATACATGCCCCAAACTTTATTATTTTTAATATGATTATTAAATAAAGCTGACCAAGAAGGATAAGTAAGAGCAGCTGATATACCTAATATAAAAGCAGCAACATAAAGTTCTGGTATAGTGTTTATTAATGGAAATATCAAATAAACCATAGCAGCAGCAAAAGCACCAATAAAATCAAAATAAAATTCATCTTTTTCTCCTTTTATCTTTTGTATCAACTCGGTTGTTACCATTTGAAATAAAGATTTTGTCAAAAGATAAATAGCTGTAAATATAGCTATAACTTCTAAACTAGCTCCTATAATATTTTGACTGATAAATATAGCAAATAATGGTGCAATAAGACCAAAGCTACCAGTTATTAAAATATCAGACAAAACAAGAACACCAACAATCTTGTCTACTGGAGAAAAAACAGCAGCAGATTGCTTATCTTTGTTTTTATTATACATATTTAAATTGTTAACCTTTTTATTAATATTAATATATTATCATAAATTTATTTTTATAAAAAGTGTTAATAACTATAATAAAATAGAATTATAAAATAAAAATCCGTTACAATAAAGTAACGGATAAAACTAAAGATAAAAAGCCATAAATATGTTTCCATATTTTTTATCATTAGAAACATCTTTTCCAAACCAATTTGGTGGAATAAAATTATTTGCGTCCTCTTCTGTTAAAAATTCTACTTCGCACAAAATATTATCTTTAAATTTCCCAGAAAAAAAATCCACCTCAGCAACAAGTCCAGAATCAATATTAAATTCAAAACGAGTTTTTTTGATTGTATTTTTTGAAATTTTAATTTTATCAAAATTCAAAAAATCTTCTTTTAATATTTTAAATTCTATCTCAACTCTTGATAATCCAGAACCCTTTTTAAAAGTAAACAAAAAAATATCATCATATTTTCTTATTCTCACACTAGACTTACTTACACTATCATTAAGTAAATAAAATTGTTCAATATCATGATTAGCAATAGAAAGATTCAAATCTGGAATATTTTTAAGTAAAAACTTTTTTTCTATTTCAAAAGAAGTTGGTTTATTTAAATTATCTCTAAATTTAATAAAAATATTTTTTTCTATTTTTAAGTTAACACAACCCTTTTTATTATTAATATCTAAAAAATAATCATTACCACGATTAAATATACTAAAACCATCCATAATAAAAAAACTATTGTCCATAATAAACCTCCAATAATTAAATTTTCTTAAAAAAGAATACCATAAAAATTAAAAATAAACAAAATTAAAAAATGGAGCCACAAATCGGAATTGAACCGATGACCTTTTCCTTACCATGGAAACACTCTACCAACTGAGCTATTGTGGCAAAAATTAAAAACATCAAAGATATTCTTCTACTAATCTCATATAAATATCGTTTCCAACATCTATAACACGACCAACTTCATTACCTACTATCTCTCTTAGTTCTTCATTTTCTGCAAGTTTATTTAAATCATTTAAAAAATTTTCATTTTCTAAAAAATTTTGATAATGAACAAATGCTCTATTCTCAAATAATTTAGCATTTAAATCTTGATGTCCTGGCAGAGGTATTAATATTAATGGTTTTTTTAATGCGCATATTTCCGTAAGAGCAGAAAAACCAGCACGAGAAACAATAACATCCGCTAAATTAAGAGCCATTTTCATTTCTGTTGTTAAAAACTCATAAACATGATAATGCATAACATCACCCTTAGATTTAATATCTAAACCCTTACCACTTCCTACCAAATGAATAACTTCATATTTTTCTAATATTTTTTCTAAATTGTTTAATACTAAGCCATTAATAAACTCTGCACCAGTTCCACCTCCAGTCACAAGAAGAATTTTTTTGTCTGATGTTATATTAAAAAATCTCCTTGCTTCATTTTTGTCAAATTCAAAAATAGATTTTTTAATTAAATTACCAGTTTTAATAATTTTATTTGTTTTTATAGAAGAATAATCTTTTAAAGATTTATCTAAAACAACAGTAACAACATTCGCAAATCTAGCCATAATTCTATTAGCAAGACCAACTTCATAATCTTGTTGATGAACAAAAAATGGAATTTTTAAAATTTTTGCAACAAAACAAAGAGGAACACAAACAAAACCTCCAGCACTCAAAATAAGTTTTGGTTTATTTTTTTTAATTAATTTATAACATTGAAAGAATGCAATTATAATATTAAAAATATCTAAAAAATTTCTTAAATCAAAATATCTTCTAAATTTACCAGAATTTATCCCAAAAAATTTAATATTATATTTTAAAACAACATTCTTCTCTGGGCCATTTTTTGTACCAACCCAACAATATTCATAATTTGGATATTTATTATTCAAATCTTCATATAAACCCAACAAAGGCATAACAGATCCTAAAGTACCACCACCAGAAAAAAATATTTTATTATTATTATTTTCCATATAATTAAATTAATTTTAATTAATTAAAACAATTAAAGTAATTCTTTTAAATCATTATTTTTTAAATATTCAGAAAGTTTTTTCATATTATCATTATCACCCTTCTTAGACACTAAAATAATACCATCATTTTCAATAATATTTAAGTCATCAACACCCAAAGCAACGATAATTTTATTATTTTTACTATAAGAAAAAATATTATTAGAGTCAATACTAATTTGATTAGACCCAATAACATCAGACAATCTATCAAAAGAACCCACATCATTCCAACCAAAATCACCAACAGCAACAAGTATATTATCTGATTTTTCAGATATCGCATAATCTACAGATAAATTTGGTAAAGTATTAAAATAAAATAAGAAATCTTCATAACTTTTATCCATTAAATTATAAATGCTTTTACAGTATTTATTTAATTCTTCTAAAAATATATCAACAGTAAAAATATATATACCAGAATTCCAAAAATATTCACCGGAATTAAAATATTCTTCAGCAGTTTTTAAATTTGGTTTCTCTTTAAATTCTAAAACTCTAAAAAAACCATCAACAAACTCTCCTTTTCTAATATAACCATAACCCACATCAGGTTTATCAGGTTTAACACCTATGGTAATTATATTATTAGAATTATAGTTTAAAACATTATTTAATAAATAATTATACTTATCAAAATTAGAAACATAATGATCTGATGGCAATATTAATATCTTTTCATTTTTATCAATATTTAATTTATCAATAAAATATTTCATAGCAAAAGCAATAGCTGGAGCAGTATTTAAACTAATAGGTTCAATTAAAATATTTTCTTTATTATAATTTTTATCTATATTCTTAATTTGATCAAAAATATTTAAAAAATTACTCTCATTACCTATAATAAAAATATCATCGGAAGAAATATTTTTTTTAGTACGCAAAAAAGTATCCTGTAATAAAGAATAATCACCAATTAAATTTAAAAATTGTTTAGGATAATTTTTACGACTAAGTGGCCAAAGACGAGTTCCAGAACCACCACATAATATAACAGCTTTCATAATCTTATATTATTTATAAACATTAAAACATTATCATAAAAATAATAAAATAAAAAGATTTCTATTTTAAAGAAATCTTTTTATCCAAAAATCTAAGCGATAAATAACAAGAAATTCCTCCAGAAAAATCAAGCAAAATATCTTTTATTGCAAAATGCCTACTTAAAACAAACGATTGGTGAAATTCATCACTTACAGCATACAAAAAAACAATTATAAAACAAAATAAAATCTTATGATCAAATTTTTTACCCTTTAACTCTTCATGAGAAAATATTCTTAAAGCAAAAAACATAAGAACAAAATATTCAGTAAAATGAGCAATTTTTCTAAAAATAAAATCATATTTAGATGGTAATTCAGATTTTAATCCAGGAATTGAAGAAAAGAAAAAAATAACAGCCATCCAAAAAACAAACATAAAAATATAAAAAATCCTTTTTTTGATCATAATAAATTATAAAAATCTAAACTTTAGCATATTTGCGAATACTAATAACACTAGAAAATATAGTTATTAATAAACCAATTAAAAATTGAACAATTATAGTATTAATAGAGTTGGACATTATTAACCCAACAATATCAGATTGATAAAAAGAAAAGAAAATACTTGAATATGGCGCAATAAACAATAATAAAGAATAATACAAAACAATAGAAAAAATCCAGCCTATTATTAAATAAAACACAGCTTCTAAAATAAAAGGAACTTTGACAAAAGACCAACTAGCCCCTAAAAATCTCATAATCTCTATCTCTCTTCTTCTTGAATATATAGTTATCCTTAAAGTATTCAAAATAGTTATTGCCGATATAAAACCAAAAAATAAACCTATAAACAAAACGCCTTTTGAAATAGTAATATTAAAACCATTTATTTTTTCAATAATAACTTTGTTGTCAGTATAATTAGTATCTTCAATTAAATCCGAATATTGAAAACTAGAAATGTATTCTAATATGAAAGAATAATTATCAGGAGAATTAGCTTTAATAATAAGAGTTGAACCTATAGGATTTGTATCTAGTTCATTTAAAGAACTTAATAATAAAGAATTTTTATTATGCTTTTTTTTAAAATTTTCCAAAGCTTCTTGTTTTGATATATAAGTAATGCTTTTTACACCTCTAAGACCAGAAATTTCATTTTTTATAGCAGTTATTTGATCTTCTGTTGCACTGTTTTTTATATAAATACTAACATCAATTTTATTTTTTACAGAATTAATAACATCATTTGAAACTATTCCAATACCACTCAAAATATTAATTAAAACAAAAGCCAAAACTATAGTAGTAATACAAACAAAAGATAGCCAAAAATTTCTAAAAAACCCTTGAATAGAATATTTTAACAATCTTAAAAAATTAACAAAAAACATTTTTTAATAATTAAAAATTAAAATTATCTTACACATTATCTATATTAAATACTTACCATTAGATTTATCACTAGCAACTCTCCCATCTTCTATTGTAATAATTCTTTTATTAATAGAATTAACTATTTCTCTGTCGTGAGTTATTAATATAACCGTAGTCCCCATATTGTTAATATCTTGCAAAAGAGTTAATATTCCTTCTGCATTTATAGAATCAAGATTTCCAGTAGGTTCATCAGCTATCAATATACTAGGATTAAAAGCAAGAGCTCTAGCAATAGCAACTCTTTGTTGTTCGCCACCAGATAATTCAAATGGATAATTATTAGCTTTATCGATAAGGCCAACAACTTGAAGTAATTGATCTATTTTTTGATTCATTTTAGAACCAAAATCTCCAGATATTTCACAAGCAAAAGATATATTCTCTTTTGCTGTTTTTTTAGGCAACAAACGAAAATCTTGAAAAATAACAGCTATTTGTCTTCTTAAAGATGGAATATCCTTTTTTTTTATCTTTGTAATATCCCAACCATCTATACTTATAATACCAGAAGACGGTTTTTCTTCAGCCGTTATTAATTTAGCTAAAGTTGTTTTTCCTGAACCAGATTTACCAATTATACAAACATACTCCCCATTATTAATAGATAAATTAATATCTTTTAAAACCTTAAACGAATTATTATATATTTTAGAAATATTTTTAAATTCTATCATTTTATATTTTATTATTTCCTTTTTTAACTATAAAAATATTATAGCATAATATTAAAAACCTAAAAACTATTGCCTTTTTATAGGCTTTGTGTTATTTTAAAAAAAATAAAAAAAGGAGGTATTTTATGAAAAAAAATATTATTAAAATAGATTTTAATAACTTTGTAATAGTAAAAATTGATAAAAATTCAAAAATAGAAATAAAAACTCCAAATAAATCTATTTATACACAAAAATCCTCTTGGTTTATAAAAGAAAACAACAAAACAATGAATTTTTACAACACAACAGGAAGTGATAATATAAAAAAATTTATTAATAAATCAAAAGTAGTAAATACAGAAACTTTATTTTTATTTTGGATTTACGAAGCAAATTTAAGGTATATATTAATAAATAAAAAAGATTTTAAAATAATAGAAGAAACAAACAATCTAATCAAAACTTTTGAACAAAATTTTCTAGATAAAATAAAAAAATTTAAAATAAACAAAGAAGAAAATAAAATTTTAAAACTAGCAAAATTGAGATTAATAAGTTGCTGTTATTTAATAAAAAAAATAAAAGAAAATGACTTAGAAAAATTTTTAAACTCAAATTTTGTTTATTCTATAAAAAAATAACCACAAAAAGTGGTTATTGTTTTTTTATTTTAATATTTCTAACATCACATTTATTCTTCCAGTTTTTAAATTTGCTATCTTTTTAAAAGCTACCGGGGAAAGATCTATAATATTTTTTTTACTACCTATTTTATCATTTACTTTAACATCTATAGTTTTATTATTATCTAAATTTGTAACTCTTACTATTGTTCCAAAGTTAACACCGTTCATAGCTGCTGAAATAATATTTTTATTATATACTTCACCAGAAGCAGTTTTCCTTCCATGAAATTTATCCGCATAATAAGTACAATACCCTTCCAAAAAAACAATGTCTTTGTCTAATTTACTAGACATAGGTATATATTGCTTAAAAACGAGCTTTTCTTTTTGATTTTCTAATTCTTGTTTTTCTAATTCCTTATAATATTGCCCCTTTTCAATCCATTCTCCGTTTTCATTAATAATAAAAGTTATATCAGGGAAAGATATTTCCTCCAAAGCAACAACTTCTTTAGACAAACAAACCAAACTTAATATCGAAAATATAAATAAAATAATTTTTTTGTTCACTTTTTTATTTTAATTTTTAACAATAAAATTATAACATAATTATAAAATTATAAAAATAAACTTGATTTTTTAATATTTTTATGTTATGGTATGAAAAATTTGAACAAAGGAGTTATTCTATGATTAATATAGTAAAGGTTAATTTTGATAACATTATAAGCATACTAGTAAATGGTCTTGATATAAAAATAACAACACCAAAAAGAGTTGTTTATATAAAAGATCTTTTATGGATAATGGAAGAATCAAATTTAGAAATAAATTTTTATAAAACAAATGGAAAAGATACCTTTAAAAGATTTTTAAAAGAATCTTTAATAATCAATACGGAAACATTATTTCTATTTTGGTTATATGAAGCTAAATTAAGATATTTTTTAATAAATACAAATAATAAGGAAGCTCAAAAAAAATTAAAAGACCTACTTTTATTATTTAAAAAAGACTTTGGTCATGAAATTAAAGTTTTTAAAATTCATGAAGAAAAGAATGAAGAAGTAAAATTAGCAAAAATGAGACTTCTAAGTTGCTGTTATGAAATGAAATTGCTTAACGAAGAAGAATTAAAAAGACTTTTAGGCTTAAAAGTTGTTTTACTATGACAACAAAAACAAAAACCACCTACCGATTTATTCGGTAGGTGGTCATTTTTTTATAATTATGAAGCTATTTTTACAATATCATTCCATATTCCGGTATCTTCTAAAACTTTTTTTATCGCTGAACCAGGTTTATTACCTTCTTCTTTAACCATTCTTGATAATTGATCTTTTAGATTAGCAACATTATTATTATAGTCACCATAATGCCACATAAATACATCTTCATTCCCTTTTGCTTTCAATACTCTTCTAACTTCTTCGTAAACATCAAAAACGGTAACAGAATCTGAAAGTTTTTCTGGAATTGTTTCATTATTAACATCAGAACCAATTTTATTATTATCAGAAATTTCATCTATTTTGTTTCCAGCCTCATTTATTTTAGAACTTATTTCTTTAATATAACTTTGTAATGTATCTATAAAAGCCTTTAATGATTCATCGTTAACATTGTTCATTATTTCGGATGCCATTTTAGCAAAAGAAGGAAAAGTTTTTAATGCACCTTTCGCTAACTCTATATCACCATTTTTGGCAGCTTCTATTGCTGCCTCTTTTTGTTTTTTAGCCTCTGATCTTACTTTATCGAATTTCCCAAATGTTGTATTCATTTTTTTAAATTAATTTTTTAGTTTATTTAATATTTATA
>CAZHKK010000011.1:0-10992 GCA_964532735.1 uncultured Gammaproteobacteria bacterium | reverse complement strand
AAAACTTGATTTTTTAATATATTTATGTTATTGTATGAAAAATTTGAACAATACAAATTATATATAAAGGAGTTAATAATGAAAGAACTGGACTTTCTTGAGGTTCACAACCCACAAAAAAATATTTTATACATAAAACAAAGAAAGGTGTTTTATTATAAATCATTTTTAATTAGAAACAACAATACCTTTTGTATTTCTACAAATAGTATGGAAATGAGAATATTGGTAGATAAAAATTTCATAGAAATCAAAAAAGAACCCATGATTCATCATAACGATTTAGTTATATATAGCGAAAAAATAAGCGTATATGACATATATAGTTACTTCATATTTGCAGATTTTTGCTTTGATATATATTGCAAAGAAAAAAACACAAAAACAAAAAATGAAATTATTGAAATATATAAAAAAACAATAGAAGAAGAAGGTTTAGATAAAAACAATATATTTGATATCGCAAAAATAAGAACTGATGTATTTATAAAAGAGTTAACTTTCAAAAAGAATTTTAATTTAATAAAAGATCTAAAGTCAATAAAAATACAAACGATATAAAAAAGACCAGTACATATTTTATGTACTGGTTACTTTATTTTTAAGCAGCTTCAGATAGCTTACCTTTTAATTTTAAAATAATATTTTGTTTTATTTCATTGGCCTTATTTAAGTCGCCATTAGATTCTGACATAAAAGATAATCCAGTTAAAGCTCCTGCATCTTTTTTTTCCAAATAAGACACAATAAGTTTAATTTTTTCATCTGAATTCAATCTTTCATAGAACCTTTCTTTATTAGTAACGGGACTAGCTTCACTCATTGTATTATAATCATCTCCCAAAGCTGTTGGAATTATGTTAAGATTTTTTTCTTTAAGCATAAAAGACACTAAATCATTATAACCAGAAAGCACATCTTCTTCACTTGGATCCATAATATCAGAAATAGAGCTAATACCAATAGAATTGAATCTTTCAACATCTTCTACAGTTGGGGCAAATTCAGGAAATTCATTGGAATTAAATGAATTTGATAAATTTCTAGATTTAATTTCAGACATGGAAACATCCATGGATTTTAATTTTGCATTAGCATCATTTAATGATTGAATAATTTTATTTTTTATCGTTTCTAAAACTTCATCGTTTTGAATAGATTCAAAAACTTTGGATTTTAATATTCTAAGCAAATTAGTCATTCCTTTTTTTATTTCTTCAATATTATTACTTTTTAAAGCCTCATCGGATTCTTTTAAAATAATTCCCACCTTTTCCTTGGCTGCATCAATTGCCTTAATTTGTTCTGGAGTTTTCATATTTTTAATTATTATTTTTTAATTTATTTAAAATTTCATTTATTTTATTTTGATCACTATTCTTGACTTCTTCTATTTTATTTTCAAAATTTCTATCAGAAATTTCTTTTTTTACAAAACTAGTAACAACAGACTCTCTAGATTTTTCAAAATCTTCCAATTCTTTACCAAAATATTGATTTATAAAAGTTTTAAATTCAGGACTGTCAGAAATTTTTTTAATATTTTCTAAATCATTCTTAGCATTAAAAATATCTTGATAAACATTATTTAAAATATTAAAAAAAACATCAATGCCACCATTTTTTTGAATGTTTTCATTTAAAAAATCCTCATCCAATAAAAGTTTTTTTAAATATATTCTATTGTTCTTTTCTAGTCCAAATTTTATAACACCTATATCATCTATCTTTTTTAATAAATTATATATCTTCCCATCCATATATTTATTTTAGTTAATATTCATAAATATTATACAATATAATAAAAATTGTAACAATTATTTAATTAACAATTAAACTTGATTTTTTAATATATTTATGTTATTGTATGAAAAATTATACAATATTAGGGGGTGAAAATGAAATACTATACTTTTTCAACTTTTTTATTCAACAAAAATAAAAAAACAGAGTCTGTGATTATTATAGGAAAAAATAAAACGAAAACAGAATATGATTACGATTCAATTGTTTTTAAAACCAATAAAACAACTATAAAACTTATAGAAAAAAACGAGAAAGAATCTATTATTACACTACAAACAGTAGTAGCCAATATAAATAAAATAACAGACGAAATGTTATTTTCATATTATTTTTTTTCTTTAATACAAATTTCTATTTTTTGTGTAGAAAATATCAAAAAAATAATACACA
Organism: uncultured Gammaproteobacteria bacterium; assembly: GCA_964532735.1. Taxonomy (GTDB): domain Bacteria; phylum Patescibacteriota; class Patescibacteriia; order JAGPKW01; family JAGPKW01; genus JAJXYN01. Next base: position 8,796 of record CAZHKK010000011.1, on the reverse strand, counting down.
ATATATTAATTAATAAAGATAAAGAAATACAGACATACATAAAATTATTAGAAATAGAAGATATTTCTGAAAAATTAAAAATAGGCTACATATATACAAATGAGCACTTGCAAAAAATGTTTAATATAGCAAAAATATTATATATAATAGAAAAAAATAAAAAAATAAAAAAAGAGTTAGTATTGATGCAATTAAAAATACAATAAATAAAACACCGTTTTAAAAACGGTGTTTTTTATGCGGCATTATCATTTAAAATATCCTGATACTTCTGTTCTAAAAGATTCATCATAACATTCCCCTTAATTGCTTTATTATAAATATCATTTATTAATTTCACCCTTTCTTTATTACTTAAACTTTTAAAATATTCTTCACAATTTAATGGTAAATTATGATGTTGTGCTCTATAATTATTCCAGCAAGCACCCTTTATTATTGCTATAATATTATTTATTTTTTCATCTGATATCCTAAATAAATCCAACGTTTCTTTAAAATTATTAATATTACCAGCAATATTATCTATTAAATCCATTATAGTCCCTTCCTTAAAAATTTTCCTCGCCTCCTCAATATACTCTTCAAGTATTTTTATTTGTTCCTCACTACTTCTAGCTAATGCTCCACTTTTTATTGCATTTACAACTTCACTATCCATTTTTTTTAAATCATCCTTTGTAGGTTTTTTGTTTTCATATTTATCGATAAAACTCATAATTTTTTATAATTAATTATTTAAACTTTGTTTTATTTTATTATACAATTCTAAATCATTTAATTCCTGTTCCTTTATTTTTTCTTTAAGTATTTTATTTTTTATTAAAAGTTCTATTTTTTCTTCTTTTTCTTTTTCTAAATCATTTATTTCCTTACTAAACAAAGCGTTTAGATGTTTCTGTATATTATCATCAGATTCTCTATTTAATTTATCAATATTAAGATTTATATTACACAAGTCATTATAAATATTAACTAAAAACTCATTAACCTTATCAATACCATATATTTCAATAAAATCATTCAAATAAGACTCATCTAATAATAATTGTTTCAAAAAAATTCTATCATCTTTGCTTAAGCCGAATTTAGCTATTGTAAAGCCATCTATTTTTTTCAATAAATCATATATCTTCCCATCCATAAATTTATTTTAGTTAATATTCATAAGTATTATACAATCTTTTCAATAAAATAAACATTACTTTTCCACAACAATAATAAAACATAAACACAAAACATATCTCATATAATTCAACACAACAAACAAAAACACGAACAAATTATTGACTAAAAGCAAAATTTAGTATACACTACGTAATACTTATCATAGGTCCTTAGCTCAGTCGGTAGAGCAACAGCCTTTTAAGCTGATGGTCGTGGGTTCGATTCCCACAGGGCCTACCATTAATGAAAACTCAATTTATATGGAAAAAATACTTAAAATAATACAATTTATTACATCAATATTAATAATTATAACTGTTTTGCTTCAAGGTAAAAATTCTAGCCTTTCTAATCTTTTTGGAAATTCAAGCAATTTTTACACAACAAAAAGAGGAGCTGAAAAAGTTCTTTACATATCTACAATAGTATTGGGAACAATACTTGCAGTTTCTATAATTGCGAATATTTTCGTAAAATAAATTTTAAATAAATATTAAAAACTAAAATATCTATATTAAGGATTATTTTTTGATTTTGGTTTTTAAATTTAAAAAAATATGGACAAATTTTACAAGACAAATCTTAAATTAGTTTCTCAAAAAAATAAGAAAAAAATACCCAACTTAAAACAATTTAAATATATTTCTTTGTTTTTAAATTATAAAGAAAAAATATTTATCAGAATTTTTATATTATTAATAATATTAAGTTCTGGATATTTTATGTTTAGAGGTTACCAAAAAATAGGTTCAACGCCAACATATGGTGGAAATTATACAGAAGGTATTATTGGACAAATACAATATTTGAATCCATTACTATCCTTATCCAACGATGTTGATAGTGATATAAACAAATTAATATATAATTCATTATTTGAACACAAAAAAAGAACATTGGAACCATCTCTTGTTGACTCGTTCACTATATCAGAAGATCAAAAAACATATAGTTTTAAATTAAAAAATTATGTATATTGGCATGATGGTAATAAACTTACTTCAGAAGATATTATATATACAATCAAAACAATTCAAAATCCAAATTTTAAAAGTCCATTATATGTAACACTTAAGGACGTCAGCACAACAAAAATAGATGATTTAAATTTCACGCTTACATTATTAGATACATATTCCCCATTTTTAGATTCATTAACCTTTGGAATATTACCAAAACATATATGGCAAGATATTAGTTTTACTCAATTTCCTCTTAGTGAATACAACTTGAAACCAGTAGGAACTGGCCCATATAAATTTAAAACTCTATCAAAAAGTAAAGAAGGTTTTATAAAATCATACACATTAGAAAGTAATGATAACTATTTCAAAAAGAAACCATATATAAAAGAATTAACATTTAAATTTTTATCCGACACTCAAGAAGCTATAGAAACAATACAAGATAAAAAAATAAATGGAGTTAGTTTTTTAAATCAAAATGAATTAGAAGAATTGTCTAGTAAAAATATTTCCATAAACACTTTTACACTTCCTCAATATACAGCTTTATTCTTTAACTCTTCTTTAAATCCTTTATTAAAAGAAAATTACATAAGAAAAGCTTTAACAATAGGAACAAATAAAAATGAAATTATAAAAAATATTTTTAACAACAATGCTGAAAAAGTAGAAACAATTTTTCCTAAAAATATGATTGGATACAGTAAAGATTTTAAAGATTACGACTTTAATCCAGCAAATGCTGTGGAGTTATTAGAAAATAACGATTGGGAAAGAGATAAAGAAACTGGAATAATGATAAAAAATGAACAAAAACTTGAATTTACAATAACAACCGTTTCTACAAATGACAATCAACTTATTGCAAAAGAAATTCAAAATCAATGGGAAAAATTAGGTATTAAATTAAATATAAATTACATAGACCAAAGTTCTATAAAAGAAGATATTATAAAACCAAGAAATTATGAAATATTACTATATGGAGAAATATTAGGAGGATCTTCTGATCCTTTCGCGTTCTGGCATTCTTCTCAAATAAAAAATCCCGGATTAAATCTTGCCTTATACAACAACAAAGAAGTTGATAATGCAATAGAAAAAGCAAGAAAAACAAATGATAAAGAAGAAATACAAGATTTATATAAATTTATACAAGAAAAAATAAAAGACGATATGCCATCAATTTTTCTTTTTAATCAACATTATAATTATATTACAACAAAAGATATAAAAATTATAAACGAAAAAGAAATAACAACTCCTTCAGAAAGATTTAACAATATCGAAAATTGGTATATAAAAACAAAAAAGAAATTATTTTAAATACTGAACAATGAACAATAATAATATTATTGTTCATAATTCAATGTTTAAACGTATTCTAAAAAAGAATAAATTTAAAAACATTATAATAAAATGTTCCTAAATTTTAGTTTAGCTTTGTTTTAAATAATTTACACAACTTAATTATTTTATTTCTTTCAAACTTTTATAAAATATAAATAATAAACAAAATATGAATACAGAAAATTCAACAATAAATAATCAAGACAACACAAGTAACAACCAAAACGCAAACTCTGAAAATAAAAACATATATAAAAAAATATATGAAAGAAAAAGTTACTATAAACAAAACAATAAAACAACAAAACCATATTCAGTAAGACCAAAAGCTGATAGAAATGGAAATATAGTTGTAGGAGAAATAAAATCATACGATAAAAGAAGAATAGGAAGAACTTTTAAAAACAGAGAAGAGCCTCAAAAATTATATGACCTAAAAAAAACACCAAAAGATAAACTTATAGTTTTTGCATTTGGCGGATTAGAAGAAGTTGGAAGCAATATGATGGGCTTCAAATATAATGATGATATTTTATTAATAGATATGGGTCTTCAATTTCCAGACGAAGAATTATTGGGAGTTGATTACATAATTCCAGATATTACTTGCCTTGAAGGTTTAGAAAAAAACATTAAAGGTGTATTTATAACTCATGGACATTATGATCATATAGGAGCTATTCCCCACTTGTTAGATAAATTAGGAAATCCTCCAATATTTGGACTTAAACTTACAATAGGAGTCATCAAAAAAAGACAAGAGGAATTTCAAACAAGATCCAAGCCAAGATTTATAGAAGTTGGAGTAGATGATGTAATACAATTAGGAGTTTTTAAATTAAACTTTATAAGAGTTTCTCATTCTATACCAGATAGTGTTATGGTAGTAATAGAATCTCCAGTTGGAATATTATTACACACCGGAGATTGGAAATTTGATTTAAATCCTGTGGATTTTATGCAAACAGAATTACATAAAATAGCAGATTTATATCATAAAAATGTATTAGCTATTTTTGGAGATAGTACAAACGCAGATCAAAAAGGACACCAAATGTCAGAAATAGAAGTAAGAAAAACATTAGAAACATTATTCAAACAAGCACCTGGAAGAATAATAATAGGAACATTTGCTTCTCTACTTTCACGTTTATATCATATAATTTCAGTTGCTGAACAATTAGGCAAAAAGGTTATTATAGACGGAAGATCAATGAAAGCAAACATAGACATAGCACACGAATTAGGATATTTAAAATTCAATCCGAAAACAATAATAGATTATAAAGAAATGAAAAATTATCCTGATGATAAAATAGTAATAGCTTGCACAGGAGCACAAGGAGAAGATAATGCAGTTTTATACAGAATAGCAAACAATGAACACAAATCTCTAAAAATAACACCGGGAGATACTGTAATATTCTCTTCCTCTATAATTCCAGGAAATGAAAGATCTGTTGCAAAACTTAGAGATAGTCTTTATTTACATCATGCAAATATAATAAATTATCATATGATGGATGTTCATGCTGGAGGACATGCAAAACAAGAAGATATAAAATTATTATTAAAACTTGTTAATCCAAAATATTACATACCAATATACGGAACACATACACATATACAAATGAATGCTGAAGTAGCAAAAAGCATGGGAATGCCAAAAGAAAACGTATTAATATCAAAAGATGGAGAAATAATAGAATTTGATAAAGAAAGAAACGTTAAATTAACTGGAGAAAAATTACAAATGAATGATGTATATGTTGACGGATTAGGAATTGGAGATGTTTCTGGAATAGTTATAAGAGATAGAAAGCAAATGTCAGAGCATGGAATGCTTGTTGTAATATCTACGATAGACAGAAAAACTGGGAAATTATTAGCAAATCCAGACATAATATCAAGAGGTTTTATATATATGAATGCTAATAAAAAATTAGTTGAAGAAATAAGAAGTAAAGTAATAGGTTGTCTTTTAGAAAAAGACCCAAATATTCCTTTTGATGAATCTATAGTAAAAGAAAGAATGAGAGATGAAATAGGAAAATTTGTTTACAAAAAAACACATAGAACACCTATGATATTACCTGTAATATTAGAAGTATAAATAAAAAATAAGCCTAATTTTAGGCTTATTTTGTTTTTATTGCATTTTTTGATGTTTTTCTTTATAAACATCAAGTATATTTTCAAAATATTGTTCATCTGTTAATATTTTTTTATTTTCTAAATTATATATTTCTTTTTTTATTTTTTGATTTATAAATTTTTCAAAAAGAGCAATATTCATATCTTCTTTTAAACAAATTTTAAAAAAATTTTCAATTACAGTATTGCTTGGACTAAAAATAAATTTATTGTTCGAAAAAACTCCAAGCTCTTTAAGTGAAAAAATAAATTTTTCTTCATACATAGGTAATTTTTTTTTAAAAAAACAATAATTTTCAATAGAAGAATCAGACAAGACAGATATTTCACTCTCTTTTATATAATATTTAAAAACAGCAAAAACAATTTGTTTCATAAAAAATCCTCCATGATTCATATATTTATATATAACCATATTTTTTAATTTTTGTCAATTTAGTTATTATCTTCCTTTTTGTGTAAAAATCATATAAAATTTATTTATAACAATAAAATATGAACTCATTCAATTTACAATCAAAATTCTCTCCCAATGAAGATCAATCTCAAGCTATTGATAAAATTTATAATTGGTTGCAAAAAGGTGAAAAATTTTCAACATTACTTGGAGCTACTGGAACAGGAAAAACATTTACTGTTGCTAATATTATAAATAAAGTAAATAAACCTACTCTAGTTATATCACACAATAAAACATTAGCAGCTCAATTAGCACAAGAATTTCAATCTTTTTTTCCAAATAATGCTGTCCATTATTTTGTTTCTTATTATGATTACTATCAACCAGAAAGCTATTTGCCTACTAGTGATACTTACATAGCCAAAGAAACTCAAATAAACGAGGAAATAGACAGATTAAGATATGAAGCAACAACTTCCCTATTAACAAGAAAAGATGTAATTATAGTCGCATCAGTATCTTGTATTTATGGTCTTGGAAAACCAGATGAAGTATTAAATTCATTTATAAAAATAGAAAAAAATAAAAAAACATCAATTAAAGAAATAGCGAATAAATTAGTAGCTATACAATATAATCGAAACGACATAGAATTAACTAGAGGATTTTTTAGAATTTCAGGTGATGTTTTAGAGGTTTTTCCAGCTAACTCTAAAGATTATTTAATAAAAATAGAATTTTTTGGAAATAAAATTGAAAAAATATCAATTATAAATAAAACAACTAGAAAAATATTAGAAATATTAGAAACTATATCCATCCCTCCAGCTACTCACTATGTTACAGAAAAAACAAAAATGGATCCTATTATCAAACAAATAGAAAAAGATTTGGAATCACAATTAGAATATTTTAATAAAAATGAAAAACCACTAGAAGCAGAAAGAATAGAACAAAGAGTTAGATATGATTTAGAAATGATGAAAGAAACTGGTTTTTGTAATGGAATAGAAAATTACAGCAGATATATAGATGGAAGACAACCTGGAGAAATGCCTTATACTCTTATAGATTATTTTGGTAAAGATTTTTTAATGATAATGGACGAATCTCACATAACTCTTCCACAAATAAGAGCTATGTATAATGGTGATTATGCAAGAAAAAAAAATTTAATAGATTTTGGTTTTAGATTGCCAGCTGCTTTTGACAACAGACCACTTAAAAAAGAAGAGTTTGATAAAAAAATCAAACAAATGGTTTTTATGTCTGCAACTCCAGGACCAGAAGAATACGAAATATCAAAAGATAATTTTGCAGAACAAATAATACGTCCGACTGGACTTCTTGATCCTGTTATAGAAATAAGATCAACAGATACACAAGTAGAAGATATAGCAAAAGAAATACAAAAAAGAGCAAAAAACAAAGAAAGAACATTGGTTACTACATTAACAAAAAAAACAGCAGAAGATCTTGCTGATTATCTTTTAGATTTAGAAATAAAAACAACTTATCTTCATTCTGAAATTAAAACCATGGAAAGACTTGATATATTAAAAAAATTAAGACAAGGAAAATATGATTGTCTTATTGGAGTTAATTTATTAAGAGAAGGCTTGGATCTGCCAGAAGTATCTTTAATAGGTATTATAGACGCAGATAAAGAAGGTTTTTTAAGATCAAAAACATCATTAATACAAACAATAGGAAGGGCAGCTCGTAACCAAAACGGAAAAGTTATAATGTATGCAAACAAAATAACAGATTCTATGAATTACGCAATCAAAGAAACAAACAGAAGAAGAAAAATACAAGAAAAATACAATAAAAAACACAATATAACACCAAAAACAATAATAAAAGATATAAAAGACGATATATTACCATATACAGAATTAGAAGACCCAACAAAAGATACTGGTGGGATAAATCCAAAAAAATTAAACAAGGCTGATATTAAATATATGATAGAGCAATTAAATAAAGAAATGGAAGAATATGCTGCCAGTTTAGCTTTTGAAAAAGCAGCAGAATTAAGAGATAAGATAGAAGAATTAGAAGATTTATTAACAAAAAAGAAGAAATAAAAAATACCGCTATTACATTATATAATAACGGTATTACACTAGAATACTATTCCAATCTGGACAGCGAACTAGTATATTTGGAAAAGCTTTTTTTATAGCTTCCCCATAGTAGAGACAGTCTTCTACAACGACATTTGGAGAAAGCTTTTTAGCCATCTGAACTTTATATTCAGCATGAGACTGAAAAAGCTTTTCTCTCAGAAATAATCCAGAAAAGTTCTTTAAACCTATCCTAATTATTTCTTTTTCCATAATCTTTCTTGAAGTTTCACCAGCGGCAGAAACAACATAAATCTTTACGGAAGAATCTTCACCAATACGATTCAATCTTTCAATTAATTCATAATTGGGATAAAGTTTTGAATTAGAAAACTTTACAAACCAACCAAAGCCAGAAAGAAAACCTACCATTTTACGAATAGGATAAAAAGAAAGTAAACTTTCTTTTTTAATTTGACCCTTCGAAACCATTAAGGTTCCGTGAAAATCAATCATATAAACTTTCAATTAAAACCTCCTCTGATTGAAAGATATTTATATTATATCACTTTTTTTCAATTTAGTCAATTATATATTAATAAAATATAAAAAATAGACTACCACTGATAGTCTATTTTTTATATTTTTTCTAAAGCAATATTAATTCTTTTTATTGATTCTTCTTTTCCTA
>CAZHKK010000010.1:0-35576 GCA_964532735.1 uncultured Gammaproteobacteria bacterium | reverse complement strand
TCAATAGAGGAGAAAAGGCAATTTATGGGTATGTTTAAGAATAAATTTATTATGAAAGACAAAAGAATTAATTTAGTAATAATTTAATTTCTGTGTAGCAAAAAATCAAAAAACTATTGCAAAAATATATTAAATGTGTTATAATATAATTAGATTTTGAAATATAAATCTCCCGATCCTCGGGCAGGGGAAATACAATAAAAGTGGGCAATAAGCCTACAAAAAGGAGTCCATATGAAATATGGCGAAGTTACTATGGGTCAGGTCGAGGCAGTCATTAATAAGATTGGCCTTGATGCTTGGAATGCCATTCTGAATGGTCAGCAGACTATCAACGTTGTCGTTCGGGATATTATCCAAAAGCTGTTTGATAAGAACGGCCGGAGGATTCCGAAGGATCTTTCTTCGAGTGTTTGCGATCCTAACAAGGATTTCAACCTCTCCATGGCAAGACTAGAAACCCAGGATTATAGCAATGTTCTTTCGGGTTTCACCAAGCTTCTCGGAGTCAAAAACTTTGGCATTACTGCCGAAGAATTCAAGGCCGAGACCGAACGTCTTTTGGCTCTGATCTCTGACAACGATCAGGTCGCCAACATCAAGAACGGAACTTATCTTCCGATTGTACTTCCCAAGCTTGATGGTGATCTTGGAACTGCTCTTGAGCAGTATCTCAAGGTTGTCGGCAAGAGCTACAAGAAGGCTTTCCGGAATCGCAACTTCTGCAACTACCGGAAAGGCGAATTGAGTGGAGTAGTGAAGATTGTTGATGGCAGTCGCCAAGATCAGCTCATCGAAAAGATGAAGCAAGGTCCTGTCGTCGTCATCTTCTTTCCGAACTCTCTGCAAGGCTTCTCGGTCAATGCAAGTCGTGAGCAAATGGAAACTTTGCCCGAAGGATTTATCCTTTCCGGCATCGAGACCATTATCGCCATGATTATGTACCCCGAAGTCTTGGCTCGTGATTACCAGACCCCAGGTCTTGATTTGGCTGGTTTGTCTTGGCAGTCGCCTGACTATTCTCTGGTCTTCTGGGCCGATGACGGCTGGCTTGGTTTCGGCTTCGGGGGCGGTCTGTCCGATGCCGGTGGCAGCTATTCGTCCGGCTTGTCTTTCCTGGGGTAGTGCTGAGCTTGGTTCTTGGTTCCTTGAACCTTGGACTAGGATTCTTGGCATTTTCCCCTTTGGTTTCCCATCTTTGCTTTCTGTAAGGGTGGGTGACCATATATTTCAAAACCTCAAGGTGCGACCAACGTGTTGCACCTGTTTTTTTATTTCTAATTCTTCAAAGCTCATTTTATTTATTTGAGTTTATTTAATATTTCATCATATTTTTCTTTATCCTCTTTTTCTTCTTGCAATTCTAGTCTAACTTCTTTTTTTCTTTTTGACTCGCTTTCTAATTCTAAAATTTCTTCTTCTAGTTTTTTAAAGCCTTCTTTTGCTTCAGAAATAAAAAACAAAAAAAATCATCAAATATGATGACTTTCTCGGCTTTTGTGAGCACCACAAAGCGTATAGACGCTTCGGGGTCGCCCCTGACGGCGGAGAGTAAGGGATTCGAACCCCTGGTAGGTTTCCCTACAACAGTTTTCAAGACTGCCGCATTCGACCACTCTGCCAACTCTCCATTTTTAAAAATGATTTCTAAAAATCAATAAACATATAATACTATATCTTTATAAAATGGTCAACATTGTGTAAAAATATTAATTAACATAAATAATGGCCAAAATTAAAACATTATTAATTATTATAATTTTTTATATTATTTATGATATAATATTAATATAAAATAAAATGTGATATCAAATTTACATTTAATAAAATTTTTAAGAACAAAATGTCAGATATAAAATATAATATAATAAAAACCAATCAAGACAAAAATATTGATGATGGTTATAAAAAAAACAAAGAAGAAAAAGAAGAAAAAGAAGAATTTCATGGAGAGTTATTACATCAATGGTGTTTTGAAGAATACATAGAACACAAAAGAGGTAAGGCTTGGTATATAATTACTGGAGTTTTTTTACTTTTAATGTCATTTTATTGTATTAAAACTAATAATTTTTTATTTTTAGTAATTTTAATAATGTCTTTATTATTCGTAATAATGTTTAAAAATAAAAAACCAGAATTATTAAGTTTTTCAATATATGAATATGGTATTACTATGGAAAATGTTTTTTTTAGTTGGGATGATATGAAAGAATATTATATAATCTATGAGCCAGAGAATAGTGTAAAAAAAATATATTTTATATTCAAAAAAATAACACTACCTCCTTTGGTAGTTGAATTAAAAAATGAAAATCCTTTATTGATAAGAGAAACTTTAAATAAATATATACAAGAAAATACAGTAAGAAAATATGAACATTTGTCAGATAGGGTAGAAAGATTTTTTAAACTATAATAAAGATAAAAATACATGAATATAAAAAATAGTTTAAAATTTATTTCAGGTATTGGAGAAAAAACAATAATTAAATTAAATAAAATAGGTCTTCATAATATTGAAGACTTTATTTTTCATTATCCTTTTAGGTATGAAACTTTTAAAAAAATAGAAAAAATAAAATATTTAACATCAGGAGAAAAAAGTATTTTTTTAGCAAGGGTTGAATTAATAGATTCAAAAAGAAGTTATATAAAAAAAGCAAACTTTACAAAAGCTATTTTAAAAGACGATTCAGGGAAAATAGAAGCCGTTTGGTTTAATAATAATTGGGTGAAGGATACTTTAAAACAAGGAGAACTTTATTATTTTATAGGGAGCATAACGGATAATTATGGAAGTATTGAAATTGTGAATCCTTTATATAGAAAATATAACAAAAAACAAGAAATTAAAGAAAATTTAATAAATCCAATATATAAAACAACAAAAAATTTAAAACAAAATGTTTTAAGAAATATTTCTAAAAAAATATTTGAAAAAGATTTTTATATAGAAGATTATTTGCCAAAAGATATATTGCAAAAATATAATTATAAAAATTTATATGAATCTTTAAAAAATATACACTACCCAAGAGATGAAAAAAACTTACAAGAATCAATAAATAGATTGAAGTTTGACGAACTATTTTTTATACAATTATTAAATGAAAGAAAAAAAAATAATTTAAAAAATAGAAAATCATATAAAATAAATTTTTTTAAAGAAGAAACAAAATTATTTATAAATAGCTTAGGTTTTAGTTTAACAGAAAAACAAAAAAAAATAGTTTGGCAAATATTAAAAGATTTAGAAAAAAATATACCAGCAAATAGATTACTAGAAGGAGATGTAGGATCTGGAAAAACTATTGTTTTTTTAATAGCTGTTTTAAATGTTTTTTTAAATGGTTATAATTCTGCAATAATGGTGCCAACATCTATATTGGCAATTCAACATTACAGAAAAATTTGTGATTTATTTTTAAATAAAAAATATATAAAAAATATAAATATAGTATTATTAACAGGTTCAAATTGTCTTTTAAACAATGAAAAAATATCAAGAAAAAAAGTAGAAGAAAAAATAAAAAATAATGAAATAAATATAATAATAGGAACACATACTTTAATTCAAGAAAAAATTGAGATAAAAAATTTAGCATTTGTAATTATAGATGAACAACATAGATTTGGTGTAAAACAAAGACACTTGATAACTTATGAAAATATAAATAAGCAAAATAAAATATATCCACATTTTCTTTCAGTGACAGCAACTCCTATTCCAAGAACACTAGCTTTATCTTTTTATGGTGATCTTGATGTTTCAATATTAGATGAAAAACCATTAAATAGAAAACCTATAGAAACATCAATAGTAAATGATTTAAAAAATGTATATTTATTTTTATTAAAAGAGTTAAAAGAAAAAAAACAAATATATATAATATGTCCATTAATCGAAGAAACGGAAGAATCTTCAGCTTTTGATTTAGAAATAAAATCCGCAAAATCTGTTTTTGAACATTTTAAAAAATTAAAACCATTTCAAAAATATAAAATAGAATTATTACATGGGAAATTGAAATCGTTAGAAAAAGAAAAAATTGAAACAAATTTTTCTAATGGTGAAATAAACATATTAATTTCAACTTCTGTTGTTGAAGTTGGCGTTGACGTTCCTAATGCAAATACTATTTTAATATTAGGTGCAGAAAAATTTGGTTTAGCTAGCATCTATCAATTAAGAGGGAGGGTTGGAAGAAGTGATATTCAATCATATTGTTTTTTATACACAAAGAGTAAAACGGAAAAGGTTGTAACAAGATTAAATTCAATAATAAATGCAAAATCATCTTTTGAGCTTGCGGAAATTGATATGAAAAATAGAGGTTTTGGAGATTTGTATGGATTGATGCAATCAGGAAATATTCCAAATTTAAAAATAGCAAATATATTTGATTGTAAGATAATGTTAGAATCAAAAGAAGAAGCAAAAAAAATAATTGAAAAAAATCCAGATCTAATAGGATTAAAAAAACTAAAAGAAAAAATAGAATTAAAAGAAAACGAAATACATCCAGAATAATTTTCAACTTTTTAATATAAAACCTTTATGCTATAATAATTAAGTATTAAAAAGGTAAAAATAAAAACATGTTTTTTGATTCATCTAAAAAAAGTTTTTTAGGTATAGATATAGGCGTTAATAGTATAAAACTTATTGAACTTATAAATGATAACCATATAGCAAGATTAAGAACTTATGGGTATATAGATCATGAAGTAGATATAGTTAGAAGTGATAAAGAAGAAGACTTTGAAAAAACAGTAGAAGCTATAAAATTCATAATAAGAAAATCTAAAGCTTTAAGTAGTAAGGTAGTTGCATCTTTGCCAAACTATTCTGTTTTTAGTTCTGTAATAAATATTCCAGCTTTAAATAAAAAAGATTTAACAGAAGCTATACACATAGAAGCCAAAAAATTTATTCCAGTTCCACTTTCTGAGGTTGTATTAAATTGGCAAATATTAGGAGATGCTCCAATAAATTCTTTAAGTAAAGAAGAAAAAGTTAATAACTATAAAATATTATTAACAGCAGCTCCAAAAAATATAGTTACAAAATTTGTTAACATATTTAAGTCTTCAGGGTTGGAATTAATAACATTAGATATAGAGTCTTTTGCTATAATAAGATCTTTGATAGGAAACGATAATTCAGTTTCTATGGTTTGTAATATAGGAGATTCTGTTTCTTCGGTTTTAGTTATAAAAGAAGGAATCCCAATTGTTAATAGAAGTATAGATTTTGGAGGTAATAAGATCACACAAAATATATCAAAAGTTTTAAATATAGAATCAAAACAAGCTGAACAATTTAAAAAAGATCAAGGATTATCAGGAGATTTAAATGATGGGATATCTAAAATAATTGCAAATAGTTTACAGCCAATAGTTGATGAAATTAAATATGCATTGAATATATTTCAAAATCAATCTAGTGATGTTGTGGAAAAAATAATTTTAACAGGAGGATCTTCACAGTTGTCAGGTATTTCTAATTTTATATCTGAAAAATTTAATAAAAGAACCTTCTTAGGAAATCCTTGGGCTAGGGTTGATTATCCAGAAGAATTGTTTCCTATATTACAAGAAATAGGACCAAAGTTTGCAATATCAATTGGATTAGCACAAAAAGAAGCTGAAAAATAAAAAATGCCTCAAAAACAGACTATAAAAAAGGTTAATACAAAAAATAAAATATCAGAAAAAAATTCTGATATTTTAGCTGTTCCAAAAAGGCCAATTAAAAAAACAGAAAAAACAAAAAAAATAAATAGTAATAGTTTATACAAAAAATTTTTAATAAATAAAAATGAATCAGATAGAATAAATTTTGATGAAATATATAATAAACAAAAAAGAAACACAGAATCAAATATTAATTTTATATCTCAAGAAATAAACACATTACCTTCTCAATCAGCAAGAAAAACAGCTTTATTTTTTATAATATTTATATCATTATTTTTTATAATATTTTGTTTTTTTGGTTTATTTTTTTATAAAGAATCATTAAACAAGCAAATAGAAAATCTCATAAAAAACAATGAAATATTAGACGAAATATACAAAAAAGAAAAGAATGATTTAAAACAAGTAAAAACAATAGCACAAGATTTAGAAGATATATTTTATATATATAAAAACAATAAAAACTGGAGTAAATTTATATTTTTTTTAGAACAAAACATAGTTAAAGATGTTTATATAAAAGATATTTTTGCAAAAGAAAATGAAGATATTGTAATAAGTTTTAAAACAAATGATTATGAAAATATATCAAAACAGATTTTAATTTTTAAATCTTTACCAGATGTTATAAAAAGTTATTCTATTCACGAAGCTAAATATTCAATTGATGATAATTTTGGCTATAATATAAATTTTAATATTTTGTTTAAAATAAATACAGAGTTTTTATTAAAAAATGAATAATAAATTATCAAAAAAAATAAATATAGATTATATATTAAAAAATTATTTTTATTTAATAATATTAATTTTTATTCCATTAATATTGATTTTTATTTTTTTATTTTTTATTTTTCCAAACTATAAAATTTTAAAAACAAATTTAAATACAGTTATAAATTTAGAAAATGAATATTCAAAAATAAAAATAGAGAATATAAAAAAATTAAGAGAATATAAAAAAAATATATCTTTGATTGATAAAAATGAATTAGAAAAAATTAAAAAGATTTTACCATACAATAAAGATATAGAAGTTATAATAAATGAAATAAATCAAATCTCCAAAAAAATAAATGTATCAATAGAAAAGATAAGTTTTTTAGAAGATAATTCTTCTACAAACAATGAAAAAGAAAAAGGAATAAAGGAAATAAATTTTTCTATTAATATCAAAGACGGTAAAGACTATAGAGCGTTTAAAGATTTTTTATTAGAATTAGAATCTAATATAAGATTATTTAATGTAAAAAATTTTTATATTACAAAAGATTTTAATAAATACTCTTTTGATATGGTTTGTTATTATAAAGAAATTTAAAAATGAAAAAAAAATATTTTAAATTAATTACATTTTTATTTTTTTCAATATTCTTGATATCTGTTTTTTATTTTTCAAAATTATTAAATTCAGACATTAATTATATATCTTTAAGATTAGAAAATAATTTTTATATAAAAAAAGAAGTCGATTTATCAAAAAAAGATTTTAAAGATTACAAAATAGATGATAAAATATTAAAATCAAATTTATTTGTTAAATTTAACAATTATAAATATTCAAGCAAAATAGAAAAAGGTAGAGAGAATATTTTTTATGATAAGAAATAAATATTAAATTAAAAATATAAAATGGATAAAATTTTAAATTATTTATTAGAAAATAATTTAATAGACAAATTGGGTATTGTAGATATTGAAGATCAATCAAAAAGAACTGGAGAATCAATAGAGGAAATAATTTTGAACAGACGAATAGTTCAAGACAGTTTTTTATTAGAAATAAAATCAAAATTATATAATATTCCTAGTGTAAGTCTTTTTGGAAAAGAAATTAAAAAAGATATTTTAAACATAATAACAAAAGAATTATCAGATAATTATAAGGTTATAGTTTTTAATAAAGACGGAAAAGATGTTTTTATAGCAATGTCAGATCCTTCAAATTATAATGCAAAAGAAGCTATAGAATATGTAGTTAGAAAATCAAAATATTCTATCAAATATTTTGTTACAACAATAGCTAATATTAATTATGTTTTAAAACAATACTCAACAATTAGCTCTGAGGTTGAAAAAGCTATAGATAATGTAGAAATAAAAATAGAAGAAAATTTTATAGAAGATAGCTTGAATTTATTGTCAGACAACATTTCTAATTCTCCAATATCAAAAATGGTTTCTACTATAATAAAGCATGCAATAGAGGAAGAGTCTTCTGATATACATATAGAGCCAACAAAAGAAGATGTTAGAGTTAGATATAGAGTAGATGGGGAGTTGTATACTTCAGTTAGGTTGCCTAAATATATGCATAATTCAATAGTTACTAGAATAAAAGTGATGTCAGGTTTAAGGATAGATGAAAATAGAATACCTCAGGATGGAAGAATAAGGTTAAGTGTTAATGGTCATTTTTATGATTTTCGTATATCTATAATACCTATATCTGATGGAGAAAAAATAGTTATGCGTATTTTAGACACTTCAAAACAGGCTCTTTCTTTAGAGGATTTAGGTGTTGATTTTAGAAATTTAAAATTAATAAAAGAAGAGTTAAAATCAAAATCTGGTATGATAATAGTTTGTGGACCAACAGGATCTGGAAAGTCAACAACACTTTTTTCTATGATGTCTATATTAAATAAAGAAAATATAAATATAGTAACATTAGAAGATCCTGTTGAATATATAATAAAAGGTGTAAATCATTCACAAGTTAGACCAGAGATAGGATATACATTTGCAAATGGAATAAGATCTTTTTTAAGACAAGATCCAGACATTATCATGGTAGGAGAAGTTAGAGATAATGAGACAGCAGAGCTTTGTGTGCATGCTAGTCTGACCGGTCACATGGTTTTAACAACCTTACATACAAACAGCGCTATTGGAGCAATACCTCGTCTTATAGACATGAAGGTTGAGCCATTTTTATTATCATCTTCTTTAAATTTAATAATCTCACAAAGATTGGTAAGAAAAATATGTGAACATTGCAAATCTGAATTGATTATTGATGTTAATATGGTTAATAAAATAAAAGAAAAACTTAAAGATATAGACCCTGAAATATTAAAACAAAATAAAATTGATATTGATAATCTAAAATTTTATAAAGGGAAAGGGTGTTCACATTGTTCCAATACTGGATATAAAGGAAGAATAGCAATATTAGAAGTTATAAAAATAACAGAAGAGATTAAACAAATTATAGAAAAAGATAAAAATATAAACAGAATAGAAGAAGAATTAAAAAAACAAAAATTTATACCAATAGTTATAGATGGAATAATAAAAACTTTAAATGGTGTAATAACTTTAGAAGATTGTTTTAATAATATAGATGAATAAAATAAAAAAATTTTTAAATCAAAATATTGATTTAAAAAGTATTTTTAATAAAAATATAAAAACAAAAGACTTGACTGTATTTTTTAGGCAGTTAGCTATTATGTTTTCATCAAATATACAAATATCAGATATATTTCAAATATTATTAAATCAAAATAAAAGTGCATTAAAAGAAATAATAAAAGATTTATCAAATAAAATAGAGAATGGATATAAGTTATCAGAGGCTTTAAGTTTTCATCCAAAGGTTTTTAATAAATATTATATAAGTATATTAAAATCAGGAGAAACGACAGGAAAATTAGATGAATCTTTGAATTTTTTAGCTACTGAACTAGAAGATAATTATGATACTTTTAATAAAATA
The DNA here is from genome assembly GCA_964532735.1 of uncultured Gammaproteobacteria bacterium. Taxonomy (GTDB): domain Bacteria; phylum Patescibacteriota; class Patescibacteriia; order JAGPKW01; family JAGPKW01; genus JAJXYN01. The sequence goes on along the minus strand of CAZHKK010000010.1, from coordinate 26,152 downwards.
AAAAGTGCTTTACTATATCCAATATTTATATTTTTTACAATGATTATTGTTATTTGTATTATAATAATATATGTAATACCAAAAATGACGGAAATACTTTTAGAAACTGGTGGTGATTTACCATTGCTAACAAAAATATTAATATCATTTTCTAATTTTTTTGTTGATAATATAATTTTTATTGTTTTAGTCATTGCTTTAATAATATTTTGTTGTATAAAATATTATAAAACAATAAATGGTAGGTTGTTTTTTCATTCTTTAGTTTTAAAAATTCCAGTTTTCGGAAAAATACTCCAAAAAATTTATATAACAAGAATTTCAAAAAATTTATACATATTAACAAAAAGCGATATAGATATCATAGAATCTTTACATATAACATCAGAAATAGTAGGTAATAATGTTTATGAAAACATAATTAAAAAAGTGTCAGAAAAAATAAAAAACGGAGAAAAAATTTCATTATCATTTGCAGAATTCAAAGAGATTCCTTTAATGTTTGTTGGAATGGTTTCAGTAGGAGAGAAAACTGGTAAATTGGATTATGTTTTAGAAAAAATATCAAATTTTTACACAAGAGAATTAAAAAACATATCAAACGCTATAACTAGTCTTATAGAACCTGTTGTGATGGTATTTTTAGGAATTGTTGTCGCCTTAATAGTAGCATCAGTTTTATTACCAATGTATTCTTTATCAACTCAAATATAAAAAAATATGAAAATAGAAAAAAATAAAATAATAAAAATATCTATATTGTCATTAGTTTTTATAATAATATTAATGTATATATATTTTTCTATAACACTTTTTAGAAAAAACAACATTCAAGCAAATGGTTTGGTTTTGTTATCAGAAACTTCAGATATTAGATATTTGTTAAGTAAATATCATTTAAAATATGGAGAATACCCAAAAACAGATGAAAATATTTTATTGAACAATAAGTATATATGTAATTATGTATTTTCTGAAAAAAAATGTGAAAGTAATCAATTATATTTTAAAAATTATGAGAATAATTTTATATATGAATCAAATTTAGACGGTTTAGATTATTCTATAAAATTTTCAACAGATTATGATAATCCTGATATGAATTGCATAAATGAAAAAGATAGTGATAAAAAGGGATGTATATATAAATTAAATTCTTCTAGTATAACTGTTGAAAAGTAGTATGAAAATTTGTATAGTTTTATAAATTGATATAAAATATATATAATAAAATAATTAAATTTTAATTAACATAAAATGTTACAAAATAAGAAAGGTTTTACAATAATAGAATTATTAATTGTTATTGCTATTATAGGTTTATTAGCAACAATATCTTTGGTCGCTTTAAATGGAGCTAGGCAAAAAGGTAGAGATGCTAAAAGAATAGGAGATATTAGACAAATACAAGTTGCATTAGAATTGTATTTTAATGACAATAATTCTTATCCGATAGTTGCAGAAGGTGGAGTTGTTCTTGGTCAAACAAGTGCTGCTAAATTATGTAATGGAGGATTTGTTGCTATTGATACAGTTTGTACAAGAACATATATGGGGTTAGTTCCATCAAACCCACAACCAAATGGGGCAGATTATCTTTATGAGTCAGAAGGAACAGGAACAGGATCTTCATATACAATAGGATTTACATTAGAAGATTCTACAGGATCTTATAGTATGGGAACACATATAGCTTCTCCAGAAGGTATAAATTAATATAAAAAACAGGTTAAATCCTGTTTTTTATAATTCTTGATTTTTTATTTATAAAATGATAATATTTAATCAAGACCTAAGAAGGTCTTTTTAAGATAGAATAAAAAGAATAAAATGTCTGAAACAAAGAAAAAACAAAATAAAATAATTAGTTATTTTAGTTCTTCTGTTGAAGAATTAAAAAAGGTAAAATGGCCAACTAAAAATGAAGTTTTAAACAATACAATTTTAGTTGTTGTGATATGTGTTTTTATGGCTGTATTTTTAGGTTTGTTAGATTTTGGTCTAACACGTTTAGTTGCATGGATGGTTTCGTTAACAAAATAAATAAATTAAATTATTAAGTTAAAAATTAAAAAATTAATTATGTCTAAACAAAAAGGTGAGGGAAGAAGTTGGTATGTTATACACACATATTCTGGGTATGAAGAAAATGTTAAAAAAAGTCTTGAACAAAGAATAGAATCTATGGATATGGAAGATAGAATTTTTTCAGTATTAATTCCAACAGAAAAAAAAATAAAAATAAAATCAGGTAAAAGAAATGTTGTAGTAGAAAAAATATTTCCAGGTTATGTTTTTGTAGAAATGGAATTAACAGATGAGTCTTGGTATGTTGTTAGAAATACTCCAAATGTTACAGGGTTTATAGGCTCTGGAGTAACACCAACACCTGTTTCAAAAGAAGAAATAGATCTTCTTATGAAAAAAATGGGAGTAGAAACTCCAAAATATACAGTTAATTTTGAAATTGGAGAAATGGTTAAAATTTCTGACGGACCATTTAAAGATTTTGAGGGTAATATTAGTAGTATAGACACAGAAAAAGGAAAAATAAAAGTTTTAGTTTCTGTTTTTGGAAGAGAAACCCCAGTAGAATTGGATTTGTTACAAGTAAAAAAAGTAGAATAAATAAATTTAAAAAAAGTAAGTGTCGCATTTATGTGACACTTACTTTTTTTAAATATCTCTTGATTTTTTATTTAAAATAACATAAAATAAATACATTAATTTTTACAGCTTCTATTAAAGTTATACTTTAATTTGTAAATTTTAATTTTGTGAGCAAATTTATATTTGCGTTATTAATAAATTTAAAATTTAAATATGCCAAAAATCATAAAACTACAAATTATGGCAGGGAAAGCTACTCCAGCTCCTCCTGTTGGTCCAGCATTAGGACAAGCAAGTTTGAACATACAAGAATTTTGTACAAAATTTAATGCAGCTACAAACGGGAAAGAAGGAGTTATTCCTGTTGAAATAATAGTTGCAGATGATAAAAGTTATGAGTTAGTTTTTCATACTCCACCAGCATCTGACCTTATTAAAAAATATGCAAAGATTCAAAAAGGATCAGGTAATGCATTATTAAACAAAGCTGGTAAATTATCAAAAGCAGATCTTAAAACAATTGCAGAAATTAAAATTCCAGATTTAAATACAGAAAATGTTGAACAAGCTATGAAAATAGTTGCTGGTACAGCTAGACAAATGGGAGTTGAGATAGTTGATTAAGTTTTTTCTTATCTAACACATATAACTTCAATAAAATGTCTACAAAAAATATTATTAGAACAATATATTTATATTTGTTTACTTTGGTAGGTTTAGCATTAACAATAATTGGTGGAGTGATAATAGTAAATAATATTTTAAAAACTTATGTTTTTAAAAACGCTGAATATAGATATAATTATTACATTTCAGAACCAATGACTTTTGATTCTAAATTTTCTTTAACTATAAATTCAGATTTAAAATTAACAAAAGAAGTTTTAGAAAAAATAAAACTAAAAGAAGAAAATTCTTCTTCTAATTTAAAACAATTAACAGAAGAACAATTAGATATTATTAATGTATGGCTTGTGGATTATGAACAATGGAGTAATTCTGAAAGAGTTAGACAAGAAAGAGAAAGTAAAAGGGATTTTGCAAAAGAAGAAAGAGATAGGGATATGTCAAATGCTTTATCTCTAATAATAGTAGGTTTCCCAATATATCTTTTCCATTGGCTTATAATAGTAAAAGATATAAAAAGAAACAAAGATTTTAGTGAAATATAAAAAATAAAACACCTCATTTATATAATTAAATATTATTAAAACAGAGGGAGATTAATAAATAATCGTTAATAAAAAAATATGAAAAAAAGATCAGTAAGATATAATGAATTATCTCAAATGATTGATAAAGATAAAGTTTATACACCAGAAGAAGCTATGTCTTTAGTTAAAAAAGCTTCAAAAACAAAATTTATTCCTTCAATAGAAGTTCACATAAGATTAAATATGAATTTGAAAAAGACAGATGAACAAATTAGAGGATCTGTTGTTTTGCCAAATGGAACTGGAAAAACTAAAAAAGTAGCAGTTTTTGCAGAAGGAAATGATGCAGATAATGCAAAAAAAGCAGGTGCAGATTTTGTTGGAGCAGAGGATTTAATAGAAGAAATATCAAAATCAGGAACAATTAATTTTGATGTTGCTATAGCAACCCCTTCAATGATGGTTAAATTATCAAAACTAGCTAGAATTCTTGGACCTAAAGGAATAATGCCTAATCCAAAAGTTGGCACGGTGACAACTGATGTTGTTAAGGCGGTAGAGGAACAAAAAGCTGGTAAAATTGCTTTTAAAAATGATAAAACAGGTATAGTTCACCAAGTTATTGGAAGGTCTGATTTTTCAGAACAACAATTATTGGAAAATTTTAATACATTAATTGAAGCTATCAAATTAGCTAAACCAGAAACAATTAAAAAAGCTTATTTAAAAACTGTTTCAATAAATTCAACAATGGGTCCTGGAATAAAAGTTTTAGTTCAATAAATAAAAAATAATCTACATTAATGTAGATTATTTTTTATTTTTGTATTATTGACAAAAAACATTACGTATGATAGTGTTTTACAACAATAAAATAAAGTTTTAAAATTGTTTGATTACTACTTTAAGGAAATTTTTGATCTCTCAAAATGATATTGTTTGAGTTTTCCAAACCTTTTTCTCGCAATATCGCCTCCTTGAAGTTTCTAGTCAAACATTTTTAGGGCTTTATTAAAAAAATCACTCTTTTTTGAGTGATTTTTTAATTTATGCAATGTCTTTTTTGTTTTTTCTGGATTTTGTCTCTTCTTTTCTTCTTTGTTTAAATATTTTAGCTTCTAGTGATAAATATTTTTTAAAAGCAGAACTAATAAAAACATCTTCTATTTTATTTATATTATTTGAAATTAATGTAATAATGTTTATTATCTTATTTTTTTGATTTTCATTAAATATATTATTGTTCAAAATGTTATTTAAACCATAATAAGCTGAACTAGAAATAAGCTCTGGAGATATAATTTTATTAAAAATAATATTAGTTGTATTTATTATAAATAAATTTTTTTCGTTTTCGGTTGAATATATATTGATAAAACAAAGTTCTATTATTTGAGAAATAATAAAAGATTCACACATTCCGATATTATAAGCCTTTGATTTTTTTAGGGCTGGGTTATATTTTCTAGTTGTTGATATTTTAAATGGTGTTTTTCCTTTTATTTCAAGAGTTAAAGTCACTGTATTGTTTTTATCTTTTAATTTTATTGAAACATCTTTTTGTTGTTTTATGATTTTATTTATAATAGCAGTTTTGCATAAACCTATATTACAAGATAAAGAATTTTTTAATTTTTCATTATATTTTCTAGAAACAGAAACTCCACACAAATCAACAGTTATAATGTTTTTATCTTTAATAACCTTAAAGTTATTTTTTTTATTATTAATCAAAATAGAGATAAATTTCTTTAAAAAATTTGTATTTTTAGACATTTTTTGCCTCCTGTTTATATTGTTTTTAAATATTATCATAATATTATAAATAAATAAACATTTATTTATTTAAAAAAATAATATATAATAAATTTCTATAAATAATATTAAAAAAATGACTTTTTGTTTAATAACATTTGGTTGTCAGATGAACATATCTGATTCAGAAAGAATAAAATCAATATTAAAAAGTATTGATTTTGTTGAGATTGATCAGAAAAATACCGATTTAACAGATGTAATTATTATAAATTCTTGTTCCGTTAGAGAGTCTGCTGAAAATAGAGTTTTTGGAATAACAAATAGATTGCATGCAAAAAGGATAAAAAACAAAAAAAATCAGTTAATAATAGTTACTGGGTGTATGGTAGGTAGAGATAAAAATGGTTCTATAAGAAGAAAGTTCAAAGACAAAATAGATTTTTTTATAAAGATAAAAGATATATCTAATTTATCATTAATAATAAAAGGATATTTTGGAAAAAATATAAAAGAAGAAATAAAAGAAATAGAAAATTTAAATTATTTATCAATAAAGCCTTTAACTAAAAATAAATATCAAGCATTTATTCCAATTATGTCTGGTTGTAATAATTTTTGTAGTTATTGTGCTGTGCCTTATGCAAGAGGAAGAGAGCAATCTAGAAAAATGGAAGATATATTAAATGAAGTTTTATACTTTAAAAAGAATAATTACAAAGAAATAACATTGTTAGGTCAAAATGTAAATTCTTATAATCCAGAAGATGTTTGTAAAAGTAAAAGAAACCCATATAAAAATAAATTTGCACAATTGCTTTGGGAAATAGATAAGATAGGATTTTGTAGGGTATATTTTACTTCTTCGCACCCAAAAGATTTAAACGATGAAGTAATAGACGCTCTATCATTAAAAAGTATTGGAAATTATTTACATTTAGCAGTTCAATCGGGAGACAATAATATTCTAAAAGATATGAATAGAAAATATACTGCAGAGCATTATTTAAATCTTATTCAAAAAATAAGAAATAAAAAACCGGATATAGCTATAGGAACAGATATTATAGTTGGTTTTCCGGGTGAATCAGAAGAAGCTTTTTTAAATACTTATAAATTATATAAAGATGCAGATTTTGATATTTCTTATACAGCTATATATTCTGACAGAAGTGGAACAGCTTCTGAAAAAATGAATAATAAAATAGATTTTAAAACAAAAAGAGAAAGATGGAACAAATTACACGAACTTATGGAATCTGTAGTTCTTAAAAAAAATAAAAAATTTTTAAACAAAGTTGTTTCTGTATTAATTGAAGAAAAGGGAAAAAAGTATTGGATTGGCCATTCTAGCGAACAAAAAATTGTAAAATTACCAATAGAGAACGAGGATAATTTAATAGGGTGTATAGTAGACGTATTAATAGAGAAGGTTGAAGAGTGGAATCTGTATGGTAAAAAAATATAATAAAATATCAGATATTTTTAATATCTGATATTTTATTATTTTATTGTTATATCTATCAATAAAACAATTATTATTATTAAAAATCCAACAAAAGATTTTATTAATGTATTTTTTGCTATATTCATTTCGTCAACATTACCAGATGCTATAAAATGCCATCTAGTATATCCTATCATTAAATTTATAATAGAAAAAACCATTATAATAGCAGTGATAATATTTAAAATTATCATAATAGGAGAATTAAAATTTAATCCAGAAAAACCACCAATTTCTGAACTAAGATTATAGTCTGTTACGACAGCATTAACATTTGATCCAAGTAAAAAAATAGAAAAAATAATTAATTTAAATATGTTTTTTTTCATAATAGTAATTTAATTATTATATTTTATCATATTATTAAATATAAAAAAATGGATAATTATTTAAGTTATTATGGAGCCATTAAAGAGAATCGAACTCTTGACCTTCTCTTTACGAGGGAGACGCTCTACCAACTGAGCTATAATGGCATCTGTTATAATAATATAACAAATTATAGACATAATGCAAAAAATATAGTAAAAATAAGGTAAGATAATAAAGTCAAAACAAAGAAATGTATAAAAATAAAGTTATTACCATTATAATGCCTTGTTATAATGAAGAAGAAGGTTTGGTTGCTACACAAAAATTAATACCAAAATACATAGATCATGTTGTTGCAGTTAATAATAATTCTACAGACAAGACGAGAGGTGTTGCTGAAAGTTTTGGTTTTGCTGTTGTTGATGAGAAAAGACCAGGATATGGTAGTGCATATAAGAAGGGTTTTAAAAGTTTTCCAATAGATACAGATATTATAGTTACTTGCGATGCAGATGGAACATATGGAATGAATAATTTAGAAAGTATTTTAGATATGGTAATAGATAAAGGATTTGATTTCATAAATTGTTCAAGATTTCCATTAAAAGACGAAAATTCAATGTATTGGCTTAATAAGGTAGGTAATTGGGGATTAACTGTATTTTTTAATATTCTAACATTAAGAAATATTAAGGATTCTCAAACAGGAATGTGGGTTTTTAAAAAAGATATTTTACAAAATATAATTTTAAAATCAGATGGGATGCCTTTTTCACAAGAGATTAAAATGGAGACAGCTTTAAATAAAAATATTAGATTTGGCGAATGTAACGTAGAATATTATGAAAGAACTGGAAAAACCAAATTAAATGCTTTTAAAGATGGATGGAGAAACTTAAAACATTTATTTATAAAAAGATTTAAAATATCAATTAGATTTTTAAAAAAATACATATATAAATAAAATTATTTTTGTATTACAATATAAATAATTATTTAATCAAGTAATAAAAATAAATGAAAAAAGATTTAGTTATTTATTATTCTCACGAAGGAAATACTAAATTTGTGGCAGAATTAATTAAAAATAAATTAGATGCAGATATTTTAGAATTAAAAACTAAAAAAGAAATTAAAATTGGGAATGGTTTTACAAAGTATCTTTGGTTAGGAAGACATATTATGATGAAGTCTAAGCCAGAAATAGAAGAATTTGATATAAATCTTGATAATTATGAGAATATTTTTTTAGGAACACCAGTTTGGGCTTTTTCTGTAACACCACCAATAAGAACATTCCTTGATAAATATAAATTAAAAAATAAAGATATGTATTTGTTTTGCACAAATGAAGGTTCTTTTGGTAAGGTTTTTAAAGATATAAAAGCATTTTTAAAAGACAACAATATAATTTCAGAAAGTAGTTTTAAAAATGTTAAGACAAGAAAAGAAGAGATTATAAAAGAAGTAAATAATTGGCTAGATTCTCTTATTATTAAGTAAGATTAGCATTTCTTATTTGACTTTTTGTGTTAAATATATTATTATATAAAAAATATGGAGGTATATTTTGGTATTTAACATTAAGTTCGGTATTAGTGATTTATCCATAATGCAATTTGGAAGAAGTATTTTAGATTCCAGAAAAGATGGAAGAAATAGTTGGTATGATTTTTTTTCATATTTTCCTATGTTAAGTTTAGAAAAACCAATATGTAATGTGTTTTGTTTTAAGGATTTTTGGTTGCCAGAATTAAAATATTTTTGGGAGTCTGATAATAGATTTTTTAGATTTTTATTGAAAAAGATAAACTCTTTTAATTGTAGTATAAAAAGAAAAACTGTTTTTAAAAAATTAAAAGATAATAATATATTTTATATTTCTAATAATATAGATGATTTTAAAAATCCAAAACCAAATACTTTTTTTGAAATATCACCATTAATAAGCGCTTCAGATTTGGATTATATAATAAACAGTTCTGAGGAAAATCAAATATTAGTATTAAACATAAAACACTTAGTAGAGTGTGAGAAAAAATTTTCTGATTTTAATTCTGAAAGTTTTATTTTCAAAGTTAGAAAAAAACTTGTCCCAATAGTGTTTTTTCAACCAAGTATTTCTATTAAAGAGTTTATCTTAAAAACTTCTGAGTATTCTAAAAAAAACTGGTTTGCTATTAGAGATATGCAAATATTAAAAGCTATTATAGATGCAATGAAAAGAAATCTGTATTCTTTTGTTTATAAAGATAGAACTTTTAGAATAATTCTAGAGTATAATCAAGGATTTAATTTTTTTATCAGACACAATAGTGTTAAATTATCAAGTATGATGCTAGATAGAATAAAATATTTTTGTCATCAATATTTTGTTTTAAAATAATTACTACAAGAGCTCAAGGGAGCTCTTTTTATTTTACTTTTACTATAAAAATGATATATTTATTTATAATAGTATTAAATAAAAAAATGAAAACTTCAATAATATTAGTTACTTATAATTTTGAAAAATGGTTTAATGAATTTTTTGAAAAAATAAAACCAACATTAGACAAAAGAAATGATATAGAATTATTAATAGTAGAGAATAAATCAACAGACAGAACTGCTGAAATATTCAGAAAATTATTATTAGAAGATGAAATTAATTCAAAACCAGAAAATGTTTGGCATAAAACATATCTAAGGAATACTCATCTATATTTATCTAATAAAAATACTTATTTTGCAAAAGGTAATAATATAGGAATAGAAAAAGCTATTGAAAATAATAGTGAGTATGTTTTTTTATTAAATCAAGATGCATTTTTAAAAGAAAATGCTTTAGAAAAAATAGAAAAATTTATGGACGAGAATCCAAATTGTGCAAGCTCTCAACCTATTATTTTAGTTAAAGAAAATAAAAAAATAAATTCTTCAGGAGTTTCTTTAAATTTTTTACATATAGGTTTTTGTAGAGATTTTAATAAAGATTATAATTCTAAAAATTATAAAAACGGAGAAAATATAAATTATGCAATGGGAGCAGGATGTATGTTTAGGGTCGCAGTATTAAAAGAAGTAGGATTATTTCCAGAAGAATATCAAATGTATCATGAAGATAGTCAACTTCAATTAAAAATGAGATATTTAGGGTATACCATTAATTTAATAAATGAAGAATTGGTAGATCATGATTATAAATTTGGACCAAGTTCAGGTAAATATAAATTTTATTTTACAGAAAGAAATAGACTTTGGAATATAATCACATTTTATAAATGGGGAACTATAATAGCAATATTGCCAATGTTTATAATAATGGAAGGTGGAATGATTCTTTATTCCATAATGACAAAATGGTTTAAATTAAAAATAAAATCATATATAGATTTTTTTAAAGGATTACCAAAAATATTAAAATATAGAAAAGAAATACAAAAAACAAGAAAAATAAAAGACAGAGATTTGTTGTTCGAAATGGTAGATGTTGTTCAATTTGATAGTATAAATAATGTTCTTCTCGATAAAATAGCAAATACAATATTAAGAGTGTATTATAAATTTCTAAAATTAATAATTAGATGGTAATTATGAAAATAGCAATAATATCAAGTGTATTACCAAGTCATGGTGGAATGGGAAGAGTCTTAGATTTTGAAGCAAAAGAATTAAAAAACAGAGGTATAGATTTTACAGTATTTGTTCCAGATTATAATGGTAATAAAATAGATGCAGAATATAATATAGAATATTTAAAGCCAAATCTAAAAATAGGATTTGGAGCTCTTTGTTTTAATTTGATTAATAAAATAAATAGTCGAGATTTTGATATTATTTATTTACATTATCCTGCATATGGATTAGCCGAATTATTATTATCAAAAAAAATAAAACAAAAAATATATATCAGATATCACATGGATGTTATAGGCAAAGATATATTGAGAAAAATATTTTTTAATATGCATAATAATTTTATATTACCTTTGATATTAAAAAAATCAGAAAAAATAATTTTTTCAACAAAAGATTATGGCGAAAATTCAGTAGCCGCAAGGTATATTTTTAAAAAAAAGGAAACGAATAAAATTATAGAAATACCATTTGGTGTAGACATGAATAAATTTAATTTTGATAAAAATATAGAAAAACAAAATCAAATATTATTTGTAGCAAAGTTAGATAAACAGCATTATTTCAAAGGATTAGAAAATTTAATAAAAGCTTTTTTAGAAATAAAAAACAAAAATAATATAAAATTAAAAATTGTAGGTAATGGTGAAATGTTAAATTATTATAAAGATATTTCAAAAAATAATTTAAATATAATTTTTTCTTCTTCTTGTTCTGATGAACAATTAAAAGAAGAATACCAAAAGTCTATATATACAATATTGCCATCAATTACAAAAGAAGAGGCTTTTGGATTAGTTTTAATAGAATCTTTCGCTTGTGGTACTCCAGTTTTAGCATCAGATTTGCCGGGGGTAAGGTCTATTGTAGAAAATAATGGTTTTATTTGTGAGACAAATAGTGTAAAGTCTTTAAAAGAAAAGATGGAAAAAACATTAGATATATATTTTAATAATCAGGCAAAATATAAAGAAATTCAAGATAATTGTTTAATGTCAATAAAAAATAAATATAATTGGAATAATATAATTTTTAAAATATTAAACATCTTTAAAGAGGCCTAATTTGATAAAAGTATAAAACATTGATAAAATTAAATATAAATCTTTAATCTAAAAAAAATGAATTTTAAAAGAATAAAAAATATAATATTTGTTGTTTTATTTTTTTTATTTTTTTCTTTTTTAAAAATAGTGGATGCAAAAGAGGGTAATCCTATAAGTATTTATATATTTCATGGAGAAACTTGTCCTCACTGTAAAGAACAGCTAAAAGATTTAGATATATTATCAAAAAAATATAATATAGAAATTAAAGAATATGAGGTTTATTATAATAAAAACAATAGAGACTTGATGGATAGATTTTCTAAAGCTTATAATGCTAATTTTAATGGTGTTCCAATAACAATTATTGGTTATGAGTATATTGTTGGAAATAAAAAAGACGAAACAGAGAGGTTAATTAAGCAGTATGGATATCAACAAACATATGAAGATCCATATAAAATATTATTAGAATATGAAGACACTAATACAATCAAAAAAGAAATAAAAGATAAAAATATAGAAAATATTTCAGATAATTTTGATCCAATAAATCAATCTTCAAATTTTAAGATATTTGGTAAAAATTTTAACACAAAAGAGATTGGTCCAATATTTTTAGGAATAATATTAGGACTTGCAGATGGTATTAATCCTTGCATGTTTGGTGTATTAATGTTTTTACTAACTTATTTAATATCAATAGGGTCAAAAAGAAAGGTTTTAATATCTGGAATAATATTTGTTTTCTCAACATTTGTTTTTTATTATTTGATTATGTATGGTATGCATAATTTATTGTTTAATATGTCAATATTTTTACCATATATTTCAACATTTAAAATAATAATAGGAATATTAGCTATTATATTTGCTTTTATAGAAATAAAAGATTTTTTCTTTTACGGAAAGGGTATAAGTTTAAAAATACCATCTTTTGCAAAACCTATTATAGAAATAATAGGTAAGAGAGGAACATATTTCAGTGCGTTTTTATTAGCTATATTTTCTGCTTTAGTTGAATTGCCTTGCACGATAGGTATTCCACTTACTTATGTTGCTGCTATAGAAAATAAGATAAATATGTTTTTAAGTTTATTTGTATATAATCTAGCTTTTATAGTTCCTTTAATGATTATAATAGCAATTGTTTATATATATTCAGATAAACTTAAAAATGGAGAAAGTATAGGTATTACCGAAGAAAAATATAAAAAATTTATGAGATTAATAGCAGGTATAATATTATTTACTATGGGTATTCTTCTAGTTTTGGGAAAAATATAAAAAGATGACTTGACTTAAGTCTTCTTTTTTTGTTATAAATACAAACATGATAGTAATATTAAATATTATTAGTATAGTGACTATATTATTAAATGTGTTTTTTCTTAAAAGCACCTTTTTTGGTGTAGCTTTTTTTGTTATTTGGCTTTTTTTAGTAGGTAATTCATATAAGATTTTGATAGACAAGTATACAAAAAATATATATTTTAAACATTTAATTGGAATATTTTTTGCTTTTTATTGTTTATGTTTTTTTGGTTCTATATTTGTGGTTTTATATAAAATAAATTTTTTTTATTTTTCTATTTCTTTAATTTTAACAACAATAATACCGTTGTTTTTTTTAGATAAGAGAATATTATTTAGATTCTATAAAATAAATTTTTTAGGCATAAAAAATAAAATACTAAATAATATAAAAACAATAAATTTTTCAAAAAATTTAATATTAGTTTTTTTTAGTATTATTGCGTTTTCTTTTATTGTTATTTTTTATTTATTTAAAGCTAGGACTGGAGACTATAATGTATATCAATTTAATAAAACATTTCCTTTGCTTTGGGTTTTATTCTCAGCTTTGATTTGTTTAGTTTTTATTTTTATATTAAAAATAAAGAATGTAGAAAAAAATCAATTAAATATTTTTAATAAAAATACAGGTAATAAGCATTTTATATTGTCTGTTTTTTTAATAATTTTTATTTCTTTCATTTTTCATTCAACTTTACCAATATTATACAAATCAGGATTTGGCGGAGATAGATTAAGACATACTGGCTCTGAAAAATATTTACAACAAGGCAATATAATAACTCCATCTCTTTTTGGGGATAAAAATAATGTGGTAATAAAGAAGATAGGAAATTTTTTTATTCCAGAAGTTTTAATAGTTGGAAATAAACAAAGTTACGGAAATAAATGGACTGCTGATATTTTCATTTCTTGGATTATAAACAAAGATGTTATAAATATTGATAAATATTTAGTATTTATAATATGGTCAATTTTTATTCCAATATTTTTTATAAATATTTTCAAAAATTTTACTAATAATAAAAAATATTTGTTATTATTTTCTTTGGGTTCTTTATTTCTTAGTCCTTTATTAATACAAGGATCTCAAAGTGATCCAAGAAGTTTTGGATTATTATTGTTTTTATTTTTTGTTACTTTATTTATAAATAAGGTAGGGTATGAGGATTTTAATATAAAATCTTTTATATTGTTTAATTTATTTTCAATTTTGTTTTTATATTTTAATTATATCGTATTTTTGGTTATTTTTATTATAATTACATCATTTTATGTTTTGTTAAATAAAACAAATATAAAGGCAAGATTATTATTTATTTTATTCTTTTCTTTTCCGATATTGATTTTAGATTTATTATCTGGACAAACTTTTTTTATGAAAGAAAATTTTTATCAAATTTTAGACAAGATAAATGTTTTTTTAAACAGTTTATTTTCTTTTGGAGATTATACAAGCGGAATATATGAATCAATGAGAAATTTTTTATATTTTAAAGTGTCTTCAGAAAATTATAATTTAAAGTTTCCTTGGATAGTTAATTTTGCTCCATTTTTCTCAATAATATTTTTTATTTTTGTCGTATTAGGAATAGTTTATTTTTATAGAAAACAAGAAAAATTTAAATTTTTAGTTTTTTCTTTTTTTTCCATATTTTTAAGTTATTTTTTTTCTTTTGTATTTTTTAATGGTGTAAGAATATTTGCTAAGAGGATAGAAATAGTAATATCAATAATGTTGATATTGTTTTTTTGCTTTGGTGTTGTATTTTTATGTGATAGAAAAAGATATGAAATAAGTAATAATTTAATTTGTATACCATTAATAGTCTTTTGTTCTTTATTCTCAGTTTCAACATTGTTTTCTGGACCAATAATGGAAAATGCTACCGAGAGCGATTTTAAGGTTTCAAAATGGATTTATGATATTGTTAAAAATGATGAAAAATATTGTATTATTGCAAATACATGGCCTTTGCTAGCTATAGAATATGAGAGTGGTTCAAGAATAATAACTGGTGGTTTTCCTCAAGGATTAGAATATTCTCAAAAAGAAAGAGTAGAAATATTTAATAAAATGATAAAAAATCCATCAAAAGAGCTTCTAGATGAAGCAAAAAAAATAACAGGTGCAAAAAAATGTTTTTTAATATTAAGAGATAGCTATATAAAAAGTATATATTTTGGAAATATAGATTTTATTGGTATACATGAAAAGTATAAGGATATTTTAAAAGTTTTTTCATCAAACAAAAATATTGATGATGTTAAAATTTTTATAGAATAATGTTGCAAAAATATTATAAATATGTTAAAAATAAATACAATTATTTTTTTGGGAGGTTCTTATGATTAGACCAGTAAGAGAGGATATTGATAAGATATATATTGTAGCAAAAGGTGGTTATACGATGTATAAGTTTGAAGAAATTGTTAGGTGGATGCCAAGGGATATTTTTCCAGGAATTGGTGTTATAGACAGGATTCCAAATGACTTAGGCAATAAGGCTAGATATCTTTTAATTATACATTATTCAGCCGTTGATAGAAGAATAACATCAAATATATCTGATTATATAAAAATATATGTTGACCAAGGTTTTCTTGTTTCTTATGTGGCTGAAAGGGGTATTAGTAATATGGGAATTCCGGCTAATATGATTAGTAAGAAAAACATGCAAATAGAAATGGGAATAGAGGAGTATGTTTTTAAAAATATGGTAGATATATGTTACGAAGAAGATATTCATGATTATAATCTTTTTTATAAATATATAGACAATATTTTACCAAAAAGAGAAATTGTTTTATCTAGTTTTTTATAAAACAAAACAGTGAAGTTAAGACTTCACTGTTATTTTTTTATAGAGATACTTCAAATATTTTATTTCCATTTAATATATATGCTTTTCCAGATTTGATATCAATATAAAAATCTTTTAAATCATCAAAGCTAGGTGATAAGTATTGACCAATTAAAGAGCCTGTATTTTTGTTGAATATTAATAATCTTTTTTCTTTAGAATCTAATACATACATATTATAAGTATTTTCATCAGTATATATTTTTACAGCATTTTGTAATTTAGGAGTTGTTTCGTCTAATGTGAACGTTCTGTTGTAGCCCCTATAAAATTTTTCAATCAAACCATTAGATTTTGCTGTATAAATATAACCATCTATTGTCATTGAGGTAACATCTTTAAAATCCCAAGAAGATTTAAGCCAAGTATAAACATTTCCATATTCTTTTGTTCCTTTTTTCATTGTGAATATGTTTTGTTTATTTTTGTCTAATAAATATATTGTTTGAGAATAAGAGCCTATATCGGTGATAGAATATTTATTTAATTCTTTTTGATATTTTTCATTTAATTCAATAGTAGAAACAATTTCTCCATCAAAAGTGTATATTTTATTATCTGTATCTATAAATAAAACATTTCCATTTTCTGAAAATACGGTATTTGCAGATTGTATTTTATTAAATATTTTATCATGAGTTATTTTGGATTGAGTTTTGTCAAATCCAACTTTATATATTTCTTTACTGTTATAATCAAATGCATACAAGGAATCTTTTATAAAAAATATTTTGTCTATTTGAATTGATATATTTTCTGTATTATTTAAAGATAGATCTGAAATTATGGTAGGATTTATTATATTTGTTACTTTGTATACTTTATTTAGTATAGTTTTATTTTCTTGTTCTAAATAAGTTTTATTTTCTTGCCTAGTTTTAGAATTTGTTTTTAAGTTTGATATTAAATATTCAGCATTTGATATCAATTCTTTAGCTTTAGGGATATTGTTATATAAAAGAGAAGATGTAGCTTCATTTTGAACTGATTTTACCATTTGTATTGTTTCTTGATATTCTTTTTCTTCTGCTTTTGATATTTCTTTTTGTTGCCATATTCTATAAGTAAATATAGACGCAAAAATTAAAAACAATATGGAAATAAAAGTTATTTTCTTTGCTAAAGTGAGCTCTTTAAACCATTCAGAAATATTTTTTTTATATCTCTCAAGCCTTTCTTTAAATGTTTCTTTTTTAATATCTTCTTTTATTTTTTCAGCTTTTTCTTTTGCAGTTTTCATTGTGGCTGGTAATGACTTAAAAAAACTTTTTACTCCACTAGAAACATCCTCTTTACTTTTTTTAATATTATTTTTACTTTTTTCTGATATTTTTGCAATAACTTCTTTACTATTTTTCTTTGTATCTTTTATAAACTCATTTAATTTTTTATTTTCAGATAATGATTTTATTTTTAAAGATATAAAATTAGAAGCATCTTTAAAAAATCCTAAGGGTTTATTTAAATTTTCAGATATTTGTGGAATTATATTTTTTTCTATTTCGTTAATTTCATCTTTTGACACTTCTTCGTCTTCTATAATTATTTCTTCGTTAATAGATTTTTTTTCTCCAATTAAAACAACTCCAATTCCATAAGATATTTCATCTTTTGCATCAAGACTCTTTTTAATAAATTCAACAGTGTTTTCAACATTTGAATTTTCTAAATGATTTGATATTTTTTCAGATTCTATATAATCAAATAAACTATTAGTTGAGAATATTAATGTACTGCCTGTTGTTATTTTTCCAATAACTATATCAGAAAATATTTTTTCAGATTCTTCTTCTGTCGAACCTTCTTCTATTATGTTTATTGTTTTGGATTTATGTAAAAGCAAACTTGATATATCTCCATGTTGTGTAAAATAAACAGAATTATCTTTTATTGCTATTACGCAAGTAGATAATTTTGATTTTAAATCTTTTATTTTTTCAATTTTTTCAATTTCTTTAATTTTTTTATTAAAATCAGCAAGAGTAGATTCTAAAGAAAACTCTATATTTGCGTTTATATTTGAATAATAGTTACTTCTTATATTTTCATTAATAATATTAACCAAATTTTTTGTTTGAATTTCTGTATTTATTTGTGTTATTATTATTAATTTTCCAAGTGTTCTTTTCTGAACAGGTGAGGGCGATGAAACTAAAACATCAACAAAAGAATTTTTGTTGCTACTATTGGTGTTAAAACTTTCTATAGATATTTCTAAATTTTCAGACATAATTTAAGAAATTAAAAATCTTATAGTATTATAATAGCATATTAAGATTTTATTTAGAATAAATTATTAACAGATGTTAAAATGCTAATAAAATAAAATAACTAAAATTAGCATAATAAAAATTTTATTCAATATCTTGAAGATAGAACAAAAATGTTATACACTAAAAATAATTGATCATAAAAATAAACATTAGTTTTAGATTGATTATAATAGTTAATTTTCAAAAACATGTTACATCAATTATTTAGTTCTAATACTAGAGTAAAGTTACTAAAGTTGTTTTTATTTAATGCTGAGAAAAAATTTTTTGTTCGTGAATTAACAAGACTTTTAGACGAACATTTAAACTCTATACGTAGAGAGCTTTCTAATTTAGAAGAAATTGGATTAATTAAATGCGTAGAAGGTGATAATTTAAATGATGATAATGTTGACAATGATTTATTATTAAGAACAAGTGGTAAAATACAAAAAAAATATTATCAAACCAATGAAAAGTTTGATTATTTTAATGAATTAAAAGCATTATTTTTAAAGTCTGAAATAATATCTGAAAATGAAATAAAAGAAAAAATAAAAGTAATTGATGGAATCGAGTATTTTATATTAACTGGTTATTTTACTAATTCAGATTCGCCAACAGATATTTTAGCGGTTGGTGAATTTAACAACGAATCAGTTTTATCTTTTGTATCTGAATTAGAAAAGATGGTAGGGAGAGAGTTGAATTATACAGTTATGAATAGAGATGAATTTGTTCATAGACTTAATTTAATTGATAAATTTCTATATAAAATATTGGAGTGTAAAAAAATAGTTGCAAAAGATGATATTTCTGAGGGTTTAAATAAATATATGAGTGAAAATATTTTAAAAGATACTTCTAACACAAAATAAATGTTTAAAAAGATAAAAATATCAGATTATATTCCAAAAACCCAAATAGAAAAATCCGCTATAGTTTTTTTAAAAATATTAAGAGAATATTCTGAATGTTATTTTGTTGGTGGCTATCCAAGAGAAATATTGTTTTCAAGATTATTAAACAAAAAAAATATAATACAAGACATAGACATTGCTATAAAGCATAATAAAAACAATATTAAAACTTTTTTTGAATCTAAAAACATAGAATTCAAAGTATTAAATGAAAATTTTGGTGTTTATGCTGTTGTTTTTGATGGTTTTAATTTTCAGATAGCATCATATAGAAAAGATGGAAAAATATCAGATGGAAGAAGACCTTCTTCTATTAAGTTTTTAAATTCTATAAAAGGAGACTCAAAAAGAAGGGATTTTACAATTAATGCGTTATATTTTGATCCTTTTAAAAATATAATTTTTGATTTTAATAATGGAATTAAAGATATAAAAAAAGAAAAAATTAGATTTATAGGAAAAACAGAAAAAAGAGTAAAAGAAGATTATTTAAGAATTTTAAGATATGTTAGGTTTAAAAATAAGTATAATTTAAAAGGTAAAGATAAAGATATATTAATAATTCAAAAATATGTAAAAAATTTAGATAATATATCAAAAGAAAGAATTAAAATAGAGCTTGATGAAATGTTGTTGCTAACAAATCTAAATACTTTGTTTTATGAATTAGACAAAATTAAAATATTGGATTGTTTATTTCCTGAAATCAAAAAAATACAAGGTGTAAATTATAAAAATAGTGATAATTTAAATATTGACGTATATTCTTTTACTATAAATTGCATAAAATCTTTTTCAAATAAAATTTTATTTAATTTATTGAAAAAACATTTACCAGATGATTTTAAAGATTTGCAAAATTTAAAGGATTTAAAAGACTTCATTGTTAATAAGTATGGAATTGGAATTTTATGGACATGTCTTTTTCATGATTTAGGTAAAATAAATCCAGAACATATAGATTTAGAAGGTGGAAATAAAAAAATAATATTTAAGGATCATGAACTGATATCATTAAATATAGCAATGGACATAATGAGAAGGTATGGTTTCAATAAAGAATTAAAAGAAGAAATATCATGGCTAATTATAAATCACGATTCAAAACTAGATGATGTTTTACAGTTTAGTATTATAGATAAGAAGAAATTTATATTTAATGATTATTCTATAAAAATAATAATATTAAATATAGTTTTTTTAGTAGCAGAATATGATGATGAACAAATTGTGGAAGAACAAATACAACTAAAAATAATTGATCTAATAAATTTATATAATGAATCTTTAGAAGGAAAGGCAAAAATTATAGAAATAGCAAAAGAAGAAATATTAAAAGAGTTTGGTATAAAAAATGGTCAAGATTCTTATCAAACAATGTTCGAAATAACAAATTTATTTATAGAAGGTAAAATAAAAACTACTAGTGGTGTTATAAAATATTTAGAAAATAAAACAGGTAGGGTTTATACTAAATAAATTAAAATATAAAAAAATGAAAATATTATTGACGGGCTCTAATGGTATGTTAGCTAAGGATTTAATTGAAGAATTTAAATCAAATAATGAATTAATATTAGCAGATAAGTATATTTTAGATGTTACAAATAAAGAAAATATATACAATTTTATAGAAAAAAATAAGCCAGATATAGTTATTAATGCTTCTGCATATACAGCGGTAGATAAAGCAGAAGACGAGGATCAAAAAGATTTAGTTTTAAAAATAAATTCAGAAGGAGTATTAAACTTGGCAGAGTGTTGTGCAAAAAATAATATAAAGTTTATACATTATTCGACTGATTATGTTTTTGACGGTAAAAATAAAAATGGATATATTGAGGAGGATTTAACAAACGGTCCAGTAAATCATTATGGTTATTCGAAACATTTAGGTGAGCAAGGTATATTAAAAACATCAAAAACTTATCCAGGTTTTATTTATTATATAATAAGAATTTCTTGGTTATATGGTTCTGGTGGTAAAAATTTTGTTAATACAATGATATTTTTGTCAGAAATAAAAGATGAATTAAATATAATAAACGATCAACATGGAAGTCCTACTTATACTGTGGATGTAGCTAAAAGGACAAAATATATATTAGAAAATAAATTAGAAAAAGGGATATATCATGCAACAAATGAAGGTTTTACAACCTGGTATGAATTTACAAAGGAAATATTTAAATTAAAAAATATTACAACAAAAGTAAATCCTATAAACTCAGATCAATATCCAACAAAAGCAAAAAGGCCAATGTTTAGTATGCTTTTAAATACAAAAATAGAACCAAAAATGAGAAATTGGAAAGATGCTTTACAAGAATTTATAAATAATTAAAAAGATATGAATTTATTAGTAACAGGCGGAGCTGGCTTTATAGGCTCAAATTTTATACATTATATGATTTCAAAATATCCAGACTATAAAATTGTAAATTATGATAAATTAACATATGCTGGCAATATTGATAATTTAAAAGACTTAGAAAATAATTTAAATTATAAATTTATAAAAGGGGATATAATAGATTATGATTTACTTAATAAAACCGTAATAGAAAATAAAATTGATTATATAATAAATTTTGCTGCAGAATCTCATGTTGATAGATCTATATATGGATTTGCTAAAGAATTTATCATAACAAATGTTTTAGGCACTCAAACTATTTTAGAAGTTGTTAAAAACAACAGAGAACAGATAAAAAGATTGTTACATGTTTCAACTGATGAGGTTTATGGAACATTAGACTTAGAAGGTGATGATAAATTTAAAGAAACAGATCCATTTGAACCAAATTCTCCATATTCAGCATCAAAGGCTAGTTCGGATTTATTTTGTAGGGCATATCTAAAAACTTTTAATTTACCAATTATAGTAACTCATTGTTCAAATAATTATGGACCTTATCAATTTCCAGAAAAAATGATACCATTTTTTATTCTTAAATTATTGAAAAATGAAAAAGTTCCAGTTTATGGGGATGGTTCAAATATTAGAGATTGGATTCATGTTATTGATCATTCAATAGCTTTAAGTTTGTTATTACATAAAGGAATAGACGGGGAAACCTATAATATAGGTTCTGATAATGAAGTTACAAACATGGAATTAACAAAATTATTACTTAAAATAATGAACAAAGATGAGTCTAATATAGAATATGTAAAAGATAGACCTGGACATGATAAAAAATATGCTATAAACTCAACTAAAATAAAAGATTTGGGTTGGATTCCTGTTTTTAATAAGGACAACTTCGAGAAAGGGTTAAAAGAAACTGTTGAATGGTATTTAAACAATAAAGATTGGATTGATAATATTGAAAAAAATAAAAAATTAGAGTTAAATACTTGTGTAAATAATAAATAATTTAATTAAAAAAGATGCCTTTTATATTTAACAAATTAGAAATGCCAGTATTGGTAAATAAAAAAACATTTTTTGATGATAGAGGTTTTTTTACTGAAAACTATAAAAAATCAGACTTTATATCAAATGGTATTCCTGAATTTGTTCAAGATAATTTATCTTGTTCAAAAAAAGGTAGCATAAGGGGTTTACACTATCAAATTCCACCAAAAGCTCAAGCAAAATTATGTTTTGTTTTAAAAGGAAGAGTTTTAGATTTTGCAGTTGATATTAGAAAGTCATCCCCAACATTTAAAAGGGTTTTTTCTGTTGAATTATCAGAAAGTAATGATAAAATGTTTTATATTCCCATTGGTTTTGCTCATGGTTTTGTTGCTTTAGAAGAAAATACTATATTTAGTTATAAGTGTTCAGATGAATATTCTAAAGAGCATGAAGCCGGAATAAGATATGATGATCCAGAAGTGAATTTGAATATATTAAACTTAGGAATAACCCCAATAATATCTGAGAAAGATTTAGAATTGCCATTTCTTAAAGATGCGAAGTTATTTGAATAATAGGTTATGATTTTATATATAAATACAAACTCTAAAGAGGATATAAAGTTTTTTTTATCAGATAATAAAGGAAATATTATTAATTCTGTTATTAGTAAAATAGACAAAAAAGATTCTCAAAAAATATTATTTTTTTTGAATAATTTTTTGTTATTAAATAATAAAAAAATAGAAGATCTAAAATATTTAGTTATTGTTAATGGTCCGGGTATAAATACAAATTTTAGAATAGGTATAATAATTACAAATACAATAGCTTATGTTTTAAAAATTCCAATAGTTTCTATTTTGTCTACAGATTTTATTGATGATGCGGATTTCATAAAAAAAGGTTTTAAGAAAATAATAGAAAAAAAATATAACCCCATAATTTATCCAGAGTATTCTATAAAGCAAAGTTAAATGTTGCAAAAATAGTATATATTTGTTATTGTATCTTAAAATATAAATAATATATTTTATTTTATAGAATATATAGGAGGTTTTATGAACCAAGAAGAATATATAGTAAAATGCTCTAGAAGGATGAGAGAAACATATGAAGGTGTTGAGGTGTCTAACGATGAGTATAAAAGTTCTTCAGAGTTGTTTACAAGCATATATAAAAAAATAAGCGATAAAAATACTTTAAAATATATAGCAAATGAAATATGTATCGTTTTAAAAAGAATTCAAGATGATATAAATTTTTATTCTAAAAATACAACCAAAAAAGAAACTCCTGGTATTTTTATGGATGAAATATTTAAAATTTTGTCATCCTATTCTTCTGTAGTAAGAAATAAAAACATATTTCATACAATAAAAGTTTCAGAAGAGATTCTGTATATAGAGGTTAGTTCTAAGGCAGGATCTTATTACCCGGAAATGAGAAAATATAAATTATCTAGTGGTGGACCAAATAATCAGTTATTATTCTTATCAGGAGAAATTTTAGCTGATACCATAATGCAGGTGTTTGGACCAAGATTTAAATCTACTGAGGATTTTATAGATATTATAAAAACGGAAAAATTCTATAGATTAAGTTATATAAATGTTTTAAAAAACATATATTATTCAACATTTAAAAAAGAAGCAGCAGGATCAATACTAAAGGATGGAATATTAATAGATGTGAATAAACTTTTTTTGGATAAAAATTTTGATTTTTCTTTAAAAGATGGGAGTATTATTTTTTCTATAGCTGTAAATGATTTTATCCCAGTTCTTTTTTACTATTTAAATAGAACTCCAAATTTGTTTTATTTATTAAATTCTAGTAAAAAAAATAATATATATGAATCTTTAGAAAAAAATATAAGATTATTTACAGATGAAATAGACAAAGCAAGAATTCTTTTAGAAAGAAGAAATTAACATTATAGTGAACAAATTGTTCGCTATTTTTTTATAAAAAACTTATACACAACAAAAAAAATTTATAAATGATAAAATATAGATAATTAATTTTTAAATTACTGAAATGTTTGAATGTGAAAAATGTGGATTTCAATATCCAAAATGGCAAGGAAGATGCACGGAGTGTGGAAACTGGGGTTTAGTTGAGGTAGAATCTATAAATAAAATCCCAACAGGATCAAAAAATAGTATAAATTTAAAATCAAAAGCTTCAGATCTTATAGATTTATCTTCTGTAGATTCTATAAATACAAAAAGAATAAAAACAAATATAAATGAAGTTGATTTGGTTCTAGGGGGTGGAATAGTTCCCGGATCACTTTTGTTATTGGCAGGTCAACCAGGTATAGGAAAGTCTACAATAGTAATGCAAATCGCATCTAAAATAAAAGAGAATTTTATTCTTTATGTTTCAGGGGAAGAGACAAAAGAACAAATTAAAGATAGATTAGATAGACTAAATTGTGATGTAAAAAATATAAAATTTTCTAGTGATATAGTTGTTGAAAACATAATAGCAACAATAGAAAAAAATTTACCAAAATTAGTTATAATAGATTCCATACAAACAATATATTCAAATGAAATAGAAAACGGACTAGGATCAACTAATCAAATTAAAGCTTGCACAGCAAAAATATTAGAAATTTCAAAGAGATTAAATATACCAATAATAATAATAGGGCACATAACAAAAGATGGAACAATTGGTGGTCCAAAAATGTTAGAACATATGGTAGATACTGTTTTGTATTTTGAATCTCAAAGATATAAAAATTTTAGAATATTAAGATCTATAAAAAATAGATTTGGGAACACAAACGAAGTTGGTATATTTCAAATGAATGAATCGGGTTTAGCAGAAGTTATAAATCCTATGGAGGTTTTTATGGATAAAGAGAATCAGGAAAAAGGCAATATAACAACTTGCATTCAAGAAGGAACAAGACCTTTTTTAATAGAAATACAAGCATTGGTTTCAAAAACAGCATTTGGATATCCAAAAAGAACAGTATCAGGTTTTTCTTTAAATAGGTTGGAAGTTATAATTGCTGTTCTTACTAAAAAATTAGGTTTAGAGTTATTTAATTTTGATATATATATAAATATTGTAGGTGGTATAAATCCAAAAGATACGGGAATGGATTTAGCTGTTTGTTCAGCTATAATTTCAGCTTATTTAAATAAAGAAATTCCAAATAATGTTTGTATATTTGGAGAAATAGGTTTGTCTGGAGAGGTTAGATCTGTTTCAAATATGGAATCTAGAATAAAAGAAATAAATAAAATGGGTTTTTCAAAAATAATTATCCCCAAAGTAAAATTAAATAAAGATCAAAAGAATGATAGAATATTAGAAATAAGTAACATAAAAGATTTATTTAAAATATTACAAATTAACAAAGTATGAATTTCAATTTTAATAAAAGCAATAAATCAACAATAGATTTAAATAA
>CAZHKK010000009.1:0-35789 GCA_964532735.1 uncultured Gammaproteobacteria bacterium | reverse complement strand
AAATCTATATTTAATTCTTTTGCTAGGGTATCAATTTTTTTATCATCTAAATTCTTTTTTAAATCACCAAATACTGGTCCATTAAATTTACCTTCCATATTATTATTATTATTTTATATACCAATATTTTATCATGTTTAATCAAAATAATCATATTGTTGATAAAACAAAAACATCACCTTAATAATAGGTGATGTTTTATATTATTCCAAAATTATATTATTAATAACTTCTTGGCCATCTCTTATTAATACAAATTTGATTTTATCTCCAATATTATAATTCTGTAAAACAAAATCTAAATTTTCATTAATTTGATACCCATTAACTGTGGTTATTAAATCTCCTATTTTAAATCCATAATTTTTCTTATTTCCAATTGAAGTAATATAAATACCTTTTTCTATTTTTTCATTAGAACCAATAATATCACCAAATTCAGAAAAAACAAAATTAGATAAATCTGGCCTCACAATATAATCACTCTTTATATTTATAGAATAAATAATATTTTTTAAATACTCAACTGAATAAATTAAATTATTTTTTATAGATTCAGACTTTCCATATTTATTTTTTGGCCCATCTTCATAAACAGCACCATAAACACCAATAATTTTACCAGACAAATCAAATAAACAAATATTATTAATATTATTATTTAATAATTCTATTATTCCATTTTTCTTATTTCCAATATAGTCAACACTTATACCATTATAACCATCATTAGAAAACACCAAAGAACCTATATTTATATCATTATAAGACCCAAAAGCGGAAACTAACATTTTTTGATTATCAATTTTCAACAAAACAAAATCATATTTATCAAAAATAATTTTATTAACATCATAATATTTACCATCATTTAAAATAACTACATAATCTTTATTTTTATCAAAAATAGATTGATTATTAGTAAAAATCCAACCATCTGAAGTAAAAACAAATCCTAAATTAATAATGTCTTTTTTAGAATATATATCATTAGATTTTTTTTCAGCCACATAAATCATACTATCTTTTGTGTTTTTATAAACATCTTGCAACCTATTATCATTATTAACATAAACTTGTTCTGTTTTTTCAATAATTACATTTTTTTGTGGAATTATTTTTTCAATATCAAAAGAACTAAAAAAAGGAATATTTATTTTTTTTGCAGTTAATAAAACAATACTACCAAAAAAACCAGCAATAAATGCAATTAAATTTATTAAAACAAATATTAATACAAATTTTATCATTTTATTCATAGTTTTATGTTAAACTCTTTTAGCTGTTATTAAAATCACAAGAAGTAATATAAAAATCAAAATCAATGCTCTTCTAAATTGTTTAGGATTAAACTTATTAATCAAACAATCTTTTGTTGTAGAAGATAAAATATAACTAAATAATAAAACAATCATAGCATCCACATAAAAACTATAAGGTAAAAATGAAGAAACCACAAAAATTTCAGAAGACAAAACAGATGAAGCAAGTATATGTTTATAAACATCTTTTAAATTTTTTGTATGATAATAATAAATACAAAAATAAAATATAAAAAAATATAAAAAAGCTAATATTGTTAATAAAAACTTATTTAAACCTAAAAAAATATTAAAAGCGAATAAAGAACTTGTAGCCAAAAATGAAGAAAAAAGGAAAATATAATAATCCACATCATTAAGAAAATAATTTTCCCTATTACGTATTATCAAATATCTTATATGCATCAAACTTAAAAAACTCATAACAAAACAAACAAAAAAAGAAATTATTTTTAACACATCATTTTTTATAAAAATAAAAAATGAAATCAAAGAAACTACAAATAAAAAATAAGAAAGCAAATTTGTTAAAACTTTTGGACTAAGTTTTTTAGAAAATAAAAATAATAAAACAAAAAATAAATTTATTACAACAAAAATAATGGTAAATAAACCAAATTTACTAGGATCTAAATTTATATAATATAAATAAATAACATTAAAAATTGGAAGTAATAAATTGAATAACTTTAAAAACATTTAATTTAAATTAACTAATCTATCTAATAATAGTAAATAAAACTCATTTAGTAAAGCAATATATTTAACTATTATTAATAAAAATAAAAGTTAAATATAAAGCCCATAAAGACAATATTAATAAAGAAAAAAGTATTATAAAAAATCTTTTATTCCTTATCTTTTTTTTTCTTTTAGACATTATATTTTAATTTAAATAAAATTAATTTAATCCAATTAGCAAAAAATGCTGGAATTTCTCTTACTTTAAATTTTACTATATCTTTATAATTATTTAAATCAGAAGAAAACCCAATACTATCAACACCCACAATATGACAATTATACAAAGCTCTTCTCATATGGTAATCCTGTGTAACAAGAATAGCAGAATGTATATCATAAAATTTTGAAGCCCTAAAGCAAGTATTATAAGTATTTATCCCATAAATATCAACTTCTATATCTTCCTCATGGAAACCTAAGCTTAAAGCATAATTTTTCATAATTTTAGTTTCATTATAATATTTTTCACTTCCATGACCTGATAATAAAACTTTTTTTATTTTATTTGACTTATATAGTTCATAAGCACTTTTTATTCTGTCTGCTAATATATTACTAGGCATATTATTGTTAACACTAGCGCCAAAAACAATAGCATATTCATATTCTTTTACAAGATTAATATCATTAAAAATATATCCAGAAAAAGATTTCCATTCTGTAATTAAATAAAAAATAAAATAAAAAACAATAAAAAACAATAACACTAGTAAATATTTAATTTTAAAAAATTTAATATTCATATTATTTTTTTAGATATCGTATGCATTCGACATTTATTTTTAATTCTGTCCAGCAAAAGTCAATCCAATAATTATTTTATTAAAACCATTTTCTCTTAATACCTTAGCACATTTATCTATAGTATTTCCAGTAGTCACAACATCATCAAAAATAATAATATTATAATTTTTATATTTTTCAAAATTTAAATCATAATTTAAGCAAAAAGCATTTTTTAGATTATTTTCTCTTCCTTCTTTAATAAGACTTGCCTGGTGTTTTGTATTTTTAATTCTTTTTAAAAGGTTAGCTATTTCAAAATTAAAAATAGATTTTTCTTTAAGTTTTTTTAAGATAATTTCACTTTGGTTAAAACCTCTTTCATTAAATCTTTTTTTGTTTAAAGGAACAGGAATTATTATAAAATTGTTATAATTAGAAATAAATTTATGAAAATTATCACAAATCAATATAGATAGAAATCTAGAAACATCATAAGCATATTTATATTTTAAACTATGAATTAACTTAACAATAACATCATTATTAAAATTATAAAAATAAAATATATTATCAACATAAGTTAAATCTTCAATATTTTTCTTTTGAGTGATAAAGTTTTTATTATTTTTATTTATAAAAATATCAATGCACTTGTCACAAACCCACTCACCTTCCTTTTTACAGCAAACACAAAATATAGGAAAAATTAAATCTAACAAAAAAGTAAAAATATTTTTTATAAAATGTAACTTTTTTTTAAACATTAATTTTAAATTAAAAATAAAAAAATAATGCTATTTCTAGCATTATTTTGTTTTTAATATGATTTTTTTATCATAATCAATATTAATTTCTTTTATATTTTTTAAACTATTATCATCAATAAATATATCAATCAATTTATTCTCTATTTCATCAAAAATAACAGACTCTACACCTCTTGCGCCCATATTTTTCTTTAAGGCCACCTCTGAAATATGGTTCAAAGCCTTATCTGTAATATTAACAACACAATCTTTTGTTAAGAACCTTGATAAATTATTAATTTTAATTTTAGAAATATCTTTTAAATTATTTTTTGTTAAATCATTAAAAACAAGAACTTTATCAATTTTAGAGATAAATTCAGACGTAAAATATTCTTTCACTAAATCATTTAAATTTTCTTTACTAATATTATTACTTTCTATTTCTTTTTTGTTGTTTTCAAAAGAATTAAAACCTAAATCTTTTTCTATCATTTCATCGTCTCCTAGATTTGTAGATATAACAACTACAGTATTTTTAAAACTAATTTTTTTGCCTGTAGCATCAGTGATATAACCAACATTTAAAATCTCCGAAATAAGACTCAAAACTTTAGGATGAGCTTTATCAGCATCATCAAAAAATACAACACTATAAGGTTTTCTTTTAACTGCATCTGTTAATACACCTCCCTCTCTATAACCAACATACCCAGCAGGTGCTCCAATAAGCGAAGTAATTCCTATATTTTCAGAATATTCACTCATATCAAATCTAATAAAATTATCCTCATTATCAAAAAAATTCTTAGCAATAATTTTAGCAATTTCAGTTTTTCCTGTTCCAGATTTTCCAACGAATAAAAAACTAGCCAAAGGTTTATCTTTAAAATTAGACTCAAAAATACCTCTTTTAATATAAGAAACTACAAAAGAAATAATGTCATCTTGTCCAATAATTTTATTATGTAAATTATTATCTAAATTTTTTAGCTTTAAAGCAATATTATTATGTAATATATTATCAACAGGAACAGAAGAAACATCAGAAACAATAGCAGCAATATCATTTATAGAAACTATTCCATTTTTTCTTTTTGATTTAGAATTATTCAAAACTTTAAGTTTTTCTAATTTTTCATTTAAAATACATTGTTTATTTTTAATTTCAATAACACTCTCAAAATCTTCTTTTTCAATAAATAAAAGTTTTTCATCTTCTAGTTTTTCTATAGATTTTTCAATTTTTAAAATATCCTTTAATAAACTACTATTATTCGTATTTTTAACTTTTATACGAGCACAAGCTTCATCTATTAGGTCAATAGCTTTATCTGGTAAAAATTTATCTGTTATATATCTTTTAGAAAAATTAGCAGCTCCAACAATAGCCTCATCTTGTATTTTTACATTATGAAATTTTTCATAGTTAGATTTAATACCACGCAAAAGTTCTATTGTTTCATCAACAGTAGGTTCATTAACATAAACAGGTTGAAATCTTCTTTCAAGAGCAGGATCTTTTTCTATATATTGTTTATACTCTTCAAAAGTAGTAGCACCAATAACTCTAATTTTAGATTTAGCTAGTGCGGGTTTTAAAATATTAGCAGCATCACCATTCCCAGTATTAGAACCTGCTCCAACAATAGAATGAACCTCATCAATAAAAATAATAATATTAGGATTAGAACTAATTTCCTCAATAATATCTTTTAATCTAATCTCAAATTCTCCTCTATAAGAAGCTCCCGCAACAACAGAATTCAAATCTAAATTAAAAATTCTTTTTCCTATTAAAACATCAGGAACATCATTATTTGCTATTCTTTTTGCAAGACCTTCAACAATAGCGGTTTTACCAACTCCAGCATTACCTAATAATATAGGATTATTTTTATATCTTCTTGATAAAATATAAACCAACCTGTCTATTTCTTTTTCTCTTAAAATAACAGGATCAAGATCTTTTTGATTATTATAATCAGTTAATTCTGTAGAAAAATAATCTAAAGCAGGAGTTTTTTTGCCAATATTACCTATATTTAAACCAACATAATCAGATATATCAGAAAAATTAGATATACTTTTTAATATACCTAAAACAGAAGATAAAACTTCAGAAACATTTAAACCACTACTGGAAATAATAGATTTTAAACCATCATCATTACTTTTTAATAAAGAATACAATAAATGTTCTGTCCCTACATAAAAATGATCATAAGAAGCAGCTACCATCAAAGTATTTTCAATAATCTTTACAGCAGAATTATCAAATTTAGCCTTTATTAAAGAAAAATCATTTTTAACAGACCTTAAAGCTTCATTAATTCTATTATCTAAATTAACATCAAAAATTTTATTAATTTTTTTAAATTTTGTAAGAATAGAAAAAGCTAGACAATCTGGATAAATAGACAGTGCCAAAAATAAATGTTTAGGAAAAACAGAAACAGAAGCCAAAATATTATGATCAGCATTCTCTATTAACAAATTATTATTTTGCAAATATTCGTCTTTTGCTATTTCATGAGCTAAGACAGAGATTTTAAGAAAATTTAAACTAAATTTACCATCAAAAACCTTAATCATTAATTAAAATTTAAAATTTATATAATACGTTTCACAATTATAAAATATTAGCAGTCAAAAATCAAGAGTGCTAATATTTATTTTTTATTTTAACCCATCTAATGCTTCATTAACTAATTTGTCAGCTTCTTTATTAAATTCTCTCCTAACATGAATAAATTTTAAAGAGTTAAAACTATCTAACATCAAAAATATTTTTGTTGCTATTTTTAAAAGACCTGAATCTTTAATTTTATACTCTTTATTTAATTGTTTAACAACAAGTTCAGAATCCAAATAACACTCTAAATCTTTAAACTTATTAATTTTGCAAAAATTTAAAGCCCATAAAATAGCCATATATTCCGCTTGGTTATTAGTATTCTCTCCGATATGCTCCTTATATTTTTTAATATTTAAAACATCTCCATTAGGTTTTTTTTCATCAATAACGACACCAATAGCTGCTGGACCAGGGTTTCCTCTAGAGCCTCCATCTGTGTGAATAATATACATAATCTATTTATTATTAATTAAATCAAATAATTTTATAATCTATAAAACCAAGCCTCAATTCTTTTCTTCCGTTCCATTCATTTAATTCTATCTTATAAACAATATCAATTTTATCACTAACCTTAAATTTAGAAAATAATTCACTAGCTCCACCAAAAACAAAACAAGTAAAAACAGAATCCCCTTGTTTTAAATTCATTTTATAATGCTCCGAATTTTTCCCAAAAACAGAAAAAGAAGAAACTTCAACATTTTTTGTTAAAAAAACAGGATCTTCATTACCTTTTCCATATGGTTGTAATTTTAATAAATCTTCATAAAACTCAAAATTAATATCAGAAAAATCAATAATCATATCAATAAATAAATCATTAATAAAGATAAAATTATTTAATATTTCATTAGCATAATTTTTCATTCTTTTAGAAAATTCATTATATTTATCAAAAGAAACAGAGCAACCACAAGCAAGTTCATGACCACCATATTTAATAAATAAATCTGGATTTTTTTGCATTGCAGAAGTAATATTAAAACCACTTAAACTTCTTCCGGAACCAACTATACAATTATTTTCTGTAGTCATTGCAAAAGTTGGTAAATTATAATAATCACGAATTTTTGTAGCAATAAGACCTATAATACCAACAGGCCAACTATCATGATGAGCTATAATTAATTTATCGTTTTCAATATTTATATTATTTGACTTAATAAAGCTTTTTACAGAATTAGAAACAATATTCTGTCTTTCCGTATTCTTTAAATTCAATTCTAATGCAATTTTTTTTGCTTCTTCTCTATTTTCTGTAATCAATAATTTAAAAGCTATTTCTGCATGATCCATACGACCAGCAGCATTAATACGAGGACCTATTTTAAAACCAACATCAGAAACGGTAATTTCATTTGGTATTTCTCCATTAAAACAAATTTTTAACAATTCTTGTAAACCAATATTCTTGGTTTTATTTAAAACAATCATTCCATAATTAACTATAACTCTATTTTCATCAACAAGAGTAACCATATCAGCTATAGTA
This sequence comes from uncultured Gammaproteobacteria bacterium, assembly GCA_964532735.1. Classification (GTDB taxonomy): domain Bacteria; phylum Patescibacteriota; class Patescibacteriia; order JAGPKW01; family JAGPKW01; genus JAJXYN01. Next base: position 28,118 of record CAZHKK010000009.1, on the reverse strand, counting down.
GCAATAGCAACCAAATCTAAATTCCATTTTAAAAAATTCAACAAGTCGTCTTTATCTTCACTTTGCAAAGCAATAGCAGAACAAAATTTAAAAGCAACTCCCACTCCAGCTAAATCATTAAAAGAATAATTTGAGTCTTCTCTTTTTGGGTTAATAACAGCTATAGCATTTGGTAATTTATTACCAATAGGATCATGATGATCTGTGATAACAACATCCATTCCTAAATTATTAATAAGATCAACCTCTTCAAAAGCAACTATACCAGTATCAACAGAAATAATTAAACTAGCTCCACAAGATTTTATATAATTAACAGCATTAATATTTATTCCATTACCTTCACTCTTTCTGTCTGGAATATAACAATAAACATCCCCCCCTATTTTTTTTAAAAACATATAAAGCAAAGCGGAAGAACAAACCCCATCTGCATCATAATCTCCATATATATATATTTTTTCATTATTTTTTATAGCATCAAAAACCCTATTAACAGCTATATTTATATCCTTAAAAATAAATGGATCATAAAGTTTATTATAATCTGGATTTAAAAAATCAGAAATTTGAAATTCTTCTTTAACGCCACGATTAAAAAGAATTTGAATTATATTTTTATTGATATTTTTTATATTAGAATTAAAATCAACACTTACTTTTTCAGCAATTTTCCAATTAAATTTCATTAAAACTAAATTAATATTTAAAAAATATTTTTAAAAATTATAAACATTTTACAAATATCAATTCGCCAATAATTTTATCATAAAAATAAAAATAGATACAAAATTAATCTTGTATCTAAAATTAGTTTATATTTTTATATTAGTTTCCTCATCATTAATTAGTCTATAAAAAGTTTCCTTTTCATAAAAACAAAAATCAACATCATCTCCATATTTTGTAGCATTCAAAAAATTACAAGTCCTATTTCCAACAACAACACCAAAAGATGGACCTTTAGATCTATTACAAAAAAGTTGAGATATTAACATACTACCATGAGAAAATTTTTTATTCTCAACAAAACCAAGTAAACCACTCCAAATAAGATATTTAGCTCTTTTTATATAAGGTATAAAAGATTTTATAGTTTCTGGACCAATATCATAAATATTATCATATTTATTAAGTTCAGAAATATTTTTTCTATAATTAGAAATTTTTTTATCTTTATTTTCTGAAACCATAAAATCTATTGGCAATATAATATTATTTTTATATTTTTTTATTAAATTTAAAACTTTACCACTAGATTTTTTATTTACATTTTTAATCTTATTTAATAATCTATTTTTATAAACAGAAACAAAAACAGAAGAAACTTCTCCTCCAAGAAGAACATAAACACCCTTACTCAAAAGATTTTCTATAAAATTAAACTTTAAAACATTATATTCCCCACCAACAACAGCAACAGAATTTCCTTTTTCTAATTGAATACGAGCATAATTATTAAGTTTATTTAAAAAAGAATAACCAAAAAAAGTTTTTATTTTTTTAGAAAAATTAACAATAAAATAATCATCTGTATATAAATCGTTAAAATTTTCAAAAACAAAATAATCACACCTAGAAACAATCTTCTTTAAAATATTATGAGAAGATTTTATTTTATTTATTTTATCAATATATGTATTAAAATCATTAACAACAATAATATCACCAAAACTAACAAGCTTTATAACATCTTCCAATCTATTAACTTCTGAACTATTACAATAAACTATTTTGTTTTGAAAATCATAATTTAGTTTTAAAAATTTATTTAATACTGTTAACACAAATTCTATTTTTTTTGTATTATTTTCTTTTGAAAAAAGCAAAACCTTAGCTCCAGAAAAAGATAAATATTCTAAACTATCTATAATTTCTCTTATTTTTCTATCATCAACAATATTATTATCAACAATGTCAACATTAAAATCACAATAAAACAAAATTGTTTTATTTTTTAAATTTTTTAAATCATCTATAGATCTAAATTTCATTTTATATTTTTACCTTTTAATTACTAACAATATTATAACACAATAAAACATAATTTGACAAAAATATATAAAAAATGTATTATACAATTACAAAAATAAAAGGAGGCACCATTATGTCTTTCAATAATGAAGATGATGATTTTGATGAAGATGATGATTTTGATGAAGATTTTGAAAATAATTACGAAAAATACTTAAGAAATGAAGGTCTTCAAGAAGAAGAATTCGATGAAACCGAAAAAGAAGATTTTGAATTTGATAATGACTATCTTGAATTTGATGATAATGAAGAAGAAAATTATGAAGAAACAGAAGATACAGAAGATGATCTTTTAGATTTAATTTTTCCAAATGAAGATGATATAGATGAAGCACTAGAGCATGATCTCTAGCTTTAAAATAATTTACCGGGATAAAATATTCCCGGTTTTTTAATTAAAAAATCCGAGCATTACACTCGGATTAATCTAATAAAATTAAATTTCACGAACAGGGCAAGGATTTAAAATACGATTTTTTTTATCTCTATTACAAAATCTACTACCCTCAAAACAACTACCACATATTCTAGAACAAGGAGGTAACATCATTTCAATAATTGAATCAAACTTATTATCAATATTTTTAGAAATAATATCTTCTCTTAAAATACGATTAACATTATAAATTTCTTCTTGAGTACAAAAACATAATCTTTTTAGTTGTTCATGTGCAAAAGCATTTATATTAGCACTTTTTTTATAACTCACCATAGCACCATAAGGAGCAATAGCATCAAACAATGAATTATTAATTTTACTCCTCAAATTAAACCACATACTAATTAAATTTTTTATTTGTTTATCAATATTCATGTTACAAATAATAGATGGAGCATAAAAGTCTCCAATAAAAATAGGAACATTACGTTTTATACTTCTATGTCTTTGATCTTGCCCGGCAGTAGCAATGGAAACATTAATCAAAGAGTTAATGTTTATTAAATTGTTTTCTGCATATTTCTTTGAATAGAATAATTTATCTATCGGGATCATATCCAAAACAAAAGGAGTAACAATTTTTTTAACATCACCGCCAATATTAATTAATTCACTTTTTGGAGAATTAAGTATATTACTTTCAAAAATATTTTCCATACTTATAGATTGATAATTAAGATTTCTCTCATTATCTCTAAAAATATAACTCATATTAGGATAAAACTTAAGAAATTCTTCTTTAATTTTATCCATAACAACTTTTACTCCTGGAGTTAATGGCTCTTCATACATAGCAGCAATTGTTGGTATATCTACAGAAAAAAAACACCAACTATCAAAAATAGTACTAACAACATTTCTAAGTTGTTCTTGAGCCATTTTTTTAGCATTTAATTCTATATATTTATCATTTTGATAAACTCTTTTTTTTAAAAGATCCTTAGAGATTTCTGTTGCTTTATCTATGTTATCAAAAAAAATCTTATAACCAAATTTTATAAACTTCATAACATCAGAAATATTTTTAGTTTCACCATAAACCTCTGTTATATGTTTTTCAATTTCTTCAAAATTTGGATTATCATACATTTTTGAAAATCTACCAGATCTTTGATCTGTATTATAATAAGGGTTTAATAAATGTAAACCAAAAGTAATATCAGAAATAGAAATTCCATCTATAACAAAATTGAACAACTGATGTTCAAATGTAGTATGATGACTAGATAAAAACAATTGATTTTTTACATCCAACACAGGCTCATCTTTAAAAGTTGGAGATTCTGGTTTATAACATCCCCTTCCAGCATAATCCGCCATACATTCTGGATTGATTTTATGGTCATCAACCATTTTAACAGTAATCATTTATTGCCTCCTTAAAAATTGTTACCCCAATATTACATTACAATAGATTAAAAATAAAGAGAAAACCCGGCTTTAAACCGGGTGAAAAATTATTTTAAAAATCCTTCATTAAAAAGATATCTAAATATTTTTTTAGTTTTTGGATACTGAGTTGCTGGTTGTCCAGCATAAGTTCCATTAATACAATAGGGATTTTTAGCGTTTCTCCCAGAAGATGACTTAAAAAACTTATATTGCCCAATATACATACCTGGACGAAGTATTATTGGAGATCTATTATGATTAAACAATTCACATGTTATTTGATTTTTAAAACCAGGATCAGCAAATCCAGCCGTAATGTGAGTTGATAATGCAAGTCTTCCGATAGTACTTTTTCCATCAAGCTGATAACAAATATTATGAGGCAATTCAACAGATTCTATTGTACCAGCAAGACAAAAACTCAATGGAGGAATAATAAATTCTTCCCCCATATTAAGTTCAATTATCTCATAGTCATCAGCATCAACATTAAAAGGATCAATAGGAATATCACTAACAGGAATATAGTTATAATGACTACCTTTTTTACACATTTCAAAAAAATCATATTCATTTTTTCTAACTGCAAAAATAGTATTAAGCCTAATATCCAAAGAAGCTGACTGAATCATGTCATATTTTTTAAGAAAATCATAATCAAGAATTTCATTATTAATACCACGAACAATCATTTTTTTTTCCTGTATCATTTCTTCCAAATCAATATCAAAAAGCATATCATCCTCCTTAATAAATTTAAACTTACTCTATATTATATTTTAAAAAAAGTAAAATAAAAAAAGAAACCCTAATGGATTTCTTTTTAGTTTTTAGTATTAACAAGCAACAGTATTACCTGATAATTCATATAAAACAAATTCTTTAATTTCAGAACCATCTCCAAGAGAAGCTGCAACTTGTTTAATTGTTTTACTATCATCCTTTACAAACAATTGTTCAACAAAACAATTTTCAGAATAAAATTTATTTACTCTACCAGAAACAATTTTTTCAGCAATTTCTGCTGGCTTAGATTGCATATCAGGTTGAGCCATAAGAATTTCTTTTTCTTTTTCAACAACTTCTGTAGGTATATCTGAAACATTTAAATATTGAGGTCTTAAAGCAACCGCATGCATACCAAGATCTTTTACTGCAGATAAAGCTTTCTCAACATCAGACACATTTGAAATAGACATCATAGACCCACTTTTTCCATCAAAATGAATATAAGCAAAAACAACACCAGAATTTGAAATCATTTTTTTAAATCTTCTAATTTCTATTTTTTCTTTAATTTTTGAAATAACTTCATCTTGCAATTCTTTTACTGTTTTTCCATTAATAGCAGAATTCATAAGAGATTCTACATCCGAAACATTATTATCAACAATAGCTTTTGCGGCTAAATTAGCATAATTTACAAAATCTTCATTTCTAGCAACAAAATCAGTTTCACAAGCTATTTCCATAATAGCACCTATTTTTTTATCATCAGATGTAGAAAAAACTATTATTCCTTCGTTTGCAACTCTATCAGCAGTTTTATTAACTATTTGTTGTCCTCTTTTTCTTATTAATTCAACAGCTTTATCAAAATCATCATCAGCTTCTTTTAACGCTTTTTGACAATCAACAATACCCATACCAGTCATATCTCTAAGTTTTTTTACAAGTTCTAAAGACATAATTTTATATTTTAATTAATTAAATAAAATCTTTTAATTTATTTTTTAATCTTTGTTTTTCCATCCAACACAGCATCAGCAACTGCATTAATAATTAAATCAAGAGACTTTATAGCATCATCATTAGCAGGAATAACATAATCTACCAATTCTGGGTTAACATTAGTATCACAAATTCCAACAATAGGAATTTTTTTAGTTTTAGCTTCTAATATTGTTGTTTCTTGCATTTTTAAATCTGTAACAAAAACCATAGATGGTAATCTTTTTATATTTTTAATACCACTTAAATTTCTATTTAATTTTTCTATAAGTCTATTTAAAACTACAACTTCTTTTTTAGTATATTTATCAAATTCACCTGTTAATTTATCAGATTCTAATTTGTTTAATTTTTTAATTGATTTTAATAATGTTCCAAAATTTGTAAAAGTTCCACCCAACCATCTTTCTGTAACATATGGCATTCCACATTTTTCAGCAGCTTTTTTTGTTATTTCTTTTGATTGTTTTTTAGTACTAACAAACATTATTTCATCACCATTAGCAATTACTTCTGAAATCTTTTTTAATATTTTTTCTAAAGATTCTGTAGTTTTAGCTAAATTTATTATATGAACACCATTTTTAGCAGTATAAATATATGATTCTGCTTTAGGGTGCCATTTAGAAACAGGGTGACCAAAATGTACACCAGCTTCTAACATTTCTTCCGTAGAAGGTATTTTATAAGACATATTAAGTTCTTAATTTATTAGATTTTTTATGCTCAATTTATATTTAAATAAATTATTTTAAAGCATAAATGTTCTTTTAACATTTTTATATTTAAAGAAAATAAAAAAATGCATAAATCGACATTAGAACAATATTATCAAATGTTAGATAAAATGTCAATTTTGCATTAATTTAACTATTCTCCCATCAAAAAAATCTTCAATTATAAAAAAATTACCAAAATCATTTTTAATTCTTTCTTTTTGATCTTTTTCTATCTCAAGAAACACAACACCACCATCATTTAATATTTTTTTTCTAATAATTTTATTCAATAATTTCTTAATTAAATAAAAACCTTTATCTTTTTGAAATAAAGCTATTTTTGGCTCAAAAAATAAATCTTTTTGATTATCTTTTTTAAAATCAATATTTTCAAAATTAACATATGGTAAATTAGCAACAATAATATCAAATTTTAATTTTGGAAACTTTAAATTTCCTTTTAAAAAATTAATTTTATCTCTCAAACAAAAATATTTTGCATTTTTTTTTGCTACAATTAAAGCTTTTTTAGATATATCAGATGCAAAAAAGTTTAAATTACATTCTGCACAAGATTTTAATATTTTTTTAAAAACAGAAATAGCAATACAACCCGAACCTGTTCCTATTTCTATAAAATTATTTTTTTTATTTTTATTTTTTATATTTAATTTTCTTTCACCAATTTCATCTAAAATCAACTCTACAAGATTTTCTGTTAATGGCCTAGGAATTAAAACATTTTTATTAACAAAAAAATCAAATCCACAAAAATTCTTATGACCAACAATATATGCAATTGGCTCATGTTTTAAACGTCTGTTAAACAAAATTTTAAATTTCTTTAAAACAATATCATTAATTTCTTCTTCAGATTTAGATATAAAATCAATTCTATTAAAACCAGAAATATGCGACAATAAAATCTCAACATCAAGATAAGAAGATTCAAATCCATTTTCTAACAATATATTAGAATATTCTTTTAATAAATCTTTAATTTTCATATTTTTTTAAAAAATCTAAAATTTCACTATACTTAATAGCACCTTCTCTTAATAATTTTATTTCATTATTACTCAAATCTATTATTGTGGATTGTTTACCTAAGACACAAATACCTCCATCAATAATAACATCAACTCTATCTTTCATGCTTTCAAAAACAATCAAAGGATCAATAATCCCATCACTACCAGACAAATTAGCAGAAGTGCCTGTTATAGGAGTTTTAGCATGTTTTATAATTTCTAGTTCTATTTTATTATTAGGAATTCTAATTCCAACAGTATTATTTTTACTTATAATATCAGAAATGTTTTTATTTTTTTTTAATACTATAGTAAGTGGGCCTGGCCAATATTTTTTCATTAATAAAAAAGCATTTTCTGGTATATCATAAGCAATACTATAAACATCTTCTATTTTTGCAATATGAACAATAAGAGGTTTGCTTAAATCTCTACCTTTTATAGAAAAAACTTTTGAACATGCCTGATTATTAAAAACATCTACACCCAATCCATAAAGAGTTTCTGTAGGATATACAACAGAACCACCTTTTTTTATAATGCTTGCACATTTTTTAACTAAATCTATTTCCGGATTTATAGGATTAATTTTAATATATTTTGCAGACATTTATAAAATATTATTTTCTTTTCTATCAACTATTAATATTCCATCTAAATGATCACATTCATGTTGAATAATTCTAGCAAAAAAATCTTTTGCTCTAACTTTATATCTATTACTATCTTCTCCAATAAATTCTATTTCGACTTCTTTACTTCTTTTAATATCAATCCATTCACCCGGAACAGATAAACAACCTTCCGTTTCTTTATCACTCTCCAAACTTTTATAAGTAAAAATAGGATTAATAAAAACAAACATTTCTTTTTGAGGCTTAACAATAATCAAACGTTTATTAACTCCCACTTGAGGAGCTGCTAAACCAACACCCTTAGATTTTTTAAGAGTTTCTTTCATGCTTTTAATTAATTTTAAAACAGAACTATCAATAATATCAATATCTAATGACCTTTTTTTAAGTATCTCATTTCCAATTTTAACAATATCAAGTATCATATTTAAATAATTTAAATTAATAATAAATTTAAAAATCTTTTTATATTAATTTATTTAATAAAATTTGAAGATTCTTCTGCAACCATCTTCTCTTCATTTGTTGGAATAACATTAATAAGAACATTTTTTAAAATTTCTAAATCTTTTGTAATAAGATCTCTAATAACAACACTCCTTTCACCAACTCCCGCCATAAAAATAATAGCATCAATTTTACCTAAAATAGCAAAATAAGAACCTATATACTTTTTAACTCTATAAACAAAAACATCAATGGCTATTTTACATCTCTTTTTTATATTTTCAAGCTCTAAATCTTTATATTTTTCTAATAAATAAGATCCATCAAAATCAGTTACTGGATAATCAGCCAAAAATAAAACCTCTCTCATGTCAATGTTATTCATACCAGTAAGACCAATTAACCCAGACTTTTTATTCATTAAAGTATCAACATCTTTTAAAGACAATCCTTCTTTTTCAGCTATAAACAAAGGAATAGAAGGATCCATATCACCTGTTCTAGTTCCCATAACAAGACCTTCAAGAGGAGTAAACCCCATAGAAGTATCTATAGACTTACCATTTTTAATAGCACAAACACTACAACCAGAACCAAGATGACAAGTTATTAAATTAACATCTTCTTCTTTTTTATTATTTTTAGAAGCAAACTCCTTCATAACAAATTCATGAGATAAACCATGAAAACCGTATCTTCTTATTTTATATTTTTCAGCTAAATCAACAGGCAAACCATATGTGTATGCATAATCAGGAATAGAAGAATGATAAGCAGTATCAAAACTTAAAGAATTCTTAATATTCGGAAAAAGTTCTATACAAACCCTTGCAACATTTATCTGTATAGGATTATGAAGAGGAGCAAGTGAACTAATTTTATCCATTTCGTTTAATATATTATCATCCACCAAAACAGCACCAGGAAAACTACCACCATGAACAACTCTATGACCAATTATTTTAATAGAATGAATATCAATATTGTATCTATTTGAAAATTTATCAAATAAAAAAATTATACACTCTTTATGATCTGAAAAATATTGTTCAAATTTTTCTTTAATACCATTATTATTAATAGAAACAAAAGAACCATCAACACCAATTCTCTCAAAATTACCTTTTATTCCCTCATTAAATTTTTCATCAAATAAACAAAATTTTAAAGAAGAAGAACCACAATTTAAAACTAAAATCATAATAATTATTTAATTTTTATCTTAACTAATAAAAAAATAATATCAAAAAAACCTTAAAATATCAACATTAATCACCTTGATTAGTCTTTTCAATTTCTAAAATTTCAACCTCTCCACCATTTCCAGAAATTTTTAAAATATCTTTATCAATTTTTTTAAACTCTTTATAGGCACCATTATAAGCATTAACAGTAGTGTTAATATTATTTCCTAATTTTTTTAAATATTCATCATAAGAAATAATGTGTTTTCCAAGTTGTTCAACATTTTTTATAACCTTAGACACTCCTTCTTCCATTTTCATAGCCCTTAAACCTTGTAAAACTGTTTGCAAATAAGCAAAAAAAGATGTTGGAGAAACAATCATAACATGTTTTTTAAAAGCATACTCTATTAAATTAATAGAATTAACATTAAGAGCTCCTACTTTATTTATCAATAAATCATGATAAATGCCCTCCGCTGAGATAAACATAAAAGCAAAATCTGTAGTTCCAAGATCTGGTCTTATATATTTACTAGTCTCATCAATTCTAGTTTGTAAATCCGTTTTTAATTTTTTTTCAAATTCCGAAATTAAAACAGGATCCGTAGCTTCAATAAGTTTATTATAATTTTCTAAAGAAAACTTAGAATCAACAGGAATTATTGTTTTTCCAAGAAAAACAGCAGCATCAACAATTAATTCTTGATCATTTTTTTCATCACGACCAATTTTATATTGCATTTTATATTGATCTGGAGAAAAAAGATTTTTAAGTAAACTTTCAAGAAAATATTCACCAAGAATACCACGTTGTTTTGGATTTTTAAGAATATCCTCCAATCCTTTAATTTGACCGGATAAATCAAGAATTTGTTTATTAGTTCCTTTTAAACTTTCTAATTGAGTAGTTATTTCTTTAATAGTAGAGATAGATTTTTCTAAATGCCCATGAACAGTCTTATTAGAACTATCTAATTTTTCATCAAAAGTTTTTCTAAGTAACTCAACCTGTTCTCTATTAATTTTTGAAGAATTATCAATCTGATCACGAGTTAGTTTTAAAGACTCATTAATTTGATTTTGAAGCATTAAAAAAACATCTTTATTTTTATCTGGATTTTTAAGTTCATTAAATTTTTTTAAAAAAACAAAAAACATTACAACTACTGTTGTAATTAAAAAAATTATTAAAATAATTAAAAATATTTCCATAAACTAAATTATTATTTCTCCAATAGAACATACTCCGCTCATAGAACAAGCATTTCCCTCGTCCGTATCAATATGTATTACATCACTAAATTGATTAGAAACCCTAACTTCAACATTATCAAAAATTAAACCTCTAACCCCACCTTCTCCTACTTTAACCTTAATATTAGAACCATTAGACAAACCTAATTCTTTAGCTGTTTCTAAGCTACAATGCATATGTCTCTTTGCAATTATAACACCTTCTTTTAAAAAAATCTCACCTTTTGGACCAGTAATTTTTATAGACGCAGAATCTTTTATGTCTCCAGACAATCTTAAAGGAACAGAAAGTTTTAAAAATCTTGCATCTGTCTGTGAAAGTTCAACTTGAGATTCTAAACGAACAGGTCCAAGAACCCTAACACCTTTAATTTCCATAGAATCAGAAAAAATATCAACTTTTTCATTAGCAGCAAATTGATCTGGTTGAGATAATTTTTTAAAAAAAGTGAGTTTATAATTATCACCAAACAAAACATTAACATCCTTTTGAGAAAGATGAACATGACGAGCAGAAACTTCAACTTTTATCTGTTTCATAAAATAAATTATACTTATTAAAATACATAATATATAATAGAATAAATAAATAAAATAGTAAATCAAAAAAATGATAATACTCGGAATAGATCCTGGTTTTGCAATAACAGGATATGGAATAATAGAAAAACAAGGAAATAAATATAAACACATACAACATGGCGCAATAACAACCGATGCAAAGTTAGATTTTCAAGAAAGATTAAAAATAAATCATGAAGAATTAAATAAAATAATAAAAAAATACAATCCAGATATATTTGGAATAGAAGAATTGTTTTTTGCAAAAAACACAAAAACAGCAATAAATGTAGCACAAGCAAGAGGTGTTATAATACTTACAGCATTACAAAATAATTTAAAAATATATGAATATACGCCATTACAAATAAAACAAGCACTAACAGGATATGGAAGAGCCGATAAAAATCAAATACAACAAATGGTAAAAACAATTTTATGCTTAAATCAAATACCAAAACCAGATGATGCGGCAGACGCTTTAGCAATAGCAATAACTTGTGGAAACTCTTACAAATCACCATTAAACATTAAATAAAAAAAGACTTATATAATTAAGTCTTTTTTTATTTAGTTAAGATGCAATAAATTTAATATTATTAATAACAAATTGAGATAAAGAATAAGCAGTAACAATTATAATTATACCAATAACAGATGTTTTAATAAGATTTAAAGCTGTGGTAGTTTTTTTAGGATCACCTCTTGAAATAAGATATGTAAAACCCGCATATAATATCATAATAAGCATGACCGTAGCAGATAATCCCATAACTATTTGAATAACTCTAGATATAACAGTTGGAATATCAGCATTACCAAAATAAGAACTAGTTACTTTTTCTAAACCAAAATTAAAATTATCATCAGCATTAATAAAGTTAAAATTAAAAATAAATAAAGTTAAAATTAAAAAAAATGACGAGAAAAAATTCTTTAAATTTAATATCTTTTTCATAAAAAACCGATTAATTAATCTAATAATTAAAGACTGATAAATTATACCACAAACCTAACAATTAAAAAATACGTGGAAAACCACGTATTTTAAGATTTTAAGCTCCTACAGTTTTCATTAATCCATTTATTAAGAAAGAAGTTATGGCATAACCAGAAACTATCAATACCATACCTATAGCACCAGCTATCATAATTTTTTTAGCAGCATCAATTTTCTGTGTATCCCCTTGAGAAAGCATCCATTTAACACCTCCTGTAACTATTATAACTGTAGCAATAACACCAAATAAACCTAGAATAACCTTTACTATGTTTCCAATAATTTGTGGTAAACTTGTTCCTTTTAATCCTATACTTTCTCCAACTTGATCAACATCATCACCTCCAAAAATATTTATACAAGTACAAGCACTTGTTTCTTGATTAATACTAGGAGTATACCCAGTTGGACACTTACCATCAGAACCACAACTCAAAGCGGCATTAATATTATTAAAAGACAACAAACCAAAAATTAACATTAAAGAAAAAAATATCGAATAAATAGCCTTTTTCATATTTTATAAATTATTTTTATTATTTCTAAATTATTATAACACAAAACAAAAGTAAGTTAAATATTTTATTATTGTATTGGTTTTTTATTTGCATTATTACTAGGGGAATATATTTTTTCATTAGGAATATTTTGTTCTTTTTTAACACATCTTAAACTATATGTTATTTCATTTTCAGTTTTTGTAAAATTTGCATATATACCACAAATTGCAGAATCAAGATTCCAATCTGCAAGATAATCATCACTTTTTATATAATCTTGTAATAAATAATAACAAGTTCCAAGAGCAGATTCTTTTGTGTCACCACTACAAAAATCACCATTTTCAACATATTGAATTCCATTAGATCTTGTTATTTTTGGAATAGTTGTTGTAAAAAAATTTACTATAGCATAACTAAATATCATTATAACAATACCCAAAAAAGTAAATTTTATAATATTCATGCCGTTTTTAAAAGCATCTGGATTACCTTTTGATGTTAATATAACAACGCCAGCATAAACAAAAGCTATAAGCCCTATAGTTGCAGAAAAACCAAATATAACCTTTACTATTACATTAACTTTTTTACCTAATGCTCCTGCAAGATCTTCTGGAGAAGTTAAATCCGGACAACTTCTTCCTGTAGGATCAGATAATAAATCTATCCCCATATTAGATATTCCAACACTACTACAATTTCCAGCTTGTAAAAAACCAAAAGGAACACAAAAAACTAGAAATAATAAAAATAAATATCTAAATTTAAATTTTTTATTAATTTTCATTATAATATTTTAATAATTATCCTCCGAAGAAAATTTTCCAATTATCTTTATCTACCAACGCCATTACAACAAACCTAACAACCGTATAAGCAAATACAACAATTAATAAACCAACAATACTACTTTTCATTATATTTGTAGCTGTTTTAATTTTAGATTTATCTCCTCCAGAAACCATAATCATAATTCCACCAACAACAAACATTAATAATATAAAAATACCAGAAATACCTAAAGCAGATCTTATTAATGTGGTCCAAATAGGAGGTTTATTTGCATCATTTGTCCCAGAACCAAAAAGATCTTCTGCTTCGCAATCATTAACACAAGGAACCAAACCTCCGGTTCCTCTTGTTGTTGTTGAAGTAGTAGTATCAGTATCAGCAAAAACAAAATTTAAATTAATACTAAAAACAAAAGCCATAAAAGCTATAAAGATAAAGTTTTTAAATTTGAATTTTATTATTTTCATTTTTTAATTTTTAGTTTTGTTTTTTATAATTTTTTCATTACCAAGTCATATTGAGTTCTTCGTTTGTATTATTTTCCAAATCATCCAAACTTTGATCTTCTGTTTTATTTAATACATCTAAAACTAACTTATTTAAAGAAATTTCAGCGGCCGCATAATCTTTACCATGATACCAATCTTTTGCCGTAAAAGCTTGTTTTGCAAAAACTCCAATATCTGGATCATCTTGTTGTGTTCCAAGAACAGACCTAAGAGCAGATGGATTTTTAGAAGAAGAAAGATATTTTATAACATTATTAGCATCTGTAATATATTTTACAAAATCCCAAGCTTCATTTTGATACAAACTCTTTTTAGGAACAACTTCCACAAAATAATTAGCATAATTTACTTCTTTAGAAGATCCATCTATTTGTGGCATTGAACTAATATAATAATTCAAACTAGGGTTTTTAGATTTAATTTGTTCATTGTTATAAGCATACCCAAACATATAAGCAACTTTTCCATCAGCAAAAGCATCTATAGAATTTGACATAGAAGCATTCCATGAATAAACATCACTGTTCGGATTAGCAAATTCCGTATAAAAAGAAACTGCTTCCATTCCAGGATTATAACCATCTTTAGCACCTCCAACACAGAAAGATTCTCCACAAGACATAGGAGAACCATTTTGCATCATTAATAATGAAACAATATCAAAAGACCTATTTACATTATTAACCAAGCCAAGAGATGTCCCAGCCTGTATTATATTTCTTTTTTTATCCACCAAAGTAAGTCTTTTTACATCTTCTTTAAATTGAGACCAGGTTAAAGCAGGCTCTGAAATTCTAGCATTATCAAGCAATTCTCTATTATAATACAAAGACAAAGTATCCACAGACAAAGGTAATCCATATATAGAATTGCCTTTTACAAC
The DNA here is from genome assembly GCA_964532735.1 of uncultured Gammaproteobacteria bacterium. Taxonomy (GTDB): domain Bacteria; phylum Patescibacteriota; class Patescibacteriia; order JAGPKW01; family JAGPKW01; genus JAJXYN01. The sequence continues at coordinate 13,001 of CAZHKK010000009.1, read as the reverse complement.
ATCATCATAAACAACTGAAACAAATTTTGTTTTTATATCTTGTATTGTTAAAGACTTATTAGTTTTTTTAATATAATCCTTTTTATCTTTTTTCTCATCTACAACAACTTCAAAAGTCATCTCTGTAGAAACAGGCATAGTAGAAAGTCTTCCTTTTGCTATATATTCTCCCATCCATGTTGCAGGAATAGAAAAAATATCTGGACCCTTATCTTCTGACCAAGCATTAATAAGTTCCTGTTTATATTCATCCAATCTTAATTTTTTATAATTTATAGTAACATAAGGATGATTTGCATTATATTGATTTATTAAATCAGCAAAATCAGCACCACTATCAGTTATTCTCCAATAATTTAAAGTAATTTGAGGTAAAGATGCTTTTATTTTTTCAACTTTTTTATCATTTTTACAGCCAAAACCAGATAAAAAAATAAAAGAAAAACATATAAAAAATAAAACAATAACCTTTTTCATAAAAAAACAAATAAATAAAATACTTATATACTTATAACTTAATTAAATTATAATTTATTAATTTAATTATATCATATATTTTTTTAACAAAAAACACGTGAATAAAATCACGTATTTTTTTTTGAATTTATAGCATTAGTTAATTCTTCTAATTCATCCCAATATAAAATTTCACCATTTTTAGTAGCTATACCTTTTTCTGCACCTTTTCCAGTGCAAATAATTATATCCCCCGGATTAGCAATTTCAACAGCTTTATTAAAAGCATCTCTTCTATCTAATATTTTAAAAGCATTTATATTTTCTTCTTTTTTATTGTTTATGTTTCTAATAATTTTATTAACAACTCTATCACTATTTTTATTTTCTTCTATATTTATAACCCCAGAAAAAACATCATTAATAATTTTTTCTGGATCATCATTAAAAGGATCCTCATTGGTAACAATAACATAATCACATAAAGCACCTGCTGCATTACCTTTATCAAACCTAGTAAGAACATCTCTTCCTCCACCACAAGAACCAAGAACTGCTATTAATTTCTTTTCTGAATTTTTTATTTTTAACAAATTATTATAAACTTCAGCTATACTATTAGGATCATGAGCATAATCAACAACGCCATAAATATTATTATCTCCCTTAATAAATTGCATTCTTCCATTAACTTGTTCTATTTTTTTTAAAGCATTTTTAATAGATTCTAAATCAAAACCAAGAGAAAAAGCAACAGAAGATGCAGAAATAGCATTATAAACATTAAATAAGCCAGAAATATTTAAACTATAATTATAATCATAAATTAATTCTTGATTTGGTTTTTTTATCTCAATATCAAAACTAGTATTACCCAAATTCAAATTAATATTTTTGGCTATTAAAAAAGAATATCTAGGATCATTTATAAAATTCTTTACATTATTATACTCAGATGCATCAGCAACTTGATCTCTAATCCCAAAACCAAATATTTTATCAACATTAAAATTAATAAAATCTAAAACATTTTTATCATCAAAATTAGCAACAATTATTTTTTCAATTTTTTTACCATTTATAATTTTTTCTTTTCTAGACTCTAATTGTTTGAATAATTTTAATTTAGCTTTTTTGTATTTTTCAAAACCGCCATGTGCTTCTATGTGCTCTGGAGTTATATTTGTAAAAACACAAACGTCATAATCTATACCAAAAGACCTAAACTGTTCTATTCCTTGAGAAGTAGACTCAACAATAACATATTCACAATTGACATCTAACATATGTTTTAAATATTTTTGAAGTTTAAAACGACCCTGCATTCCCTGTTTAGTAGTATTTACCCATTCTTCAGCTCCTATTTTAAAATTTATAGTAGTCATCATTCCAACCTCTTTTCCGTTTTCTTCTAAAATTTTAGCTAACATATTGCAACTAGTAGTCTTACCGTTAGTTCCAGTAACCCCTATTATTATCATTTTTTTAGAAGGAAAACCATAAATAATATTAGCAACAAAAGCTAAACAAAGATGATAATATTTAAAAACAAATTTTGGAATAAGTTTTTTAATAAAAGATTTAATTTTATAAATTATTTTGGACATATATTTTTTATTATTTTCTTTTTAATGCTAATTTTAATCTATCTTGTAATTCCAAAGAACTATCAACATCTTTAAGTAAAATTTTAGCATCTTTTTCAGAATAACCAAGAGAAATCAATGCAGAAACAGCATCATCAGAAGAATCAGAATAAAAATTTTCTGCAATTATATCTCCAATGTTTAATTTACCGGCAAGTTCTAAAATTATTCTTTCTGCGCTTTTTTTACCAACACCTTTAACTTTAGAAACAAAAGCAACATCACCCGATAAAATACCTTGTTTTAACATATTAACATCATTAGCAGAAGATAAAATATTCATAGCAGTTTTTGGACCAATACCCTTTACTGATATTAATTTTTCAAAAAACTCTAATTCATTATTACTAACAAAACCAAAAAGATCATCAGCGTCTTCTCTAAGATTATGAAATATAAAAATTTCTATTTCTGAATTTATATTTTTTGATAATAAAGAATAGCCACAAAAAACCTTATAACCAACATCTCTAACATCAACAATAATATAATCTTTAAATATAAATTTTATTTTACCTTTTAAATAAGCTATCATAAAATAATTTTATTTATTTATTTATTTTCTTTTTTTTATTTTTATCTTTATACATTTTTTGATCCGCTTCATCTCTTAATTTTTTAAAAATACTCTTATCTATAAAAGAATTACCAGAATAATAAGAAACTCCCATTGATAAAGAAATAGAATAAGGTTCCATTTTTTTTTCTAAAAATCTACTTAAAATATTTTTATTAATTTCTTCTTGTCCTTTCAATAATCTGTTTCTAATATTTTTTTTATAATTACTATTTTTTGACGACAAGCAAGTTATTGCTAAAAATTCATCTCCCCCATCTCTAATAATATAATCATTTTTTCTAAAAACATTTAATAACATTTTTGAAATTAAATTTAAAGCAACATCTCCTTCGTCATGTCCATAAGTATCATTTATTTTTTTAAAATCATCAATGTCAAAATAAAAAATGTATGCTATCAATTTTCTTCTTTTTACATCCGCAAAAATACGATCCATATTAGCAATAAGCCATTTTTTAGTATATAAACCAGTTAATCCGTCTCTTAAATTTTCATTTGCTTCTTTTTTCTTTAACATTAATTCTTTGTTTTTTTTAAGCATAATAATAAAAACTTCAAGAAAAGAAATGAGTCTAGCAACAATTAATTCATAAAAACAATAATCAAATTCATCATTAACAGCAAAAATTATATTTCCAAAATTACACTCTTTAGAAAATAAAGGATAAACAAGAAAATTAGATTTTTTTCTTATAATTATTCCATTATCATGCAAAGCTAAATTATCATCAAATTCCATTAAGCCATTTTCTTTTACATAATTTTTTTGTGAATTATAACCAACAACCATAACATTAGTTTTTTCATTAGAATTAGCAAAAATGATATCCTTTTTTAAAAAAAGATAGCATTCTTTAATTCCTATATTAATTAAACCTTCTGTAAACTTTTTCCAAAGAATATTTGCATTTGGATTATTACTTCTAATATAACTATTTAGTAAATTAAAAAAATTACGTTCTATAGAAAGATACTCATATCTAAAATCATGGCCCTCAATAACAACTTCTTTATTATCAACAAAACCAGTAGATCTTCTATTTAAAATTTCTAAAGATAAAACTGAATCTTTTATTTTTTTGTTATTAATAATATTTAAAATATTATTTAAAACAGTTTTTCCTATTAAATCAAAAGGTTGTTTGATTGTACTTATAGAATATTCTGAACATCTATATAAACCATCAAAACCCAAAATAAACATTTGCTCTGGTATCTTAATACCATCATCAACAGCTTTTGTATAAAGACGTATTGCCATCTCGTCATTACAAGCAAAAACAGAAACTTTTTTATTATCTTTTATGACATCTTTAATTTTTGGAAATATACTTTCAATAGAACTTGAATTAAAATCACCTTGATAAAAAATAATATCTTCTTTTTTTATTTTCTCAGAATCCATAGCACTCAAAAAACCATCTAACCTTTCATTGGCTTCGGCTGAACTTTCTGGACCTTTTATCATTATAAATTTTCTTTTTTTATCAAGATTAATCAAATCAACAATAGCACTTTTAACAGAATTAAAATTATCAATTAAAACAGTATTATGATTTTTAATTTTCTTTCCAACAGAAACAATAGGAATTTTAATTTTATTTATAAAATCATCAATATTATCTTTAAAAATAAATTGTAAAATTGTTCCAGAAAGTATAATAACCCCATCTAAATTATTCTCATTAATAAATCTATCAATATTCTTAGAAACACTTAAATCATCTTTTTTAAAATCATGTTCATTTAATTCATAAAAAAAACAAATAACTCTAACATTTGGAAAATTAGATGCCGCTTTTAAAATAGAAGATGTTATATTGTATGAATAATCGTTAGATTGATTTGCAACAACACCAACAACAATAGCTTTATTTTTCATAATAATTAATAATTATTAACTCTTAACTATCTTATTAAATAAAATTATTTTTTCTCTTGTTTTTAAAGCTTTTATAGCTTTTTCGCAAGATTCTGGAATAACAGGAGCATACAATTCAATAACAACAGAAAGCAAATAAGATAAATTGTTCAAAACTATTTCTACATTTTCAATATCTTTATCTTTACTCCAGGGTTCCTCTTTTTGAATGTAATCATTACCAAAAGATGAAATTTCTGTAATTTTTTTAATAACTTCATTTATTTCAAATTTTTCAAAATATTCATTTGCAGAATGTTTTAAATTATCAATAACGCTTTTAAAATCAATTGAAACTTTATCAATATTATTAATTTCTATATTTTTAGAGTTAGAAAGATGAATAACTCTATTTAATAAATTCCCAAAATTATCTGCGAGCAAAGAATTATAAAGATTTATCAAATCATCTTCTTTATATGGCGAATTAGCAAAACCAAAACTCAAAGCAATATAAAATCTTATTGCTTCATAACCATATTTTTTTAACTGTTCAAATGGAGAAATAACGTTACCAATACTTTTGGACATTTTTATACCATCAGGACCAAGAATTGTACCATGAACTATTATTTGTTTAGTATTTTTAAAACCAGCAGACATAAGCATACCTTGCCATATTCCACCTTGAAACCTAAGATTATCAGGACCACAAATCTGATACATATTAGAAGCAAAATCTTTATCAAATTTGTCAGGAAATCCTAAAGCACCAACATAATTAGTAAGAGCATCAAACCAAACATACATAACCTGAAAATCATCACCAGGAACATCTATACCCCATGGTAAATTCTTTTTTAGTCTAGAAATAGATATGTCTTCCATGTCTTTTACAAAATTTTTAAGTTCCTCTATTTTTGAAACAGGGACAATAAAATTTTTATTATCATCAATATATTTTAAAAGTTGTTCTTTATATTTTGATAATTTAAAAAACCAATTTTCTTCAGAATAATTTATAGGTTCTTTATTATGATCAGGACACTTACCATCTATTAAATCTTGAGAAGTTTTAAAACTTTCGCAACCAACACAATAAAGACCTTCATATTTTTTCTTATAAATATCACCATTTTTTAAACTTTTATTCCAAAATTCTTGAGCTACTTTTTTATGATTTTCATCAGTAGTTCTATAAAAATTATCATAAGATATATTAAAAATAGAACAAAAATCTTTAAATTTATCTACATAAAAATCAACAAATTCTTTTGGAGTTTTTCCAACTTCTTGAGATTTTTGATACATTTTTAAACCATGCTCATCTGTTCCAACATTAAAAAAAACATTTTCTTTACCTATTTTTTGTCTAAAAAAACGAACAATAATATCCGTGTAGATAAATTCTAAAGCATGCCCCATATGAGGTTCAGCATTTGCATAAGGCAAAGTAGTTGTAAAATATATTTTTTGCATAATTATAATATTTATATTATCTTATTATTTCATTACTTTACCAATTTATCAATATTTAATATGTTAATCAATAATAAAAACGGCTAATTAAAACCGTTTTTATTTTTTATTTTATTCACATCCAGCACCAGCATCAGCAGCAGCTGCTGCATTGGCATCAGAAGATAAAACATTATCACATCCAGCAGTTCCAGGATTATATTGACAGAACAATTGTTTAATAGATTCCGCATCAAGACCAGAACCTTGGTATTTATTATTAATAATCCAAGTAGGACTAGCACCAATATTTAAACTCTCCGCAATTTTTATATTTTGTTCAAGTAAATTTGAACCTTCTATTCCATTAGCACAAGTTTCTATTCTATTGGTATTAAATCCAAAAGGTGTTGCACATTCTTTCCAGTCTGTATCAGATATACCTTTTTCGTTCATACAATTTATAAATTCTAAATTTTTTAATGGATAATATTTATTTACACAAAGTTCAACTTTATTTTGTTTAACTTCATATTCTCCATGTAAAGAATTAAATGTTCCATCATTATTTTTAGAAGCTATATAATTAACATGAAAACTTATATTTTTTCCAAAATTTTTAACAACTTCTGCAGCTGCTAATTCTGCCATATTTCCGTAAGGACAATCTGACATAACAAAAACATCCAATCTTTTTGTTATTTCCTTTCTACAAGAAAGTGACCCAGAACATTCTAAATCAGCACAATCTATTTTACCATTACCATTATCATCTATTTTATTGTTACAAATTTCTTTTGTAGGATCAAATTCACTACCAACAGCAAGAAGTTTATATCCAGCTGCTTCTGATAAATATGGTTGAACATTAGGATATCCTTCACCTTCAGAAACATTTGCAGCAAACAAATATGCTGGTAATTTTATACCCGGAATATCAGATACAAGTTTTTTACCATCTTCTGATGAATAATCAACAGCTTTAATTTGTAAACCTTTAAAAATTTGTCTCAAACTATCTGTAATTTGTGGCTCAATATACCCACAATCTTCACATCTAGAATCATTTAAAACAGTAAGGTTAACAATTTTTGGATCAGAATATTCACATTTAGATGTTTTTTCTCCAGCGTTAATACATTTACCAATTTTTGCAATATTATCAGAACAATCAGCATCAGAAAAACAAATTGGCAAATTTTTACATGCCGCAAGTTTTGAATTAATATTACAAACAGCCTTAATTATAGAACCTTCATCTCTAGCACCTTCATATTGTTTATCATTTATATAATATGTAGGACTTCCAGAAACTGAAATAGCTTGAGCTAATTTTATATTTTCAGAAAGAAGAGTCTTACCTTCCTCTCCCTCAAAACAAGCTTTTACTTTATCTATGTTTGAAAGTTTAACTTCTTGAGCACAAGATTCCCAATTTGTAGCAACGTTTGAATAATCTTTATTTTGACAAAGGATCATATCAAAATATTTTTTCTCATCATATTTTTTAGCACAAAGTTGAACTATATTTCCCTTTACTTCTGGTTCTCCATGTAAAGACAAGAAACCACCATTACCATCTTCATCAGCTATATAATTAATATTAAGATCTATACCATTTCCTAATTTTTTAACTACGCCCTCTAAAGAATCTTCCGCTTGAACACCATATGGACATTGACTCATAACATAAAGATCAAGTTTTACAGGATTTTTATTTGATAAAATTCCTCCTGACATATTTTCAAAAAAACCTTTTTCTTTAGCCCATAAAAAAGAAACTGTAACAAAACCAATCAAAGAAACAACAAGAATAATTTTATCTATTCCTATTCTCTTCTTAGCTTTTGGTTTTTCATTTTGAACAACTTCTTGAGATTCAATATTTTGAATATCTTCTTGTAGTTCATTGTTTTGTGTAACCTCTTGCTCAGACATATTTATTTTAGTAAAAGATTAATTAATTTAAAACTTAAAACTTCTTAAGTTAACGGAATTATAGCAAAAAATAAATTTAATAACAAATAATACAATTTTATACTAAATTAAAATAAATTTTACATATATCCACTAATCTTAATTATTTATAAAAATAAAAACATTCACCAAAAAAGTGAATATTTTATATTATTATTGGAGGCGACTGTCGGAATTGAACCGGCGTACGCGGTTTTGCAGACCGCTGCCTAACCACTCGGCCAAGTCGCCAAAAAGTGATAAAAGAATTATACCAAAAATTAATATTTAATCAAATTAATTTCTCACTTCAATATTTTTTATATTAAAATCATTTTTTAAAATATCAATAAAATCAGAAATTTCTTGTGGTCCATAATTTATAGAATCGTTAAAAGACTGATCTAAAACCGTCTCGCTTTTTCTAAAATTTTGTAATGCATATTTTTTACAACCAAAAATCATTTTTCCAATATTTAATATATTTTCTTTGCTAATAAAATTTTTTGCAATAGTTGTTCTAAATTCATAATCAATATTAGAATCAATTATAATTTTTATAGATTCTTTTATTTTTTTTAACAAATCAGACTCTTCACCAATAAAATTAGAAATATTTTTATAATTTTCAAAGTCTGATTTTATATCCATTGCAATAAAATCTAGTAAATTCTCCTCAATTAATTTTTTAACAATATCCGGATTAGTTCCATTAGTATCAAGTTTTACCAAAAAACCTAAATTTTTTATTTTAAAAATAAAATCTTTTAGATCATTTTGTAAAGTTGGCTCTCCTCCTGTTATAACAACGCCATCTATAAAATTTTTTCTTGTTTTTAAAAAATTAAAAAATGTATTTTCTGGAATAAAACTATGTTTAATTTTTTCTATTCTTTCAGGCAAAACATCCTCACTATTATGACAATAACCACAACGAAAATTACAATAAGGAGTAAAAATCATACAAGCAATTTTACCAGGATAATCAAGAATAGTAAATTTTTGAACACCAGAAATAAGCATAATAAATAATTAAAATTAAACTATTTTAAAAAATCAATCAACTCATATTCTTCACTAGACCTAAAAACTTCTTTTTCTAAATTTTCATTTTCAAAAACTATAAAAGTTGGAGCAGAAGCAACACTAAAACGATTTGCAAATTCTATAAAATCTGGAGATAACTCATTTAATATCTTTCCTTTAAATTTAACATTTTCAAAAACTATGTTTTTAAAAGAAGGACATTTTGAACAAGTAGTAGTAGTAAATAATATATAAAACATAAAAAAAATTAAAAATTAAGAACTATTTTAAAACATGAATTTTAATCTATAAAATAAAATGATGCAATCATTTTTTTGCACCATTTTATTTTTAAATTTTCAGTTTTTTAGTTTTAAAATTTTTATCTATTATATTCTTCACAAAAACAAGAATTAGAAGTAGAAACAGATTCAACAAATGCAGTTCTTGAAGCAAATTCTGACTTTTTACCTATATTAAAATGAGAAACTGGTCTATGGTATCCCATTACTCTTGTCCAAACTTCACATTTTTGTCTTTGAATATTTTGCTCTCCCATTGTTTTAAAATTAATTTTTAATTAACCCTCCAAACCTCCTAAAACTTAACAATATTATAACATGATATTAACATTTTATTAACATTTTTTATATAATATTTTTATTCTAATATTAGATAAAAAAATAACTTATACACATGAAATGTTAGCTAAAAAATCAATGTTTTTTTTGGCTAACATTAATAAACTAATGTTTTATTTAAAATTGTGAAACTATTTAAAATTAAGAAATTATTTTTCAGGATTTATACTTCTATGTCTAGCCCTAAAAGCTTCATCAAATCTAGGACAATTATTATAACCCATTTCTTCATCACATTTTGGACAATAATCATATTCTCCAGCCAAATAACCGTGTTTAGGACAAATAGAAAATGTTGGAGAAATTGTTATATAAGGAATTCTAAAATTTGTTAAAGCTTTTTTTACAAGATCACGACAAACTTCTGGAGTAGATATTCTTTCACTCATATAACAATGAAATACGGTTCCTCCGGTATATTTAGTTTGCAATTTATTTTGATGTTTTAAAGCTTCAAACAAATCATCTGTATATCCAACAGGAAGTTGAGAAGAGTTTGTGTAATAAGGAGCTTCTTCTGTTCCTGCTTGCAAAATTTCTGGAAATCTTTTTTTATCTTCTTTTGCAAATCTATATGTTGTCCCTTCAGCTGGAGTTGCTTCAAGATTATATAAATTACCCGTCTCTTCTTGGAAATTAACAAGTTTTTCTCTCATATGATCAAGAATCTCCTCTGCAAAATTTAAACCATTTTCTGTAGTTATATTATCATTATCGTTTGTAAAATTTCTTATCGATTCATTCAAGCCATTTAATCCTATAGTAGAAAAATGATTATCTAATTTACCAAGCCATCTTTTTGTAAAAGGAAACAATCCTCTATCTATCCATTTTTGAACTTCTTTTCTTTTTATTTCTAAAGACATTTTTGCAAGTTCCATTAAATGATCCAATTTTTTAAAATAACCTTCTTTATCCCCCTTACAAATATAACCCAATCTTGCCATATTAATAGTAACAACACCTATAGAACCTGTCATTTCAGCAGAACCAAAAAGTCCACCACCTCTTTTCTTTAGTTCTTTTAAATCTAATTGTAATCTACAACACATAGATCTAACATCTCCAGGATTCAAATCTGAATTAAGAAAATTTTGAAAATATGGAACGCCATACTTTGATGTCATTTCAAATAATGGTAATGTTTTTGAATCATTCCAGTCAAAATCCTTTGTAATATTATAAGTAGGAATTGGAAAAGTAAATGTTCTTCCTTTTGCGTCTCCTTTTGTCATTACTTGAATAAAAGCTAGATTAATAAGATCCATTTCATGTTGTAGTTCTCCAAAAGTATACTTATAATATTCTCCACCAAGTTTTAATCTCTTTGTTTTTAAATCTTCTGGACATTTCCAATCCATTGTAATATTTGTAAAAGGAGTTTGTGTTCCCCAACGAGAAGGAATATTAGAATTAAATACAAAAGATTGGATAGCTTGATAAGTATTTTTATAAACTCTATCGGCTAAATATTTTTTTCTAGCTTCCTCACTAGAAAAACTAACTCCACTTTTTTCTAATTCATCAATTAGTTCCTCTTCATATTTTTTAACAAAAGGAGCTAAATAAGTATCAAAACTAGAAAAAGCTTGTGCTCCAGCCCATTCATTTTGTAAAGTTCCAAGAAAATTTATCATTTGCGCAACAGCAGAAGATAAATGCTTTGGAGGATTAGATTCTATTTTATTATCAACTCCATTAAATCCCTCTTCCAATAAAGCCCTCAAACTCCAACCTGCACAGTATCCAGAGAACATATCAAGATCATGAATATGATAATCTGCATTTCTATGAGCATCACCAATTTCTTTTGAATATATATAAGATAACCAATAATTAGCAGTAACCTTACCTGAGGTATTTAATATCATTCCACCCAAAGAATAACCTTGATTAGAATTTGCATTAATTCTCCAATCTAATTTTTCAAGGTATTCATTCATTGTATTTTGAACCTCAATAACAACATTTTTGTCTTGTCTTTGAGTAGATCTTTGTTGTCTATATAAAATATAAGACTTAGCAGTAGAAGCATGACCTTGTTCTATTAATTCTTTTTCTACTATATCTTGAACTTGCTCAACAGTAGGAATCCCATCAGAAAACTTATCAGAAATAATTTTAAAAACATCTTTAGCAATTTTTTTAGATAATTCAAAATCTTCCCCTCCTATTGCTTTTACAGCAGAAAAAATAGCTTCCTCAATTTTGGAAATATCAAAATCAACAATAGCTCCATTTCTTTTTTGAATTTTTGAAACAGACATAGAACAAAGTTAAAATTTAAATAAAAACTTAAAAACAACTAATCAACAGTTTTTAAATTTATGTAATAGAATTATAACACTTTATCAATATTTTTTAAAAACTTATAAATATATTATCAACAATTAATTAACATATATTTAACCAATGTTAGCATTTTATACAATACATTTTATTTAATATATTTTTTTTTGACTTATATTAGATATTTTTTTTTATCAAAAATTAGCAAAAAGAAGTTCTATACATATCTGTGAAAAAAGTTATACACAAAATAAAAAACTTAGCCCTATACAAGCTAAGTAAAAATTAAAAATTACCCCACCAATCAACAATATCATCATTAGCATCTATCTCATCAACTATTTTTTCAATAGTTTGAGTTTGTTCTTCATTTAAATCTAAACAATCTTTTGGAACATATTTTATTTCAGCAGATTCAGTTTTTATTGATTTATTATCAAAAAAATCTTTTAACCTTTGGAGATCTTTAACATCACAATAAATAATAAAACTATCAGATTCTTTTTGAATATCTAAAGCACCATTTTCTATTAAATCCAATTCATAGTCATTTATATTTTGTATAGTTTCTAAAACACCTCTTTGTTCAAAATTCCAAGCAACAGAAGACATGGCGCCACCAAATTTAGAAAACAAATATCTTATATCACTAGCCGTTCTATTTCTACTATCAGTTAAACATTTAACAATAAATTGAGTATTAAAAGGACCAATAGCTTCATAAATAAGCTCCTCAAAAGATTCCCCTTCCATTTCTCCAGATCCTTTTTTTATAGCTTTTTCAATATTGTCTTTAGGCATAGAAGCGTCTCTTGCCTTATCTACAAGCATACGAAGAGAAAAATTAGTATCAATATCACTACCCTTTTCACGAGCAGCAACAGTTATAAGACGAGATAACTTTGTAAAAACCGAAGAACGTTTAGCATCAGCTACAGCTTTTTGACGATGGGTTGTAGCCCATTTAGAATGTCCAGACATAATTTTAAGTTTAACAATAAACAAAAACATTATAATACAAATTTTAAAATTTAAAAACACGTGGAAAACACGTGTTTTTAAATTATTTAATTTATTTAATTATTAAT
>CAZHKK010000008.1:7451-38741 GCA_964532735.1 uncultured Gammaproteobacteria bacterium | reverse complement strand
TGGAGCGGGTAAGGAGAATCGAACTCCCCTCTTCAGCTTGGAAGGCTGACATAATAGCCACTATACTATACCCGCAATTACTAATAAATATATATTAGCAAAATATTATTAAATAATCAATAGTATAATAATTTATTTTTATATAAGTCTTTTAATATACATTCTGAATTTCCTACCTTTCCCGACTTACAACAATCTCTACCATGTTCTATTATTAAATATGTATACTTACTCCATAATTTTTTATCCAATATTTTCATCAATTCTAATTCACCATTAATTGCATTATATCTATCTTTAATAAACCCTAGAGCATAATTTATTCTTAACATATGTGTATCTACCGCTATTCCTGAATTTATATTATATGTAGTAGATAAAATTATATTAGCAGTTTTTCTTCCAACACCATTTAATTTTAATAAATCGTCCATATTGTCCGGAACTTTTTCTTTATATTTATTTTTTATTATTTTGCATGTAGATAAAATATTTTTTGCTTTATTATTATATAAACCAATTGATTTTATATCTTTTTTGAATTCTTCTAAACTTACAGAACAATAATCATTTATATTTTTATATTTTTTAAATAATTTTTCTGTGACTTTATTTACAACTTTATCAGTGCATTGGGCAGATAAAATAACTGCTATTAATAATTCTAACGGATTTGAAAAATTTAAAGCTATGGATTTATCTCCATACAAATTTTGTAACCTATTATATACTTCTTTTATTTTTTCTTTATTTGTCATTATAAATTGTTTATTTTATTAATATATATTTTAAAAATAAAATATGCAAATTAAAATAAACATCTTTTCGATGTTTATTTTTTAGAAACTTTTTTTTAAGATTTTAAAGAAATTTCTTTTAATGTTTTATTGTTAAAAATATTTGTTCCTTTTCCGTCTGATGCTAATATTAAACTTTTGTTTAAATTAAATTTTATTATATTTATATTTTTATTCTTTATTTTTAATTCTACCTCAAACAAATTACCTTTACCTAAAAATCCATTCATAGAAACTCCTGCAAATTTTATATAACCTTTTAAGTTTGAATATTTTGGAGAATCTATCCATAAATCTAAAATTGAATTATCTTTTTTTATAGATATAATTTCTATATCTTTTGGATTAAATTTTATAATGGACTGAGCTGCGTTTATTTTTAAATCAGAATTAATTTCAATTGATAACTTAACATTATTATTTGATATTTCTTTTTTGTTTATAATAAATTCTGAGCTTTTAGCATTAACAGAAATACAAAAAAATAAACCTAAAACAAACGGAATAACAAAAATAGTTTTAAATAATATTATTTTTTTCATTTTTTTTTCTTCTATTTAAATATGTATTTAGAAGTATTAACACAAAAATGATAAAAAGTAAAGAGATTATTATAAATTTATAGCTAATAATAGATTTTTTTTCTTTTACGATAAATGGCCCTATTTTCTCTATTCTATAATTACCTTCTAAATCAATAGCTTTTACTTGAATTTCTTTTGTTAAATCTTGATATTTTAAAACATAAGGACCATCTTTTACTTTTATAAAATCATCCTCTCCTTCTTTTATTTCATAATGACTTATTCCTGAACCTTTGTCTTGAGCATAAAAAATTAAAGAAAAATTATCTTTATTTAATTTGTCATCTTTTATTATTTTTACAACAAAACTTTCTGGTCTTGTTGTGTCTTTTATAAAAACTTCTTCATTTATGTCATTTTCTGTATCTATATCTTCATCTAAATTACTATTTTCATTTTCTTCTACGTCTATGTTTGTATTTATATCTTCATCTAAATGATTATTTTTTATATTATCTTTTTCTTTTATATTTAAAAATAAATTTTTTATTATTAAATAATCTTCTGTCCCTTTGTCATCATTTAATAAAAATAAACTATTTTCTATATCTATAGAAGTTTGTCCAGATTTTTTAGCTGAGAATAAAACAGATATAATTTTTGAATTTTCTCCAATGAATCCTCCGGGTTTTATACCAGAAAAAAATATTTTATTACCTTGATGTCTTGGAGATTTAATCCAAAAATCAATAATAGAATTTCCTGTATAGACCTTTTCTACATTTAAAAAATTTTCATCAAAAAAAATATTTGATTCAAAAGCGTTTATATTATTTTTATTTGTATCTATTAAAAAATCTACTTTAAAAACTTCTGTTGTAATTATGTTTTTACTATTTGATTTTAAATAAATAGTTGAAGCGTTTATGTTTTTATTAAAAATCAAAAATAAAAAAACATAAATTAATGAATTTATTAATAATATTTTTTTGTTTTTAAAAATGTTTAATATCATTTTTATTATTTAATATTAATATCCGGTCCAATTATATGCCATTATAGAAAAATCTTTTATATCTACAATATTATCTAAATTAAAATCTCCTTCTATATAATCACTTCTTAACCAATAAAATAAAAGTATTGAAAAATCTATTAAATTAACTTTATGATCATCATTTAAATCACATCTTATTTTGTTTTTATAAATTTCTGTATTAAAATTTTCATCAACGTTTTTTTCTATTAATATGTAAGAATTTTTACTTACACCTACAAACTCATCTTCAAAAATATTTTTTGAAAATATTTTATATTCACCTTCTATTAAATTTTGTATATTTAATGAATATTTATAATAACCATTTTTGTCTGTATCTATTAATATTTTTTGTTTTTCTTGTTTTTCTTTTTGACTAAATAAATTTATTTCTACTTTTGAATTTGCTAAACCATACCCTTCTATAGATATATTATCTTTTGTATTATTTTTGTCATTTATTTTAATAGTTGGAGCAACAAAAATAGTAGACACTGAAACATAATTTCCAGGTTTTAATTCTACATTAAAATTTATAATATCTGTTGTTGAATCATCTTTTGCTTTTGTTGATAATCCAAAACTATAATTTCCATGAAAAAATCCATATATATCTTGAGAAAAATCTCCATTATTATCTGATTTTGTATATATCAAAACATTACCGTCTTTAAAAATTTTTATTTGAGAATTTGGTATTGTTTTTCCTGTTATATTTATCATTGACGATGTAACACTATTGTTTGAATGGAAATCTTCATTATCATCTTGTGGTGAAGTACAATCTAAATCCTCTGGAAAATCTATTTTACCGTCTCCATCATTATCTCTGTTATCCATGCATTGATTTAATTTTATTATTTTTATTGAAAAATTAGAATTTGTAGCAAAAGTTTTAAAACTAAAAAAAATAGATATTATAAAAATAAATAAATACACAAATAAAAATTTTGATATTTTGCCTTTTAACATATTTATAGATTATGTTTTTCTTTAATAATTATATCATATTTATAGATTTTAGTTTGAAATAATTATCCACAAAAAAACTATGCTTTTAAAAAGCATAGTTTAATTTGCAATTATTGTTAGTGTCATATCTATACTATAATTTCCGACTCTCTGTAATGCTGGTATAGATTGTAATATTGTTATACCCATTATATCCCAATATGAATTTGTTTCTGTAATAGAAGATGAAGAAGCAATGGTTATAGAATTTTGAGTTCCTTCTATAAAAGATGCTTGATTTGCAAGTGATATTCCATTTATAGAACTACTCTCTTTTGCAGTAATAGATCCAAAAGATGGATCTATTGTCATTTGACCACCTAGACTATCTTCGTCAAATCCATCTTCTGCATTTGAAGTAGGATCATTAAAATCATAACCTAAAAAACCATTTTCCATCCAAACAGTACTATCTCCATTTGTTGCAGACAAAGAAATTGTCCAGGAAGGATTAGATGTTGAATTTGTTACTCTTATTTTTTGATTATTAAAACCAAAAATACCTTGTGATGTAGAATTAAGATAATCAAATACTTTTGAGTCTAAATTAAATATAGGATTTTCTATTGAATTGCCTTCATTATCAACTATATCAATAGATAATACGCCTGAAGATATTGAAACTTCTGGGTAATTAGAATATTCTTGGATATCAGTTCCATCAGAATTAACAACTTTAAAACAAAAAGTTTTTCCTATACCTGCATTATTATCTATTAAAGAAAAATCCCACATTCCATATTCTCCTATATTTATATCACTAATAGAATTTGAAAAATCTCCAGTTTCTTTATATGTTTGATTTTTTATTGTTGATCCTAAAATTATAGGGTCATTAATATTACTCAATAAAGAAATATTATCAGAAACACTATAATTATCATTTAAAGCTATTTGCGTTGTTTTTGTAATTATTGAATAATTATACTCTGGATTACTGCAAGTTCCATTACCTTTTTCTGCAAATAATAATTTAAAGAAATTTTCATTTTGAATAGCTTTATTTTTTGATATAGACATTAATATTCTTAATCTAAAATCTTCATTTGAATTTATTAAACCTATATTATCTTGTTCAGATATTTGTGTTCCTACATTTTCTGAGTCAATATTTTTAAAAATTTTATAAGATTGTAAATTATAATATGGTTTTGTGTTTATATTGATTCTTGGATAATTATTATAATTATCCAAAATGTCCCCATTTGAATTAATTAATCTAAAATAATAATTTTCTCCTGTAGCATTTTTTGGAATTACAGAAAAATCATATTCACTTATTTCGTTATCTAATAAATTATTAATATTTAATAATGTTGAATTTTGCTCTGAATAAGTTTCTTTTTTGTTTGAGTTTGATAATAATAATGAATTTATAATATTCCCAGAATTTATAGAATTATTATCATAAAACTCCCAATCATTATTTTGCCCAACGTTATTCCATGGACCTATTAAGTTTTTTGAATATTGTAAATTAAAAGAAGTTGAATTTGGAATTAATTCTGATAAATTATTTTTTATATTTATTCTTAATCTTAATGGTGTATTTTTAGAATCAGATAAAGCCATAACATTTTCTCCAGATAAAGGAGTTATAACATCTAGAGAATTTATATTTGCATACCATCTATAAGACATTTGAGATAATATATTACCAACCGTTATTTTTGCGTATTGTTCATATTCTTCAAAGTCATTTTCTGTTGATCTTATTAGTTTAAAATAATAATTTGTCTTTTCTGCATTTTTTGGATTCAAAGCAAAATCATATTCTCCTATTTGCCCAATCTGAATTATGTTTGGGTTTATTGGTAAAGGATTTGTTTCTGAATACAATTCTTTTACGTTTGAATTAGATAATAACATTTCAGAAATTATAGCTGATTGATTTAAATTAATAATATCATAAAATTCCCAATCTTCTTTTATTTCTAAATCCTGTAATGTAATTATTGGATTAACTGACACTAATCTTGATAATTTAAAATAATCAAATTTTGCTAAAGATAAAATTTCACCACCATTTGATAATGCATATATTCCAACATCTTGAACGTTTGAAGCCGAAGGAATATTTATAGTATTCATTGCTATAAAATTTATACAATCTATAGAATATGTTGAAGTAAATGTTGTTCCTTGTTTTTTTATTTTTACACAATTTGGCCAAGATATACCAGAAGTAGAGTAATAAAAATCATCTATATAACCATCATTATCCCCATCCCAAGCTGATATAAAAGCTGCTTGTGCATTTCCTGCCACCAAATAATAACCATTATCTGGTTGTGTTTTTGTAATGTCGTTTTTTATCATTAAACCTATATTTTGACCTATAGCAACTCCATCTTGATTAATGTTTTTTAATATCACTTCAAAATCTCCTTCAATGTTATCTTGATATATTCCAGCATAATCATCTACAGGAGTCCACGTATCAACACCACCTGCATTTATATTCAGACTTCCTAGAGCTTCTGAGAAATTTGTTCCGTCAACTTTATCATTATCAATAAAATTCCAACTACTATGTATATAATCATCATCAAAATCATCATAAAAAGAATACACATTATTTGGACTTAATGGAGGATTGATAGCGTTTTCATTACCGTAATAAACATAATAATCTCCACTAGAAGAATACTGTGAATTAATTGAAACCTCCGATAACAATTTAAAACTTATTTTTGAATTTGTAGAATTCCAAACATCTGCAACTCTATCTAATTCAAAAATTTCTCCATTATTTTTTTGAAATACTATTCTTATATCATCACCATTAATTTTAGCAACTTGGGTATTCATTTCAAAAGACACATTTAAACCAACAGGCAAAATAGAATGATTATTTCCGAAGTTTATTTTTTGTCTTTTTGAATAATTATTATTCCACCAAACCTTATCTTCCGTTGGGTTTGAAACCGTTTTCCATGGACCGTTTATATTATTTTTTGAATATTGTAATATAAAACTTTTTGAATCTAAAGTTCCTTGCTTAGTTTCAACGTTTAATCTTAGTCTTACTATATTATTTTTTTGAATAAACGTTTCTGAGTTTTCAAAAGATAAAGCATTTATGGGTGTTATTAAATTATTATTTGAATACCATCTATAATAACCTTGAGACAAATAACTTCCTACCAACATTTCAGGATATTTACTATATTCTTGAAATGATTCATTGTCTGTTACATTAAACAATCTTAAACAATAAGCTCCATCCGATGCGGAATTTGAAACAATAATACTATATTCTAATTCTGTAAAACCATTTGTTTGTAATGCTATATTATTAACTGTATTTGATACATCTGCTGCCTTACCTTGAGAAAAAAAGTATGATTCTGGATTTCCAGATAACATAGACGTAGTACTATCTTGATCATTAAAATAAGAAGAATTAGACATAGATATATTTTCATTAGAATATACATCCTTCCAATTTGTAATATTATTACAACTTCCATTTTTTTTAAAACCATATTGTAGTTTTATATTTCTTCCAATTGTATTATCTGTCTCACCTATGTTTGCAATAGAAAATCTAATTCTATAATTTATATTTTTTGAAATTAATGGAATATTAACATCATAATCACTCAACCACCCATTATTTTCGTTTAATGATTTTGTGTCATCTCTCCATCTATATTTATATTGAATCAATGTAGGTTTTGGTGTGTATTGAATATTTTTCCAATTTATACCTTGAGTCCAAGTAGAAAAATATGCATTATTTGGATAATGTTCTCTTTTTATTGTTATTGCTGTATTTGAAGAATATCTAGATGAAAAAATATTTGCTGGATATATATTTGAATTATTGTTTA
The DNA here is from genome assembly GCA_964532735.1 of uncultured Gammaproteobacteria bacterium. Taxonomy (GTDB): domain Bacteria; phylum Patescibacteriota; class Patescibacteriia; order JAGPKW01; family JAGPKW01; genus JAJXYN01. The sequence continues at coordinate 31,534 of CAZHKK010000008.1, read as the reverse complement.
TACTAGAATAAGTAAGAGCCATTCTAGAAGATGTATTTGAGTTTGATACTGTTGTTATAACACTACTAGATATTCTATTGCTATTATTTATTTTAAAAACATGATCTACATACAAATTTGGATGTGTCATTATATAAACATCAAAAGATTTTTTAACACCAGAAAATTGTGAACCTATTGCTATTTTATCTTCTATAGCATTTTTATTAACTCCATTTCCTAACGTTATAATTGCCCCAAAAGCTCCATTACCCACTGAAGGAGATTGAGAATACCCAGATGCATATACCCATGTATTATTTCTTTGAACTGGAGATATTGTTGCTGTATCATATTCTGTTATTGAATCTGAACTTGATCCACCTTTTGAACTTTCTAAATAAACCTTTTGAACATTCCATTGATTTCCCCACTCAATAACATAAATATTATGACTTGATAAAGCTAATACGTTATCATTATTACTGTTATATCTCTCCCAATTTATTGTATTTGAACCTGAAGGAAAAAGTCTTAGCCATCCAGAATTATAATATCCAGAATTAACAGAATTGTTTTCTATATTACTACCTGGTCCAAAAGCACCTCCAAAAATAGAAACATTGTTTATATTATTCCATTGAACATTAGAAGATATAACTCCAGATTGTAGTCTTGTCGTGGTGTTTGTATATGATGGTGTTGATAAATCTAGAATATCTAATGTTTTAAAACCATTTTCTTCACAATTTGATAAACATTCTACTATAGTTAAAACACCTGACCAATAATAATTTGATGTTGAGTATCTTTTTAGTTCTAATAATCTATCACTTCCAGTCGTTGGTAAATTTTTGTTTGCACCAGCTGGAAGTTTTGATATCTTAACATAAGTATTAGTTGGACTTTTAACAACATTTCCTTGTTCTGCTCCTCTAATTATAATAAAATGATTTGGAGATAAAGGATTGTTTAAATTTAAATTATAAGTTGTGCTTTGAAAATTTGTAATTTGATATTCAGTAACTCTAAAAACATCATCTGCATTTGTTATTTTTGGTAAAATAAAAATAGAGATGATTAACAATAAAAATTTATAATATTTTTTGAAAATTGTTTTAAAAACCATATATTCTTTTATATATAATATTATACTATATATAATAAAATAAAAAAACAACTAATAAGTTGTTTTTTTATTTTATTATTTTCTTTTTTTATAAGACTTTCTTTTTTTCTGTTTTTTAGAAAATAATGATTTTATTTTATTTAATAAAGATGGTTTTTTAGAATTATATTCTTCTTCTAAATCGTTTGGAACTCTTATTTCTTCTTTAGCACTTAACATATAAGGAGCTTTTATTTTATTTGCATTAGAAAGAATTTTCCAATTAACATTATATTTTTCTGCTAAAACTTTTATATTTGTTGTTCTTGTTATTGTATATTTTTTCCAAGTCTTAATCCAATCTTTTCTTCTTTTGTATATTGATAAAAGATATAAATTAAACAATATAAACAAAAGTATTACTATTTCCAATATTAAACCTCTTGTTGAAGGAAAAGAAAAAAATAAGAAATTTTTGTCTGATTGTAATATTGTTAATTTATCTTTATCCACATCTAAAGAACCTTTTGCTTCTGGATTATATTCTACAAAAAGCTTAGCTTTATAAAAACCTCCCCAAAAAGGTTTATTTAAAATAAAGTTCCAAACGGATTTTTCATTTCTTAATACTAAATATTTTCCACCAAGTTCTTTGTATTTTATTCCAAAAATACTTTTAATAATAACTTTTACATTTGTATCTGAAGAAATGTTTCCATCATTTTTAACCGCTACATTAAAATTAAATTTGTCACTTTTTTTTGAAAAATCAAAATTATTTATTGATATTTTTTTTGATAAATCTCCTGGAACTATTACAGAAATTCTAACTCCAGTTCTTATAGATAGTTGAATACCTGATTTTGAATCTTTTTCGTTTTTAGTTTCTTTTTTTTCTTGAACCAAAAAACATCCATTATGTTCACCTGCATCTATTTTATCTTTTGGTAATGTTATTAAAAATGATATTATTTCATTTGTTCCTGGTTCTAATGTTACTTCATTTTTAGATAACTTTATCCAACTTGCTACATTCTTTTTTTCCTCTGAAAATTGTTTACAAGCAAAACCACCGTCTGTAGATTTAACTGAATCTGCTACATAAACTAAAAAAGTTTTCTTTTCTTTAGTATTATTTACAACCATAAAACCATCTTTTTTGGATTTTCCTAAGTCTATTTCATAAACAAATCCACTAACATCTTTTTTTACAATTCCTGTTTCTAAATCAACTGGTCTTATACCAAATCCACCATATTCAAAGGCTTTCGTTTGATTTGAAAATATAATACTTATAATAGAAAATAATGATAAAAATAAAAACCTTTTTTTCATGTTTAATTAATTTAATTTATTTTATTTGATAATTATAACATATAAAAAAAATTATGAGAATTAAAAAAATGACTTTTTAAAAAGTCATTTTTATATAAAGCTTTTTATAAATTACCCATAATAGTTAAAGTCATAGGTAATGAATATGAAGAAGCTGGAGTTCTTGCTGGAATTTGTTGAGTAAGTAAAAAATCTGTAGCAACAACTTCAGAAATATCAGCTGATCCAGCTGATGCGCTAATTAAAGTTACAGAACTAACAGCAGTAGTAAATGCTCCACCTACAGTAACTATACCAGTAGTAGAATCAGAAGCAAGTTTACCATCAGAAATAGTACCACCAGAGATTGTTAATTGACCTGCATCACATCCAGATCCAGCTTCATTATTATAAGCAAATGTATTAACACCATTAGCAACATCATTATCAGACCAAGCACCAGAAATAGGATCTGTAGCACCCAATGTTACTGTATACCCATTGTCAGCAGCATCTGGATTTGTTATATATATTTGTTCTGAAGATGTACCTAATATACCTGTTGTGGAAGCACAATCAAGACTTGATGAAACAGCATTAAAATAAACTTCTGGAGATTCTATTGTAGTATAAGTATTATCAACTATATCTACTCCTAAAGAACCCGGATTGATAGTTAATTTAAATGTAGCATTATTTGCTGCAAAAACTATTCCTGCAACAAGCGCAAAAGAAGCTATTGAAAGAGCAAGAATATTTGTCTTTCTTATTGTTTTTTTCATTTTGTTTTGTTATTAAATGAATTTAATTAAATAATATATTTGGTTTAATTTATATATGTTTATATTATAACACATTTTAAACTTATACACTTATTATCTACCTGTGGAAAAGTCTAAAATAAAAAATACCAATTGATTTTTTCAATTGGTATAGATGATTTAAAAAGAAAGCAATTCCATTTCTGGAATATAAGAAATAAAATCTTCTTTATTTAAAAAATCACCAAAATTTTCTTGATAGATCTCTTTTAGTTTTTGGTTTCTTGCTATAGCAAGAACCTTGTTTCCATATTTTATTATATACTCTGCAGATCTAACATCTCTTAGAGTATTTAACCCAGTAGCACCATTATCAAGATATTTTTGTGCCGTCTTTGCTGTTCCTGGAGTATTGTATGCCATAGCAATAAAAAATACACTATCTTTTTTATATGTATCCAAAAAACCTCTCCATCTATCACAAGCAAAAACAATAGCTTTATCCGGATCTAATGCATCTTTCAAAAGATTTGTATCATGACCACCTCGAGCTAAGTTTTGTTGGGCTAAACCCACAGAACACTCTTTGTCATATAAGTGCCAATTTGATTTTGGAACAACATCATATTTTGGGGTATATTTTACATATACATCGTATGCTCTTCTAGAAGAATTCCATATTTGCTTTACTGCCCAAATCTTACCTTGGTTATTTCCAAAAAAAGCTACATTATTTGTAAATTCTATAACTTTATAAGGCTGACCATCAAAAGATATAACATTTGGAATATAATTTGATTCTACCCAAATTTGAGCACTTAAAATAGATGCTGGAATATTATATTGTTTTGCTGTTTCAATAATCTTTAATTCAAATTGTTTTGGAGTTTCAGCAATAACATTATCAGAAAAATCAGCTAAAATTAAGGAATCTATATTTTTATTATATTCTTTATTCCATAAAATTACTTTTTCTTTTATCTCTGATATTATTTCTTGTTTTTTTAGTTTTTCTTCAAAACCTTTTTTTTCATCTTCAACTAAAGAAATTTTCATATTTAAAGATTTCTCATAAAACTTATAAATAGAAAAAATAAAAGTGACGGAAACCATTATTATTGCTATCAATATACAAATCCAAATTATTTTTTGATTTTTTATCTTTTCTTTTTCTTGAATTTGTTTGTCAACAGCAAATAGAAAATTTCCATCTACTCCACAAGTTCCCTTTTTATTATCACTAAAAATATCTCTTTTTAAAGATGCTGCGTTATTCATTTTTTCCTCCCGAAAAAATTTTATTTTCAATTTAAGTTATATAAATATAACTATCGTAAAATATCATAAAAGTATATATTTGTCAACGTATTGAATATTGTTTTCCAAAAAGTAAATCATTATAAATTATAATATAACTTTCTAAATTTTTAATCTTACAAACTTCTTTACAATAATTACTTTCTCTTATGTCAATATATTGCTCGGAATTTTTATCTACATATAATGGTCTAATATTAAGCAATTCTTCTGAATTAAATAGATTAAATATTGTGTTTTTTGTGTCTATACCTAATGATTTTAATAAATATTCCCCAAATCTAAACATATTATTTTTTTCTATAATTTTTAACTCTCCTTTTTCTAAAAATATAATAGGTGTTGAATATAATAATAAATCATCTAAAGTATTTGTTTTATTATAAACTTCTTTATTATTTCCCAAAAAAGGAGCATGATCACCTGTTATTATTATTATTGAATTTGGGTCTTTTTCTTTTAAAAATAAAATAAATTCATATATTTCTTTTGTTGAATAATAAATAGAATTTGAATAATTATATATCCAATCATTATTTAAATTATTCTCTATTATATTAGGCCTTTCTTTGTTGTTTAAAATATATGGAGTATGTGTTGATATTGTTAAATAATAATTAAATTTTGGATTAGATTTTTCTTTATTTATTAAATTATAGGATTGATTTAAAAAAGATTTATCTGATAAATTACCATTATTTAAATCATCCTTATTAAAATTTTTTATTGAATAATAATTATCAAAACCTATTTTTTTATAAACTTTATCTCTATTATAAAAAGTTGCCCAATCAGCATGAAAAACATTCGTTTCATAACCTTCCTCTTTTAATAAATTTGGAAGGCAAGGAATGTTGTTTTTAATTTCTGTTTGAAATGGAATATTATTTTTTAGTATAGGAATTCCACATAATAACTCAAACTCTGGATCTGCTGTTTTTCCTTCAAAAGTAGGACTTATTATTTTGTTTTTATGTATATCCATTTCTCTAAAACCTTTATAAAAAGGATCTTGAGAATAATGAGCATTTTTTAGATCTGTTATATCCCATAAAGATTCAACTAATATAAAATGTATATTTGGTTTATTTTCTTTTAAAATATTTGTAATATTTGAACTAATTTTGTGTTTATTAATATTATTCAATGCTTTATCAACTTCTTCCTTATTTGGTTTATTGCTAGAATTATTAGATCTAACATACTCATTTAACATAAAAAATATTGGACCATTATGTTTATAATTTTCTTGTTGGTTCCAAAATAAATATTTTTTATCAATTTTTGATATTAAATCTTTGTATGTTCTATTAAAAAAACTTATAGATAAAACAAATAAAAATAAAGCACTAAAAAGTATTATTCCTTTTTTTGTTATTTTTAAATTTAAAATAATTAAAAATAATGTTGTTAATAAAAATAAAATAATAAATATTATATAAAAAATATTTATCATACTTAAAGCTAAAAAGGCTTCTTTTAATGAAAATAAATCATCTATTATTATAGAAGAACCAAAAAAAGAAACCTTTATAGAGCTTCCTATATAAAAAATAAATGCAACTATAGACTGTATAAAAAAATATAATTTTATTCTTTTTGAAAAATAAAACAATAAATATGACAATAATAAAAACAATAAAAAATCTATTAATATATAAAAAGAATTAAATAAATTAATTCTAAAAAATATTATACTTATTAAATTTATTATAATATACAATACAAAACTTGATATTATTGGTATAAAATGGAAAATATTTAATTTATATATTTTTATCTTTTTCATAAAAAACATTATAATATAATACACAAATAAAAAAAATAGAGGCAGTAAATATTGTCTCTATTTTTTTATTAAGCACCAGCTACTACTGTAATTTGTTTGATTACGAAATCTGTAATTGCATAAGCTGCAGCAATAATTGCTATACCTACCATACCAGAAACCATAAGTTTTCTTGCAGAAGCAATTTTTGATTCTTCTCCTTTTGATATCATCCATTGAATACCACCCCATACTATAAATATCAAAGCAACTGTTCCAGAAATTCCAAGTATTACTTTTATAACATTACCTACTATTTGTGGAACTGAATTTGTTGTATTTAGACCACCACTTCCAGCTATAGAATCTTTTGCAACATCTGATGTAAATTCAGAACCATCTAATGATATTTGGTCATATTTTCCAGCCAATGCATTATTATATCCAAATAAAGTAACTACAAAAAGAGATAAATATATTATTGAAGTTAATATTTTTTTAAAAGACATGTTTTTTTATTAATTTTAATATTTAGTTTATTTTATCATTTTTTAAAAATATTGAAAAGAGTGGCTGTTTAAAGTAAATAAAAAAATACGATTTAAATCGTATTTTTTATCTATTAAGCACCAGCTACTACTGTAATTTGTTTGATTACGAAATCTGTAATTGCATAAGCTGCAGCAATAATTGCTATACCTACCATACCAGAAACCATAAGTTTTCTTGCAGAAGCAATTTTTGATTCTTCTCCTTTTGATATCATCCATTGAATACCACCCCATACTATAAATATCAAAGCAACTGTTCCAGAAATTCCAAGTATTACTTTTATAACATTACCTACTATTTGTGGAACTGAAGTATTTGAAAGACCTGCTTGTTCTCTAACTGTTCCTAATCCAGCGCCAAAAGCTTTTTGACATTCACATGGATTTACTGCATATTCACCATGAGTTGTTGATCTTAATGTACAATATAAACCTGCATCACATTGTCCTGTTGTTGTTGCGTCCCCTGAACCAATAACTGGACAACCTGCTTCTGATCCACAAGCACCACCAGCCGCTATAGCAAATGTATTTGACACTATAACTAAATTAGCTATTAAAGCTAAAGACAATACTGCACTTGAAATTATTTTTTTCATATATAGTTTATTAACCTATTTATTAATTATATCTTTATTATAATACAAAAAATAATAATAGTGAATAGTGTAAAAAAATAGAGGCAGTAAATATTGTCTCTATTTTTTTATTAAGCACCAGCTACTACTGTAATTTGTTTGATTACGAAATCTGTAATTGCATAAGCTGCAGCAATAATTGCTATACCTACCATACCAGAAACCATAAGTTTTCTTGCAGAAGCAATTTTTGATTCTTCTCCTTTTGATATCATCCATTGAATACCACCCCATACTATAAATATCAAAGCAACTGTTCCAGAAATTCCAAGTATTACTTTTATAACATTACCTACTATTTGTGGAACTGAATTTGTTGTATTTAGACCACTTGTTTCGGTTACATTCAACAAACCAGAACCAAAAGCTTTTTGACATTTACAATTTTGAGTTGACCCATCTCTTGAGCATATTAATCCACTAGAACATTCACAACTTGTTCCATAATTGGATGGATTATCTGGAGTTCTATCCACTATACAACCACCTTGATCATATGCACAAATATTACATTCTGAAGCATTAACAAAAAAACCTAAAAATGCAAAAAACATAAAAAATGTTATTAAAGATAGTGCTGTAAAAAATTTTTTCATTTTTTTATTATAAAAATTTATTTTTGTTATTATACCATTTATTTAATTAATTAATAAATTTTCTATAAACTTTATTAATTTCTACTATATCTAGATCTAGATTTATTTTTAATTTTTTTACTTTATTTAAAATAATATCCTTATAATCTTTTTGCTCTCTAATATATTTTTCTGAAATATGATATAAAATCAAACTTGAAAATTCTAAATTTTTTGTTTTTGAAAATAATTTTATTAAAGATTCTAAATCTGTATGAGCAGCATCACATTCATCTTTTTTTAAAAAAGTACATTCATGCATCAATATTTCTGTTTGTCCTATTTTTTTAATATTTACAGGCAAAGAATCTCCACAATATGTGATATATTTATATGTATAATAATCATATATATCATTTTTTAAATTTTTTATATACATTGCTTTGTCTATGTTTGACATTTTTTTTATTTGTTCTAAATATTCTTTTTTTAAAGTTTTTCTTTCTTCACAAACACTAAAACCACAAGCTGTAATTGATTTTTTATAATATTGAGCAGTATGGTCTACTTCAAAAGGTGTTATAAATTTTTTTCCATCTATTTCTATTTTTTCATTAAAATCAAAGCTTATAAAATCAAACATTTTATCTAATTTTAAATATTTTAATGAATTTATTATTTTATCTAATTCATTTTTACTATTTTTATGAAAATATACTTTTATTTTTCTTTTTATTTTTTTAGTAGCTCTGTTTAAAAAACTTGCTATACCAAATAACCCTAATACATGATCAGAGTGAAAATGAGAAATAAAAATATATTTTACATCACTACTATGTATTCCTAAAGTAAAAGCTGCTCCATCTCCACAATCAAACATTAAGTTATATGTTGGAAAATAAAACCATGTTCCATAAATTGCTTTTGATTGTCCTATTATGTAAGGTGTCATTTTTTTAAATAAATTATTTAAACCAATTTTTTACTTTTTTAATATCTTCTAAATGTGATACTTCCTTGTCTGGTGTTTCTAATATTATTGGTATTGTTTTTTCTTTTGCGTATTTTGCTATTCTCTTTAAACCTTCTTCTCCTATTAATCCTACCCCTATTGAATCATGTCTATCTACTCTTGAACCTAATTCTTTTTTTGAATCATTAAAGTGGAATAATCCTATATTTTTTATACCTATTAATTTTTCAAATTTTTTTATAAAATCATTAAAACCATTTTCCGTTTTTATATCATAACCAGAAGCAAAAGCATGTGCTGTATCTACACAAAATTTTATTCTAGGATTCTTATCTAATAAATTATATATTTCTGATAATTCTTCTATCGTTGAGCCTATTTCCGTTCCTTGCCCTGCTGTATTTTCTATTATTATATAAGGTAATTTTGTATTATTTTTTAATTTAAATTCTAAATCAAATATTACTTGATTTATGTTTTTAATTATAGTTTTTATACTTTGTTCTCTTGTTTGTCCAACATATTTTCCTATGTGTAATACAACTCCATACCCATTAATTTTTTTGATTGAAAGTAAATCATCTAACAAAGAATTTATAGCCCAGTTTCCCCTTTTCCTTATATCTGTTGTATCTTTAAAATTTTGTTCTTTTGCAAAATTTAATAAATAAGAACAATGTCCTACAATGAACAAATTTTTTGATAATACAAAATTTTTTGTTTTTTCCGCTTCTTCATCTGATATTTTACAAAAAGTTAACATTTGTGGACTTTTTAAAAAAATTTGAGCTGCGTTTGTATTATAAAAATTAACGACATTTTCAATCGCATTATAAAAACCTTTAGAGATTGATTGGTGAACTCCAATTATTAACATAAAAAATTATAACAATGATATTCTTGATTTTATATTATTTATTATATTTTTACAAATTTTTTGCTAAATTAAGAGGTAGGTATCAAATATATTTGATACCTACCTCTTTTTAAAAACAAACTTTTATTTACTATGATTATTCGTAAATGGTATTAAAGCCATTATTCTTGATCTTTTTATAGCATTCGCTACTTTTCTTTGGTGTTTCATACATAAATTACTTTTTCTTCTTGAAAGTATTTTATGATGCATAGAAGTAAACTTTTGCATTAATTGTAAATCTTTATAGTCTATTTCATTTATATTGTTAACACAACAAAAACAGTGTTCTTTTTCTTGTGCAACAGTACTTGCATTATTATTTTGCTTTTGCATAATTGTCTAATTTTATTAATTAAAATGGTATATCTTCTATATTTATCTCTTCTTCATCTGCTTGTATTATAGGTAATTCATCTTCAGTGGATTGTTGTTGTTTTGATAATCCAGAATCTGATGTTGAAGATGCACCCCTAGAACTTAACATTGATAAATTTTCTGCTATTATTTCTGTTCTGTATTTTTTTACTCCATTTTGATCATCCCATGATCTTGTTTGGAGTCTTCCTTCTATGTAAACTTTTGAACCTTTTTTAAGGTATTGATTACATATTTCAGCTAATTTTCCCCAGGCTATAATATTATGAAATTCAGCTTGCTCTTTTTTTGACCCATCTTTATCTTTCCATGTTCTATTTGTAGCTAATGAAAAATTTGATAAAGATTGACCTGATGGAAGTGTTTTTGCTTCTGGATCTTTTGTTAAATTACCAATAAGCATAACTTTGTTTAAATCACCCATTTTGTTTTTGAGTTAATGATTAAATTATTTTTTTAAATCATTCATATCATCATCCATAATTTGTTCTATTTTTTTATCCAACTCTTCTTGAGTAACTTCTTTTTTAATTTCTTTTTTCTTTTTTTCTATTTCAATTTTTGGCTCTCTTGTGTTAGAAATATTAGCTTCTTCTTGAGTTTTTTTACCAAACATTACTTTATACTTTTCTTCGTCTAAATCTATCCCTGTTTTAACTATTTGATATCTCAAAACGTTGTCATTTGTTTTTAATTGAAGTTCTTTATTCAAACCAATTAATCCTTCTCCTTTTATCATGTTAAAGTGCGTACAAACATAATATCCTGTATGAACATGGTTTATTTCATAAGCCAACTTTCTTTTCCCAAGAATAGCTGTTTTAATTATTTCACCTTTATACTTTTTAACTATTTCATCTATTTCTTTTGTTACTTCAATGTTTTCTTGATCAGTATATTTTAATGGAATTATGTATAGTAATTCATAGTGCATATTTTTCATATTTTTGAAAAATTATTTATTATTTATTTAATAATATTAAGCACTTTTATAATTATATATACATGCTTAATATTTCTTATTAATTTTAAAATTAATTTAAATTTAAAAACTGGTTTTTTAGGCCAGTTTTTAACAATAAAACACTTGTGTATAAGTATTTTATTCAACTGGAACCAATCTTTGTTTGATTGTTTTGTTCTTACATCATCATGTTGTGTAAGATTTGTTGAATATTTATTTTATTCTTTTATAGTTTCTTCTAAAATTTCGTCTTTTTTAGTTTTCTTTTCTTCTTTAGTAGATTCTTTTTCGTCTAAAGCTTTTATTGATAATCCTAATCTATGATTTTTACCATCTATAGAAACTATTTTAAATTCATATTCATCTCCTATTGTAACTATTTCATTTATATCTTTTACTATTCCTTTTGATAATTCGGAAATATGAGCTAAACCATGAATTTGTGCATCAAGAGCAACAAAAGCTCCAAATGGATTTGTTTTAAGAATTGTTCCTTTAACTTTTTGACCAATTTTATATTTTTCTTCTACGTTTTTCCAAGGATCATTATCTAATTGTTTCATAGATAAAGAAATCTTAGAATTGTTAATATCAATAATCTTGGCTTCTACGTCTTGCCCAACTGTTAAATATTCACTTGGATTATCAATTCTCTTCCATGCTATTTCAGATATATGAATAAGACCTTCTAATCCATCATCAAATTCAACAAAAGCACCGAAACTAACAACTCCACTAATTTTACCTTTAATAGAATCTCCTACGCTATATTTAGAAACTATTTTTTCTTGTTCTTCTTTTACTGTTTCTTTTTCTGATACTATTAATTTTTCTTCATTTTCAGTAGCATCAATAACTTTTACCTTTAATGTTTTCCCTACTATTTCTTGTAATTTTTCTAATATCTTTGTTTTTGAACCACCTTCAACTCTTGGATAATGTTCTGATGATAATTGAGATACTGGTAAAAATCCTTTTACACCACCTACTTTTGCCATAAGACCACCTTTATTTGCTTCAAGTATTAGTGCATCCACAACTTCTCCAGACTTAACATAATCTTCAAGTTTAGTCCAAGCCTTTTTATGTCCAGCAGCTCTGAAGGATAATTCTACTTGATTGTTTTCATTGTCTAATTCTACAACAGTTGCTGCAACAAGGTCTCCAGCTTTTATTCCTTTTGTTTCATCTGATTCATCTTGTAATTCAAAACCTCTAACTATTCCAACTGTTAAACCATTTACATCTATTAATACTTCTGATTTGGATGCTGAAATAACAGTTCCTTCTATTAAATCACCAACCTTAGGTAATGATTTTGAACTTTTTGAAATAAGTAATTTGTTTAATTCTTTATCTTCTTCTCTTTTTTCTGCTAAAAGTTGCTTATATAATTTTTTAGTTTTTGTAGCCATGTTAATTGTTAATTAAGAGTATTGGTTAATTATTAGTGAGAATTTTTATATATTGCACCTATGTTACACTAGAAATTCTAGCGTCTACAAAAATAAAAATTTATATTAGTTTAATCTAATTTTTCATAAATGTCAATTATTTTATAATAAAAAATACTTATTATTATTTGTTTTCTTCTAACATTTTAAGTCTTACTTTTAATTCTTCTTGATTAAACTCTAGAGGAATAACGTTATCGTTTTTAATAATTGAATTATCTAATATTTGTTTTTTCTGATCTTCATTTAATGAATTTAAGATTGCTTTGTTTAAATTATCAGCCGATTCTTCGTTAATAATACTTTTATCTTCAATAATTGATTCTTTTGACTTTAAATTATCAAAACTTGATTTTATATCTTTTATTGGATTTTCTAAATTTTCTTTTAAAGAGTTATACAAAAATTTTATTTCGTTGTATTTTTCAATATCTTCTTTTGATTTCATTTTATTTTTTTGTAAAACATCTTTTAAATTTAAAGACCAAAAAAATATTAAAATTGACATAACAAAAAACAACAAAAAATAAAAAAATACATTTTTTTTATTTTTTGTTAATCTACTAAAAATATTAAACTTAAAAACTTGTTCTTTTTTTGACTTTAAGTTTATAGTTTCATTTGATTTTTGATCCTTTTTTTTTATAGTATCAATAATCATAATTTATTAAATGATTATTTTATATTATTAAGAACTACCAATATTGACTCATCATCATTACCCGGCAAATTCTTTTTTGTTAATTTAAATTTATCTTGAGCTTCTGAAACAGCATTAAAAGAAGATTTAAAATCATTAAATCTTTTTTGATCTTTTTCAGAATTTAAATCATAGTTTGTTGCTATTACTATTTTTGGAGATAATTCATTTTTTATTGATATAGCTTCTTTGACTTCTAAAAAACCTTCCCCTATCGGAAGTATTAAAACATCTAATTTGTTATCTATAATATTATCATAACTTAAATCGCTTTCATTTGATGTTAAGTCTAATTTTGAATCTATTCTATTTAAATTAACTATATTTATATCTTCTACATTCAATCTAAATATCATAGATTTTTCATTTTTTTTATTTTTAAATAAATCAACATAAAAAAAATCATCATTAACTTCATATTCTCCTGGATTATTTATTGAAAAAGCATTGCCAATAAAATCTTCTTTTTCTGGAGACAAAACAACAGTAGCATCAGTTTTTTTATCTGCATTTATTAATATTGTATTCTTCTCACTTATTATTTTAATAATATCTTTACCTTCCCAACTTATTTGCATAATTTTAATCTTAGTTCTTAATTTTAGTTTTTAATTTTTACAAACTTAAAAACTAATTTTCTATATATTACAATGAAAAAGTAAAAAAGTGAACAGTTGATAATAAATAATATATTTTTTGTGGACAACTTTTAAAAAATACTAGTTTTATTTATTTTTGTATTTTTAATATTAAAGATGTATTATTACTTTAAACTTTTAGGAGGTTTAAAATGGCTAAATTATATTTCTTTTTTGCTACTATGTATGCTGGAAAATCTGGAATTGCTATCAATAAATATGATACTGCAAAAAAACAAAGAAAAAAGGTTTTGGCTTTTACTACGGAAGAAGATTGGAGAGTAAAAAAATTAAAGAAAACCGATAAAAAAAGCGTGATAACAACAAGACAAAACCAAGAAGATGGTAAATTTTATGCTATTGATGCTTATATTATAGAAAGAATAAATTTTTATGAAGTTATAAAAAATGAAAGACCAGATCTTATAATAGTTGATGAGGTTCAATTTATTAAAAAACTTGAGATTATATATAAATTAGCCGAGATAGTTGATGAACTTAATATTTCTGTTAATTGTTTTGGTTTAAAAACTGATTTTCAATTAAATCTTTTTCCTGCAAGCGAACTTTTATTTAAAATTGCTGATAAAGTAATAGAAATTGAAACAACTTGTTCTTTTTGTAATGAAAAAGCTGTAGCAAACCTTAGAACAATAACAGAAAATGAAAATCTTCCAGAAACAGAAAGAATATATTTCCCGGTTTTTTTTGGAGAACAAAAAGAAATTGAAAAAGGAAATACTAGATATTTTCAAATATGTAGATGCGAATATCTATATATTAAAAAATTAGTAGAGAACCACCAAAATGTAATTATAAAAAATTTTAAAATAGAGGTTTAATATAACTCTTTAAAACTCAAGAAAATAATTCTTGAGTTTTTTTGTGGATTAAAACTTTGATTTTTATATGTTTAGTGATAAAATAGCGTAGAAGTGAAATGATTATTATTAAAATAACAATTAATAATCTTTAATTTTTAATTTTTTTATATGGATGAAGAATTGAATGAAGAAAATAAAGAGGAAACAAATAATCAACCAGAAGAAATAGATAAAGAAAATAATTCTGAAGAAATTGTTTTAGAGCCTCAAAAAAAAATGTTTATAATTCCAGAAGAACAAGGCATGAGAGGTGTTTCTTTGTCAGAAGAAATGCAAACTTCTTATATAAATTATGCCATGTCTGTTATTGTTGCTCGTGCACTTCCAGATGTTAGAGATGGACTTAAGCCTGTTCATAGAAGAATTTTGTATGCTATGTGGGATATGGGTTTAAAAGCAAACACAAAATTTAAAAAATCTGCTCATGTTGTCGGAGAGGTTATGGCTAAATATCATCCTCATGGAGATGCTGCAATATATGAAACTATGGTTCGTTTAGCGCAAGATTTTTCTATGAGATATATGCTTGTTAATGGACAAGGTAACTTTGGTTCTGTAGATGGAGATGGTGCTGCTGCTATGCGTTATACTGAAGCAAAATTGCAAAAAATTGCAGAAGAAATTCTTTTTGATATTGATAAAAATACCGTAGATTTTATACCTACATATGACAATTCTCACAAAGAACCTGCTGTTTTGCCCGCAAAACTTCCAAATCTTTTATTAAATGGAAGTATGGGTATTGCTGTAGGTATGGCTACAAATATACCTCCTCATAATCTTAATGAATTATGTGATGGCATATCTTTTCTTGTTGATAATCCAGAAGCTGATATAGAACAGCTTATGGATTTTATAAAAGGACCAGACTTTCCTACTGGGGGCATTATGTATAACAAGGAAGATATTAGAAAAATATATCAAACAGGAAGAGGTGGTGTCGTGGTTAGAGCAAAAACAGAAACTGAAGAAATTAAAGGTGGTTTTAGAATAATAGTTACTGAATTACCATATAACGTCAATAAAGCAATGCTTATACAAAAAATTGCTGAACTTGTTCGTGATAAAAAAATTGATGGAATAAAAGGCGTAAGAGATGAATCTGATAGAGATGGAATGAGAATAGTTATAGATTTAAAGAAAGATGCTTATCCAGAAAAAGTGTTAAATTCTCTTTACAAACACACAGATCTTCAATCAACATTTCATGCCAACATGCTTGCTCTTATAGATGGAATATCTCCTAAAGTTTTAAGTCTTAAGGATTTTCTTGAAGAATTTATAAAACATAGAAAAATTGTTGTTACAAGAAGAACTCAATTTGAATTAGAAGAAGCAAAAAAGAGAGAACATATATTACAAGGCTTAAAAATAGCCTTAGATAATATAGATGAAGTTATTTCTATTATAAGAAAATCTTATAATGATGCTGAAGAAAAACTTATGGAAAGATTTGGATTGTCAGCAATACAAGCTGAAGCTATAGTAGAAATGAAATTAAGAAGATTACAAGGTCTTGAAAGAGAAAAAATAGAAAACGAACTTGCTGAACTTCTTAAATTAATAGAACACTTACAATCTATTCTTGCTGATACAAAAAAAATAGAAAAAATAATAAAAGAAGAACTCGCAGAATTACAAAAAATATATGGTGATGAAAGAAAAACAAAAATAATTAAATCAAAAATTGGAGAATTTGCTGTTGAAGATTTAATACCAAATGAACCAACTGTTATTATAAAAACTGTTGATGGATATATAAAAAGAGTTTCTCCTGAAAGTTTTAAATCACAACATAGAGGAGGCAAAGGTGTATCTGGAGTAACAACAAAAGAAGAAGATACTGTAGAAAATTTATTTGTTACAACTACACATTCTGATCTTATGTTCTTTACAACATCTGGAAAAGCTTTTCAAATAAAAGCTTATGAGATACCAGAAACACAAAGAACAAGTAAAGGACAAGCTTTAGTAAACTTTTTACAAATTGGATCAAATGAAAAAGTTTCAAACATACTTTCAATAGAAAAATCAATAGATGATAAATATATAATAATGGTCACAGAAAAAGGTGTTATTAAAAAAGTTAATATTGAAGAATTCTCAAATGTTAGAAGATCTGGACTTATTGCTATAAAACTTAAAGATAGTGATAAATTAAAATGGACTAGATTGTCTACTGGTAATGATGAATTAATATTAACCACTAATAACGGCCAATCTGTAAGATTTAACGAAGAAAATATCAGATCTATGGGGAGAGGAGCTTCTGGTGTTAGAGGTATTAGACTTAAAAACGAAGATGTTGTTGTTGGAATGGATGTAATTAAAAAAGATGATCAAAAATACAATCTTCTTGTTGTAACAGAAAAAGGATATGGAAAAGCTACAAAAATAGAAGAATATAGAGTTCAAGGTAGAGGTGGTTCTGGGGTAAAAGCTATGAATGTTACTGATAAAACCGGAAAACTATCATCTTCTAATTTAATAAATATAAAACATTTTGAAAAAGAAACAGAAAATTCAAAAGATTTAATTGTTATGTCTGAAAATGGGCAAACAATAAGAATACCATTAAACTCTGTTCCTGTTCTTTCAAGATCAACACAAGGTGTTAGAATTATGAGTTTTAAAGAAAGTAATGATCAAATAGCTAGTGTTACTATAGTTTAAAAAAATAGGTGCCAACATAATGAGCACCTATTTTTTATTTATTTTAAATTTTATTTCTGGAACTGGATCATGTCCTCCATACGAAAAAGGATTACATCTTAATATTCTCCAAAATCCTATTAAACTACCTAATATTACTCCATATTTTAAAATAGATTGTTTTGTGTATTCTGAACATGAAGGATAATATTTACATCCTTTATATTTATATTTTTGATTCGTTTGTTTTAATTTAATTAAATTTGGAGAATGATCAAAAGATAAATATTTTTGATATTTATTTATAATAAATATCGTTATTTTTCTAGGAATATAAAGTATTTTTAAAAATATTTTTTTCATTTATTTATTTTTTAAACCTGATTTGTCTATTAAATAATCCCATTCTCTATCTAATTGACCATAAACCATATCCAATACATTTGATTTACATATTAAAAGTATATTATAACCCGGTTTTATTTCTTTAAATTTTAACCTTATAATTTCAGATAATTGTCTTTTTATCCTATTTCTAGTTACGGCTAATTTTGCTATTTTTTTAGGAACAACTACTGATATTTTGCTATAATTTTCATTGTTTTTTATATATTTAATATAAAAAGAACTAGCGCTTTTAAATTCACCCTTATCAAATAAATCGTTAAAATCTTTAAATTTTTTTACTCTATATTTTTTGCTTAACATAATTTTATTATATTGCATTTAAATAAAAAATAGTAGCCCCAAAAAGCTACCATTTTACAAAATGCTATTTTTGAAATAATTTTTTCTTTACTGTAAGTTTTATTCTACCCCTTGCTCTTCTTCTAGCAAGTACAGCTCTTCCGTCTTTTGTAGCCATTCTTTTTAAGAACCCGTGAGTTCTTATTCTTTTTCTTTTACTTGGTTGATATGTTCTTTTTGTTGACATTGTAGTCTGTGTTTCATTAATTAGAAATTTGATACAAGGAATTATATAATAAGATATTATTTATGTCAATTTTTGTTTAATATATTAGTATAGATTTGATTTTTTAAGTCTTATTCTATATAATTTTTATAATAACAATTAATATACTTCCATGGGATTTATTTTTTTCTCTCTACTTACTCAGCCAATGATAAATATTTTAACTTTTTTATATTATTTAATACCTGATCTTGGTGTTGGAATTATATTATTAACTCTTATTATAAAGATTGTTTTGTTTCCTATAAATTGGAAATCTATAAAATATCAAAAGGAAATGAAAACAATACAAGAGAAGGTTAATGATATAAAAACTAGAGTTACAGATAAAGAACAACAAGCTATAGAAATAATGAACCTATACAAAAAAGAAAAAATTAATCCTTTTTCTTCTTGTCTACCATTAATAATTCAATTAGTTGTTTTAATAGCTCTTATAAAAGCATTAAATGGCTTTATGGTTGGAGAAATATCTACTTCATCAATAACTTATCAAATAAAAGATGTTATATATCCTTTTATTTCTAATTTAGTTGGAGACTTAAATATAAAATATGTTGCATTTGGGGTTTTTGATTTAACAAAAAAAGCTATTGATGGATCTGTTTATAGTTTCTTTGGTATTGCTCTTGCTATTATAGCTGGTATTGCACAATTCTTACAAACAAAAATGATGACACCTTCTACTACTGCTAACAATTCAAATAACCAAGACAAGGAATCACAAATTACTGGAGCTTTAAATAAACAAATGTTATATGTATTCCCTGCTTTGACTGTATGGATGGGGTTGTCTTTTCCAATAGGTATTACTTTGTATTGGGTTGCTTCAACTATATTTTCAATAATACAACAAGGTATAATATTACATATAGATAAAAAAAATAATAAATCTTCTGAACACAAAGAAATATCTGATAAGAAAATTATAGAAATAGAAAAATCTAATTAATACTTATTAATATGTTTTTTGAAATATTTAACATATACACTACTTCTTTAATATTCTTTCCTTTTTTATTTATTAATATAAATAAATCAAAAACGAGTTTAATAGAAAATAAATCCGAACAAATTTCTAATTCTCGGATTTATTTTTTTGATTTTATAAAAGGGATATCTATTATATGCGTTGTTTTAATGCATATAATTTATTTTTATTATGACTCTAATCAATATGGAAATTTTTCTTTTTTATTAAATTATTTTTTAAAAATATTCAGATTTTCTGTTCCGTTTTTTATAATATCTTCAGGCTTCTTATTAAATTTAAAAAGTTTATCCCCTAAAAATGTTTTTAGTTTTTATAACAAAAAAATATTTAAATTAATAATCCCTTATTTTATTTTTTGTATTTTATTTTTTGTATTAAAAAATAACTATTTTAATTTAAAAGAATTTATATATGGATTTATTACTGGAAATATATTAATACCTTATTATTTTATGTCTATTTTATTTCAGTTTTATATAATTTATCCTATTATATTTTTTTTAATGAATAAATTTAATAATAAAAATATTCTTATACTTAGTTTTATTATTTCTTTTATTAGTTCTATGTTTTTATATAAAATTAACAATTTTTATATATTTTTACCTTATTTAATATATTTTGTTTTTGGTATATTTTTAAAAAAACAAATTAAAGAAACAAATTTAGAAAATATTTTAAAATCAAAAAACGTTATTAGGTTTAATATATTTATAATAACAATTTACTCTTTGTTTGGATTAATAGGATTATCTGAACATTATTCTAATTTTCAATTTGCTTATTCTATTTCTTTATTTTTATTATTTTTTGTTTTTAAAGAAAAAATAGAAAATAAATTTAAAACAGTCACATTATTAGGTAAAAATAGTCTATACATATTTTTAACACATTTTTTTATTATAGAATCAATAAATAATTTAATAAAAAATAAATTCAATATTACTATTGAATTTATTATATTCTTATCTTTATCTATTTTAATAACTATATTTATTCCTTTAATATTTATGATAATATTTCAAAAAAATAAAAGAGAAAAACTAATTAGATTTTAAAACTTTTCCAGCTAAATAGCCGGAACTCCAAGCCCAGCTTAAATTAAAACCACCACAGTCCCCGTCTATATCTAAAACTTCCCCACAAAAATATAATCCTTTTTCTTTTTTTGATTCTAATGTTTTAGGGTTTATTTCATTTATATTTATTCCTCCGGCCGTAATTTGAGCTTGTTCCCATTCTTTAAATCCAGTTATTTCAAATCTTGTATCTGTAATTATTTTTATTATACTTTCTAATTCTTTTTCTGTAATATTATTACAATTTTTATTCTCTAATCCGCCAAATAAATTTTCTATTAATGTTGTATTTAAAAACCATAACAATACTGATTTTAAATTTTTTCCTGAACTTAATTTTATTTGTCTATTTAATATTTCTTTTACTTTTTGTTTTGTTATTTTTGGTTTTGTAAATTGTATTGATATTTCTACTTTATTTTTTTTTAATAAATTTTCTATAGCAAATCTACTAATCTGCAATATAGCTGACCCAGAAACTCCATAATCTGTAAACAACAATTCTTCATAATATTCTTTTATATTTTTGTTATCCGATATAATTCTTACAATTGCTTCTTGTCTTACACCGGAGATATTTTTTAGCAATTTAGAATTTATTTTTAATGCAGTTATTGAAGGAAAAGTTTTTGTTATTTTATGATTAAAATTTTTTGCGAACTTATAACCGTCACCAGTTGAGCCAAGATTTTTATAAGACAAACCCCCTGTTGCTATTATTACATAATCTGATTCAAATAATTGTTTGTTTGTTTTTATAAAAAAATTATTATTATTTTTACTTATTTTTTCTACAATAGTATTATACTTTATTTTTATATTTAACCTTTCTAATTCATATTCTAAAGCTTTTACTACAGCAACGGATTGATTAATGAAAGGAAATATTCTATCTCCACTTTCTTCTCTTAAAGATAGATTTTGTAATTCAAAAAAATTACACATATCATTTTCATTAAAATTATCAAAAACTGATTCAATAAATTTTCTTAATGATAAATTGGAATTTGTATGAAATCTTTCTGGTGTTAAATTTTTATTTAATATATTACATCTCCCATTTCCTGTTGCTAATATTTTTCTTCCTAATTTAAAATTTTTTTCTAATATAAAAACATCATAATTTGGATTATGTTTTTTGCATGATATAGCAGCCATAATTCCAGAAGCACCCCCACCAATTATTATTACATTTTTTTTATTTTGCATAAGAAGTTCTCTTTTGTAATGAATTTAATGTATTTAAAACTTTTTGTAATGATTCTGGTAATTTTATAGGATTAACTATATTTATTGTTTTTATTTTTTCATAATAATAAAAATCTATTGATATATTGTTTGTATCGGTAGAACAAAATTTTTCGCATTTATAAGAATCATTTAAAGAAAACATTTTAGCATTGTTTAATATACTTCTTAAATTTGTAAGTTCTTTGCTATTTAATTTTATATTTTTTGTGTTTTTATTATTTTTTGAATTTGTTGTTTCTAAAAAAACATTTCCTTTTTGATCTATAACAAGATTACTAGAACTTCTAGAATATCCGTTGGTTACTGAATATTTTATATATAAATCTTCTATATTATTAGTTGTTTTTTTAACTTCTTGAATTGGTTTTTTTTGTAAATAATTTATTTTACCATTTAATGATGGCTCTTTTGTTATTGCTGATATTGAAATTATTGGAATAAATAATAATATTAAAAATATATATCTTATTGATTTCATTTTATTATTTTTACATATTTATTAAATTGATCTCCTCTATCAAATTCATTTTTGAATATTGGGAATGATGCTGCTGCCGGAGAAAGCAAAAGAACATCACCCTTTTTACAATTTTTATAAGCTTCTTTTACTGCTTCTTTCATTGTATCAACAAAACAAAAATTAATAAATTTATTTTTTGATTTTTGTAAAATATTTATAATTTTATCTGTTGCTGTGCCTTTAAATAAAACTAAATATTTTACCTTTTGAGTTAATAGTTTTACAAATTCAGAATAATCTAAATCTTTATCTTTACCACCAGCTATTAAAACTATTGGATCATTTATAGATTTAAGAGCTTGAGTTGCTCCTATTGGTGAAGTTGCTGTTGTGTCGTTTATAAATTTAATACCTTTATGTTCTTTAATTAATTCTATTCTACCTTCTGGAGCTCTAAAATTTTTTAAAACTTTTATTATATTTTCTTTTTTTATTTTTAATATTTTAGCAACTTCTAATGCTGCTTTTGCATTCATTATATTGTGTTCTCCAAATAATTTTAAATTATTTTTTATAATATTATCATTAGATTCATTAAAAAATATTATATTTGATTTTGTTTTTAACTTTTTAATAATACAATTATTTAAATTAACTGAATTATTATTTAAAATACAATAATCATTATTAGTTTGATAATCTAAAATTAATTTTTTTGCATTAGCATATTTTTGTATAGAATTTTCATAAGAATCTAAATGATCTTCTTCAATGTTGGTTATGATAGAAATATTTGGAGATTTTTTAATTGTTTCTAATATTTCTAATTGCCAAGAAGATAATTCTAAAACAACAAAATCGTCTTTTTTTAATTTTTCTAAAACAGAAAGTACTGAAATTCTATTATTACCTCCAGTTTTAACATTATATTGAGTTTCTAAAAATTCTACTATTAATTTTGTTGTTGTACTTTTACCTTTTGAACCAGTAACCCCTACTGTTTTATTTTCACACAATTCAAAAAATATACCAATGTCTGTATTTATTTTTACATTATTATCTACTGCTATTTTTAAAAATTTTGATGTATTTCTTACCCCTGGGTTTTTAATTATTAAATCAGCATTTTTAAAATCTGACTCTCTGTGTTCTCCTAAAATAAAATCTATATTCCCAAATTTTTCTAATTTCTTAATAGACTTTTGTAATTCTTCTTTAGTCTTTAAATCAGTAATAAGAACATTTGCTCCTAATTTAGCAAAAAATTTTGCAGAACCAAGACCACCACCATTTAAACCTAACCCCATTATTACAACTTTTTTATTTTTGTATTGATTTTTAAATTCTTTTAATTTTTGATTCATATTATTAATATTATTAATATAATATTAACATTTTTTATTAATTAAATAAAATAGCGGCAGTGTTTTATGTAACTCTACCGCTAAAAATTAAACTATTTTTTTTAAATATTCACATACCTCAGAATAAGATCTGTGAATTTCATCTGTTTCTTCAGAATGTTCTCCTTCTGATTTATTTAAATATCCATTTTTTTCTAAATATTTTTTATACTCTTTTAATTCATTAATAAAAAAATTTTTAAAATCATCAATAAAAATTAACTTAATAAATTTTTCTGATTTTTTTAAACCA
Source organism: uncultured Gammaproteobacteria bacterium (assembly GCA_964532735.1). Classification (GTDB taxonomy): domain Bacteria; phylum Patescibacteriota; class Patescibacteriia; order JAGPKW01; family JAGPKW01; genus JAJXYN01. Next base: position 7,551 of record CAZHKK010000008.1, on the reverse strand, counting down.
ATACCTAAATTTTTACCTTTACAAACCGGGCAACTACCGTCCTTTTCAAGTTCATATCCCGAGCCACCCCAACAACAAAATATACTTTTACAATGAAATA
>CAZHKK010000008.1:1936-7351 GCA_964532735.1 uncultured Gammaproteobacteria bacterium | reverse complement strand
TGGTTCATATATTTCTGATAATATTAAAACATCAAAATCTACAAAGCTTTCTACAAACTCATTAAACAATTTATTTGTTCTATCATAAGTGTGTGGTTCAAAAATTATAACCAATCTTCTTTTTGGATAAAATTCTCTTAAATTTAAAAGAGTTGCTTTTATTTTATATGGGTTATGAGCATAATCAGAAACATAAATAATGTTTTTTTTATTATCTTTTTTTACTATTTCAAATCTTCTTTCTATTCCATTAAAATTATTACAAACTTCTTTTATTTTATTTAAAATCCAATTTTCTAAATTTAAATCATTTAATAAAATTAAATTAGATATAGCTCCTAATAAATTACTAATATTAAATTCTCCTGGAACATTTAAAGCTAATTCTAATATTTTATTATTATCAAAATACAAATCAAAATATTGTTTTTCGTTCTCTACTTTGATGTTTTTTGCCATCAATCTTGCATTTTTTTTAATACCAAAAGAAAATGATCTATTTTTAGATTTTAAATCAAAGTAACTTGCAATCTCTACTGTATTTAAATCATCTGCATTAAAAATAAGATTACCATTATTTTGAATTAATTTATCCACATAAAGTTTAAAAGTGTCTTTTATATGGTTTATATCTCTATAATAATCTAAATGTTCTGCTTCAATATTTGTTAATATTATATTTTTTGGATCAATATGAAGCATATGTGCTTTATATTCACATGCTTCTACTATAAAATTATTTGTTAATCCTTTTCTAAAATTTTTATCAAAACCAAAACCATTTACAGCAGCACCAACTACAACAAAAGGATCAAATTTTGTATCTGCCAACAAAATACCAGATAGAGCTGTTGTTGTACTTTTGCCATTAGTTCCTGAAATCGCTGTTGTATTAAATTCTGAGCTTATTTGTCCTAAAGCTTCAAAATAATCTAGTTCTTGTATATTTAATTCTTTTGCTCTTTGTCTCTCTGGATTTGTATCTAAAACAGCTGATGAATATATTAATAAATCAAACGAATCATCTATATTTAACTCGTTGTGATTATTATATATTGTTATTTTTTCATTATCTAAATTTCCTGAATAAGAACCATCTGAACCAAAAATATTACAATTATTATTGTTTAAAAATCTTGCTAGTGCTGACATACCAGCACCACCGATCCCAACCATAAATATTTTTTTGTATTTTTTAAAAAATGACATATTTATTTTTTTATTTTTATATATAAATATTAACACAATAATCATAAAATGATAATTACAAAAAATAAAATGACGTTTTAATAAACGTCATTTTTAATAAAAATAATCATTCTTCTTTAGATTTAAGAACATTATTTGCTTTAATTAAAGCATCTTTATAATGATTTCTTAAGTTTCCATTATCTTCATTTATTTCTATCAATTTTTGATTTTTTTGAATGTTTTTAATATAAGTAGCTATTTCAAATATTGACAATTTTTGAAGATCTTCTGTTGATAAAATTTCATCACCAAGCATATTATACCTCCTTTGAGTTTGTAATTTAATTTTAAAATAACATTTTTATTTATTTTAGTCAATATTTGAATAAAAAAGAGAGTCTTTTTTAGACTCTCAATGAATCATACAGCAAAATCCTTTGGGAGCATCTCCGCTCCATGACAATTTGGACAATGCCCATCTTTTATCATAGATCCTGGGAAACTTATTCTGCATGAAACGCAAATAAAAATTTCTTTTTTCGGATTGTCATTTGCATCAAACAGAGACATTAAAGTATCCCTAACTGGTTCTTCAAACTGTTCAAAAAAAATTTTTGTTTCCTCATCAAATTCATCACAATTTTTTTCTTTAATTTCTTTTTTTGAATGAAAAAATTTTTTACTCATATTATATTCCTCCCTTTTTTATACAAATATTAATGAGTTTCTATATAATACCATTTTTATTTATTTTAGTCAATATTATTATACTCTTTTTTGATATTGGGTTATACATATTTTTATGATATAATTTTTTTATAATTAGTTTAAGAAATGAAAAAATGAAAAAATGTTTTATATTTTTTTTATTGTTATTAACAATATTTTTTAACAATACTTTATTTGCTGCTACAATACAATCTCAAGATTCTCAGATAATATCTAAAGATGTTTTATATAAAGATGAATTTGAAAATGTTTTTAAGATAGGATACTCTATTAAAATAAAAAATACTAGCAAAAATAAATGGATAAGCGAGGGTGTTAATCAAATAACATTAATGTCAAAATATGATAAAAATTGGCAATTTCCAATGTTTTTAACAAAAGATATTGAACCAAATGAATCTGTAGAATTTAAAATTATTTTTACTATTAATAAAAAAATAAAAGAATATAATAATTATCTTTACTTATCAAAAAATGGAAAAGAAGTTTCTAATTCTGGAACAAAAATAAACATAAAACTAGATGAAATAAAAAATAAAATTCCATCTAGTAGTATATTAGAAATAAAACCTATCGAACAAAAATATTCTTTAAATTGTGAATCTGCTAGTTTAAAAATGGCTTTAGAATATTTTGGAATAAAAAAAACTGAAGATCAACTAATAAAAGAAACTGGTTTTGCAACCGAATTACCTCCTACCAAAATTGGAAATAGAATAGTTTGGGGTGATCCTGAAAAAGGATATGTAGGAAATTATAATGGATTATATAGTGAATATTGTTCAAATCAAACTGGTGATACATCTATTAGAACATTAAAATGTGCTACAGGATGGGGAGTAAATAATGGTCCTATAGCTAAAAATGCTCAAAAATATTTAAAAAATAGTTATGACTTAGATAATGCTTCTATAATAGATTTAAAGACAGAATTAGCTAATGGAAATCCTATAATATTTTGGCATGTTCCAGATGATAGAAGACCAGAAGAAATGATAGATATATATACTTATGATGATTGGAAAAAAATAAAATACACAAGAACTCATGTAATATTACTTGTGGGTTATGAAAATATGGCTGATGATACTGTTTATATTTTTAATGATGTTGCATATGGAAATAAAATTTATCTTATTGAAGATGATATGAGAAGAATCTGGGAAAGGTATAATAATAATATAGTTGTAGTAAAAAAATAAAAAAACGCAAAAAACGTTTTTTTATTTTTTATTTTGTAAATATCTAATAACCTTCTTTATATCCTCCCATACAATTTTTTTTAAAGGAGACGAATCTCCTCCATTTCTTAATATATAAGAAGGATGATATATTGGCATAACTTTTATTCCTTTATAATCATAAAAATTACCATGAGTTTTTGTTATTCCTTCTTTTGTGTCTAATAAAAATCGTGAAGCAGTATTACCAACAGCTAGTATTACTTTTGGTTTGATTATATTTATTTGTTCTTCTATTATCCATCTTGCTGATTCTATCTCTTCTTTTTCTGGTGGTCTATCTTGTTCTCCTAAATTATCTTTTGTTGGTCTACATTTTACTATATTTGTTATATATACATCTTCTCTTTTTATTTTCATTCCACCTTCAATTATTCTTGTAAGCAATTGGCCACTTCTCCCTACAAAAGGTATCCCCTGTTCATCTTCGTCTTTTCCTGGAGCTTCTCCTATTATCATTATTTCTGATTCTGCATTACCTTCTCCAAAAACAAAATTTTTTCTATGTTTACATAGTTTACATTGATGTAATAAAATAGATTTTTCTTTCAGTAAAGTAAGATCTTCTAATTTAGACATTTTTTTATAAAAACTTATTACCTTTTTTACTTTATTACAAACTTATAATAAAGTAAATATTAATTTATCTAAATCTTTTTTGAGAATTACTCGTTCCTCTTTTACCATGAAATTTACTTTTTCCTTTATCGTTTCCACCTCTTGAACTTCTTCCTTTTTTATTATCATTTGTTCTTCTTCTGTCTTTAAAATCATCTTTTTTGTTTTCACCTCTTTTAGAAAAATTATTTTTTTTAACAAATGGTCTTTCTCTATTTTCATTTCCATGAAATCTTTCTTCTTCTGGAATTGCTGACTTTCTTCTTTCTGGAAGATCTGTTAATTCTAATAATTTAATTTCTTTTTGAATCATTTTTTCTATTTTTTTAACATCAAATCTTTGTTGTTTTGTAACAAAAGATATTGATTTACCTACACAACCATTTCTTCCAGTTCTTCCTATTCTATGAACATAATCATTTAAATCATCTGGTAAATCATAATTTATAACCAAAGATATTTCTTTTACATCTATACCTCTTGCGGCTATATCTGTTGCTATCAAAACTCTAAATTTACCTGATTTAAAACCTGCTAATGCTTCTTTTCTTTGAAACAAAGATCTATCTGAATGTATTTCTGCAGCTTTATGTCCCATTCCGTTTACTTCTTGTGTTAATCTTTTTGCTCCAAATCTTGTTCTAACAAAAATTAAAACAGAACCTTTATTTTCTTCTAAAACTTTATCCAATAATTGAATTCTAGCTTCTTTACTTATTATATACATTTCTTGTTCTACAAATTCTGCAGTTGTTCCAGCAGGTGCTACCTCTATTCTTATAGGACTTTCCATATATTCATTTGCTACAGATATTATTTCTTTTGGCATAGTAGCTGAAAATAGTAAAGTTTGTCTTTTTTCTGGTAATTGATTCATTATTTCTTTAATTTGTGGAGCAAATCCCATATCAAACATTCTATCTGCTTCATCTAAAACAATTGAGGATATATTTTTTAAATTAAAAATTTTGTTTCTTAAATGATCTGCTAATCTTCCCGGTGTAGCTACTATAATTTTTGGGTTTCTTTTTAATGTTTGTATTTGATTGTTTATAGATGCTCCTCCTATTAAAAGTGCTGTTTTTATTTTAAAATAACTACTTAGTTTTGATAAAACCTCCTCAACTTGTATAGCAAGTTCTCTTGTTGGTAGTAAAATAAGAGCTTGTGATCTTGATAAAGACACATTTTGAATTAAAGGAATACCAAATGCTAAAGTTTTACCCGTTCCTGTTTGAGCTATACCAACAACATCTTTCCCTTTTAAAGCCACTGGAATTACTTGATTCTGTATTGGTGTTGGTTTTGTAAATTTATTCTTGTTTAAAACAAAAAGTAGATCTTTTGAGATATTTAACTTATCGAATGTTAATTCGATTTCTTTACTTTCTATAATTTCTTTGTTCATTTTTATTATTAAAAAAATTAGTGACCCGATTTCCTAATCACGCCACTAATTTATAGTATAGGACACAATTTTATAAAGAGACCAAGTCTGTTATTTCTTAAAGAAATAATTAATAAATAAATATTATCATAAAAATTTGCTAAAGTCAAATAAAAATATATTATACAATATTGTTTTAATAATTCTATGAGGTATAATTATTGATATAATAATTAATTAAATAAAATG
>CAZHKK010000008.1:0-1836 GCA_964532735.1 uncultured Gammaproteobacteria bacterium | reverse complement strand
AAATGTAAAAATACCAGAAAATAAAGAATGGATTAAATCTCTTTCCGATGTTAAATATTTTAAAAATATAGAAAAAATTGGTGATAATTTATACGGAACAAGAATTAGTACAGAAAAGAAGATAAAAATTCAAAAACAAATTGACAACTTAAACTCTCAAATTAAAAAATTACAAGATCAAATACAAAAATTATCTAATGAATTAAACTCTATAGATAATTAAAAAATAGGGTTATACCCTATTTTTTAATCACTAAACAATGTTACAAAATAGTTTTTAGAATTTTCTGATTTACAAATTGCACTTCCTATATTATTAAAACCTAATCTTAGAATGTTTGATTTATGATATTTAGGTTCGTTCATCCACCAATCAATAGCTTCTTTTGGAGACGAAGATACATTACTCCAATACAATATTTCTGTTGCAAAATTTGCAGAAGAACCATTTGATTTTACTCTAGATATTATATTGTTTGTATTTTTATCTGAAGTATCATTTGTTTCTATAATATTATAACATCTTTGTTTTGCTGTCTCTGTTAAAGAATTATCTACTTTTAAAATATTTAGATTATTTTCTAATCTTTGTTTGTTTAATAATTCATTCATATAATAAACACTATCTTTTTTATTATCCACTTGCTTGTCTTGTATATTTATTAAATTTTTTATTTCATCAGAAAATGGTAAAGGATCTTTTTGAGAATTATTTTGTTCAATTAAAATATTTTTATCTAAATTGTTGTTTTTTATATTCTTATCTTTTTGAATAATCTTTTTTAAATCTTCTATATTGTTTATTGTTGTTTTTTCTAAATTTAATGGATTTATATATATAATATTATTATCATAAACCAACATTATATCGCTTATAGTATTTGCAAATACATTTTTTGAAAATAAAAATACTGATATAATAAAAAATGATAATGTTATCTTTTTAAATAAATTAATTTTAAACATATATTTTATTAATTTTAATTTTAATAATATTATATCATAAATGACACAATATATAATTTATAATAAATAATTTAAAAAATATGAGAAAAAAAGAAATTATTGATATAGAAAAAATAAAAAATACTAGTAAAAAAATACAAACGGAGACAACTGAAAAAATAAACAATGCTATAATAGCAGCCTTTGGGCTTGTTGTGGCACTAGCTTGGAATGATGCTATTCAAAGTTTAATAAAACTTATTCCTATTCAAAAAAATAATGTGTTAGCAAAATGTTTTTATGCTTTTTTTGTTACTATTATTCTTGTTTTTGTAACTTTATTTTTAAATAAAATAAAAGAAAAAGTAAAAGATAATAAATAATTTTAATTCTTGATCTTGTTTTTTTTGTTTATTTAAACTATAATGAGTTTCGTTGGAGAGGTGGCTGAGTGGTCGAAAGCGGCACACTGCTAACGTGTTGAGGGTTAAACCTCCGCAGGTTCGAATCCTGTCCTCTCCGCCTTTGCTCGCTGTAGCGAGCTTCGGCGGATAAATCCGCATGTGTTAGAGCGTGTAATTTATCTGAAGGAAAAAACTACATTGAGAAATCTCGCGAAAGCGAGCTTTTTTAATATTTAAAAATTAATTAAGAATTAATCATGTATTTTGTTTATATATTAAGATGCTCAAATAAATCTATATATACTGGTTGTACAAATAGTATAAAAGAAAGAATTAAAAGACACAGAAATGGAAAGGTTTTTTCTACTAAAAATAAATTACCTTTAAAACTTATATATTTATCTATTTTTTCTAATAAATACTTAGCTTATAATTTTGAAAAATATTTGAAATCTGGCTCTGGTAGAGCTTTTATTAAGAAACATTT